>CAZAGT010000056.1:0-19340 GCA_964484515.1 uncultured Desulfobacteraceae bacterium | reverse complement strand
GCAATCTTGACCTTGTACTTCCTGGCATTCTTCATGGCTTGCTCAAGGCCTGCAACGCATTGCACATACTTGGCTGTACTGATGGGATTTTCAAACTGGAAGGCATCCGGGCCATCCACATCCAACGGCTGCATGCTCCACCATACGCCCTTTTCCGCCATCAGTTTCGCCGTATCCTCCTCTATAAAGAAACCATGCTCAACGGACATGGCGCCGGCATCGATCCACATCCGGATGGCAGCGTCGGTATTGGCATGTATCGCGACGTAGGTGTTCCACGTCTTGGCCACGTCGCAAACCGCCTTTGCCTCTTCGAAGGTGTATTCCGTGACATCGAGCGGATCGTAAAGGGAGCTTACGCCGCCTCCAGCCATGGCCTTGAGCTGGCTGGCGCCCATGCGCAGGATTTCACGGCTGCGTTGGAGCACCTCCGGCACCCCGTCCGCGAGCACGCCGAGTCCTATGCGCTGCTGGTAGTCGATTTCTGGGGCACATCGAGAGAACCTCGGAAGTCATTGTGCCCGCCGGTCTGGCCGATATAAGGACCGGAGGGATAGATTCGCGGACCGACGATCAAACCATCATCAGTGGCCTTTTTCACCCCGAAACAATTTCCACCGACATCGCGCACCGTGGTGAAACCGCGCATAAGGGTGGCTGGGGCATATGTGGAAGCCGCGACGGCGAGGTAGCCTAAATCAGAGTTTAACACCTTGCTAACAGGCCAAAAGCTTAGCATGGTGTGCCAATGGGCATCAATGAGCCCAGGCATCAGGGTACGGCCCTGGCCATCAATGACTTTGACCTTGACTTCTTTTTTGATCATCTTTTCCGGTTCGTACACCACCACGACCTTATCGCTGTTTCCCTGCAAATCATGGGCGTGTCCACCGGATACTTCTTTATAACCGCCGGTTTTCACGTCAATTTCATAGGTATCCGCTATTTTGATGTCTTTGCCGATCTTCTTGATCAGGTTTTTGACCACGAGCACATCATAACCCTCTAACAATTTCTCGTTTACTCCGTCAAAGATGTTGACATTCTTAAACAACGTTACCTCAGATGGGATGTCAACCGCCGCAGCTGGCAGGGCCAACCCCACTACGATTGCAAAAATACTCAAAGTGGCAATCAGTTTTTTCATAGCATTAACCTCCATTTTTCTTGATCAATTGTTGCTTCATGTTCTTCTCTTCTCTAAGAAGGCAACAGAGTCGGGACTCGCAGGTGTTCTAATGCTCCTGCTTCCCGCTTGCGCAGGAAGGTTGTCCGTCTTTAAGAACCCCATGCAAGTGCCACGGGATTTCCTTTCATTGCTTCAGAATTGAACACGAGCACGCAAACCAAACAGCGCAATAAAGTCCTCGTCCTTGTCCGGAATTGTCTCATAAAGAGCTGGGTCGAATAGAAGTTGAACAGTCGGGGTTATTTGAACATTTTCAAGAAGCTGCATCCTGTAGAAAATCTCTCCTGTCCATTGATCGGCGAGATCTATAGGGAAGGTATCCGAATTGGGCCGCCCCCAGTTGAGACCTATGCCAAAAAGGTTTCCGCCTGGCTGGTCCATGTAGCCGAAACCGGCACTGACAGAGGCTTCGTATGCGCCACCACCTTCGTGGGCCCAAGCGCCGCGTATGAAGGGTAGCCACTTACCGCTAACAAGCTTGGATGCGGACGCGTTCACGCCCCATCCACCTTGCGCGCCCGTTTCTTCACTGTCGTCCAATTGCCAGAGCGCGATATGGACATTATCGACGAATAACCGCTTGCCGTCGCCAGCTCAAGCGCTTCGTCCATGAGCTTGTCCTCTTCCACGACCTTGGTGATCATACCTATCCGATCGGCTTCTTCAGAAGTGATCCAGTTCCCGGTCAGAACGTAGTACATCGATTTGGCCTTCCCCCACGGCGCGTGTCAAGCGGGCAGGGCCACCGCCGCCGGGGATAACGCCCAACGTCACCTCGGTCAGGCCAAACTTGGCAGTTGTGTCGGCAATAACGATATCGCACATCAGCGAAATCTCGGTGCCGCCGCCGAATGCAAACCCTCTTACCGCCGCGATGACCGGTTTGCACAACTCGGCAACCTTGTCCATGTAAGCGGCCAGTTCGGTCCGGTACGCGCTCTCGAAATCCTGTTCTGCGATCCATTTCAGGTCGGCGCCGGCACAGAAGGCTTTGTCTCCGCTCGCAAGGATCATACAACCAATGCTGTCGTCGGCATCGAATTCCATCAAAGCATCCGCGACTTCTTTTTCGGCGACATCATTCAACGCATTCATCGCCTCCGGACGATTGAAAGTGACGATGCCGACATTTCCCTTTCGCTAGGTTTTCATGAACTTATACTCAGCCATTTTGTTTTCTCTCTGTTTGGGTTGTGGACGTTAGTTCCACAAAAAGTTCTAATTATTGACGCTGACTTCGGGGTATGGAATGAGTTCCAGATCGTCTGGGCCGAATATGATCAACTGCACCGCCAACGCACTCAAGAAGGCTGAAAACCAATGACTATTTAGCCTTCCAGTTTGGAGCGCGTTTTTCAGCAAAAGCAAGGGCACCTTCTTTCGCATCTTCGGTCTTCATGAGCCATTGGAAATACTCGTTTTCGAGTTTGACTGCTTGAGGCAACGGCATATCAAGACCCTGCATGACAACAGTCTTCATTTTCTGTACGGCGAGCGGAGCACTCTTGACGATATCGGCGGCAATCTGTTCGCACTTTGCCAGCAATTGATCCGCTGGAACCAGATGATTGACCAGTCCCAGACGATAGGCTTCCTGCGCGTCGATACGGTTACCGGTGAACAGCAACTCAAGCGCGTTACCTAACGGAATCACGCGCGGCAGTCGCTGGGTCCCGTGGCCGCCGGGAATCCATCCGAGCCGGATTTCGCCAAAACCAAAATGGGCATCTTCGGCAGAGACGCGCATATCGGCGCCCAATGCCTGTTCCAGGCCGCCACCATTGCAGTGGCCATGGATGGCGGCGATCACGGGCTTGGTCAAACTCAGCAGGCGCGGATACAAACGATCGACAAAGCCCTCTGCGTCTGGCGAGTTGATCCATTTGATATCGGTACCCACACAAAAGGAGCGACCTTCGCCGCTGAGGATCCCCACCCTCAAATTGGGATCGTTTTCCAGATCATCCCAGGCATCCGCGATGGCGTTATATGTGTCGCCATCGCAGGCATTCATAACTTCCGGACGGTTGATCTTAACGCGGACGATACCATCTGATTTTTCTACGATAACTTTTCCCATGACTTTTCCTTTCGCAATTTACTCAGTTTTTAGGGGTGCTTGTTTCGGTTTTTTTATTGTCGAAGAGGCCGGAGGTCGCGATCGGGCGGGCGAAGCGGTGGCCTGAGTGGTCGTTATTGCTGACGTTGAAGTAAACGATCACGAGATCCCGAGATGGCGATACGTAAAGGCCTTGAGTCATCAGGCCGCCTTTCCACATATCCCCGTCGGGCCAGACAATGTCCCACTGGCGGCTGTTGGCGATGAAGTCGTCCGAGCCGAGAAAGTCAGCGAACACCGGACCGTCGAACCCGGCCATGATGAAATCGTGCGACCGCACCTCGTTGTGGATGCGATCGAGGATTTCATCCGAAACAACCTGTTTGACTGCGATCTTGTCCCAGCTCGGCGTGTAGAGCATGCCGAAACGGGCGAAGTCCCTCAGATTGCTCGATACCAGCCCGTGCGCCGCCACGATACCGTCCGGCGTCATGTGCAGTTGCAAAACCCCCTCGGCACCGACCTTCGACCAGACACGGCGGTCGAAGATCTGATGCCAGCGCTCGCCTTCCACCTCCTCGGCCAGGATCACCAGCATTTGCGTAAGCCCCGAGGAATACTCGAATGCCAAACCGGGTTTGGCTTTTTTCGGCGTGCTCCTCAGCACGTCCCGCAGCTTCTCGATGCCCCTGGTTTTATTCGGAAAGCCGAACTCGGCTTCATACACACGGCGTGCAATGTTGTTGGGGTCGAAGCGGGATTCCGACGTGTCCTCGAGGTCCATACCGGTGGCCATATCCATCACATCCCGCGTCGTGACACCGTCCCAGTCGGTGCCCTTAAAATCGGTAATATACTTCGTGATCGGCGCGTTCTCGTCGATCTTACCCTCGCTGATCAATTGATCAATCACGAGGCTGGCGGTCGGTTTGGCCGCAGACATCCAAAGATGGTGATCCTCGGGCCGCATCCGCGGATACTTCTCGTAGACGATGTTGCCCTTGTGAACAACGAGAAACGCTTGGGCAGAATCGGACTGCTCCAGGAATTTGTCCAGAGTAAGTGGCCCTTTGAGATGGCTTTCGGACGTCATTTCGACTTTCACTGCGCCGATTTCCGGCATCGACTTGCTTCCCAGCGGCATGACGCCCTGCCGCGATGGGAGGATGGCCGTCGGCATGAATTCAGACGCGCGCATGTTGAAATAGGCGGAAGGGTCGCCGCCTCTGAACAGTTCATTGTAATCGGCAGCGCGCGTCTCTTTTTCGAGTCTCATCGGGAATCCGTCGACAAACTTGTCTAAGGGCGTCGGTTCTTTCGCGGCAATCGGCGTCGCAGAGAGTAAAACAGCAACCAGTAGACACAGGTAGGCTTTCTTAACTCGGTTGGTATTGACTTGCATGATCAGCTCCTTGTTTTGGGTAAAGGGTATATTCCGGTTCCTGGCACATGGCCTGTGAATCGTTTTAATATTTGGTGTAGTTGGGTTTACGCTTTTCGGCAAAGGCGGCCATACCTTCTTTCTGATCCGGCGTGCTGAACAGCCCGTGGAACAGACGCCGTTCGAGTTTTAGTCCGGGAATCAGCGGTGTTTCCGCTTGCTGGTTTACCGATTCCTTGCCCGCCAGAACAGCCAGTCGCGGATTGTTTGCGATCTCCGTCGCCAGCTTCAGCGCTTCGTCCATTAGCTTGCCGTCTTCCACGACCTGCGTAATCATGCCGATTCGCTCGACTTCTTCCGCCTTGATCCATTTTCCGGTCAGAATGTAGTACATCGCCTTAGCCTTACCAATCGCGCGCGTCATGCGGGCAGGACCGCCGCCGCCGGGAATCACCCCCAGCGTCACCTCTGTCAGGCCGAACTTGGCAGTCGTGTCCGCGAGAATGATATCGCACATCAGCGATATTTCGGTGCCGCCCCCGAATGCAAACCCTCTCACCGCTGCGATGACTGGCTTGCGCAATTCAGCAACCTTGTCCATGTAGGCGGCCAGGTCGGTGCGGAGGGCACTCTCGAAATCCTGCGAAGCGATCCATTTCAGGTCGGCCCCGGCACAGAAGGCCTTGTCACCCCCGGCAAGGATCATGCAGCCGATACTGTCATCTACGTCAAATTCCATCAATGCATCTGTGACTTCGGTTGCCACGTCCTCGTTCAGCGCATTCATTGCCTCGGGGCGGTTGAAAGTGACGATGCCGACGTTTCCCTTGCGTTCGGTCAGCATGTATTTGTAGTTAGGCATTTCTTGATCCTTTCGGGTCTAGATAAAAAACACTTTTGGTAATAGTTACGTGATTGATTAGACGTAGTCTGATCAATCACCTTCAATCGAAGGCAGTTGCTCACGCAGTTTATTCTTTGCGATTCGATCCAGCGTTGAACGGGGGAAGTCGTCGACGATGTGCACCGATCTCGGTACTTTGAAGTCCGCCAGCCGCTCACGGCAATGCGCGACAATCCGGTTGCTCAGTTCCTCTTCCGTGAAAGCCTTCCCGGCTTCGCTTAACGTGACGAAGGCGGCAGGCACATCGCCCAGCATATAGTGTTTCTGCGCGACCACCGCGCACTCCATCACCAGGCCGGTTTCGCTGATGGCGGTTTCAATCTCTAGGGCCGCCACATTCTCCCCGCCGACACGGAGCTTGTCCTTGTCGCGAGTGACGAAGTACATCCAGCCGGCCTCATCGATGCGGACCACATCTCCGGTATCGAGTGCACCGCTCGCATCGAATGCCCCCTCGGTTGCCTCGGCGTTCTGGTAGTACTCTTTGAAGAGCGAGACGCCTCTTTCTCCGTGAATGAATAGAAGGCCCTCTTCTCCCGGTCCCGCAGCAGAGCCATCCTCTTTCCGGACCTCTACCCCATAGAGTGGTGACGGCCGCCCCATCGTGCCGGCGGGTCCGGGATGATCGGCATCTGTCACGATGCAGGACGACATCGTCTCCGTCATCCCCCATAGCGCCATGGTCTGAACACCGAACTCCTTCTCGGCATCCGGCAGGCGTGCCAGTCCCATCAGCACGCGAACCTTGTGATCCGGCACGGGCCGCCCTTTCAGCGCCTTGAACGCGAAGGGGATCATCGACACCCAGGTGACCCCGTTGGAGGCACAGGTATCCCAGAACCGCGACGCCGAGAATTTGGGATGTACGACAACCGTACCTCCTGACCACAGGGCGCTGAGCAGGGTGATTTGAGCATTGGCATGGAACAACGGCATGTAGATCAGGGTGACATCCTCTCGCCGGAGACGCATGTACATCGACATGGATTTGCCGCCCCACAGGGCATTGGCGTTCGTCCAGACCGTGGGTTTGGGACGGGACGTGGTGCCGGATGTAAACTGGACCGCGAAGTTCCGCTCAGGGTCCCGAGGCAGTGCCGGAAGGGGCGCGTCGGCAAAGACCGCGGCAAAGGGTTCAGCCCCAAGTGATTCGGCGTCACCATCCGGGATCGGGCCGGTGACAATCATCGTCGTGGCCTCGCCGCAGGCGTCGCGCACCATCTTGGCAAAGGATGGCTGCGTGACGGCACAAACGGGTTGCATCACTTCGGCAGAATACCTGACGTTCTCTACCACCGACCGCGTGTTGGTCGTCACGGGAATAGCGCCAAGGTAGGCGCAGCCGAACCAGGCTGTCAGGAAGTCGGGGGAATTGTGCAGATGCATGAGAACGAAATCCCCGACCGCGACGCCTCGCGCATGCAATCCCGCGGCAAAGCGTTTGGCGTCACCCGCCAGTTCCGCATAGCTCCAGCGGCGCGCAACACCATCGAAAGGTGCCCAGACTACAAAAGTCTTGTCCGGCTGGCGCTCGACCCATTGGTCGATCAGCCAGGTCACGTCCATGCCGCGAAACGCGTCAAGTTTTGAATGGCGATTTTCGTTTGTTTCCATCAAATTCTTTTCCTTTTAGCAATACAATAGGGCTTCTGTGTTAGGGATTTCGTTTTTCGACGTAGATCACGTGATGGGCGATACAGACGACTTCGTCCTTTTGATTCGTCGTTATTTTTTCTTCCGTGATCAGCCCGTGGCTAGACTGCTTGGGGTGGTCCCTTTTATCTATTACGGTTACCGTGACTTTGATCGTGTCCCCCGCGAAGACCGGCTTCGGATAGCGAATTTTGTCATACCCATACGACATCCCGTGTGGGTTCAGCGGCTCGCCCTGAATACACAACCCGGTACTGATGCTGAAGGTCGCATTGCCATGGATGATCGGCTCTTTGAAGGGCTGTGTCTTGCACCACTCCGCGTCCGTATGGTGGGGCATCCAGTCACCGGAATGCATGGCATGCATGATGAAATCGGCTTCGGTAATCGTCCTGCCGGCCGTCATCCGGCTTTCCCCGATCTCGAAATCCTCAAAAAATTTCGCAACTTCTTTGTATTTTGTGGCTTCGGCCATTTCGTTCTCCTTTCTGATTGCCTTGTGTTCCTGATCGTCAGGGCGCGTTGTTCGCAGGCGCCCCGTTTCCGGGACGCCGCGTGTATTCATGCTTTCCGCGACAGTTTGATCGCGACCAAATGACAGCAGCAACGACCAACGTCTTCCTCCGCGAAATCCATCAATCAGGCGGAGGGAGTCCTTTTTGTCGCGTAGAGAATGTGCTCGACGAAAGCGACGGTCTCGCCCCGTTGATTGGTCGTTGTCTCTGTTTGCGTCAGCAGACCATGGGTTTTACTCTTGGGGTGATCCTGCTTGTCGGTGATTTTCACTTCGACCTTGATCGTATCGCCCGGGAAGACCGGGGCAGGATAGCGAATTTTATTGTAGCCATACGCCATGATGTTCGGGTTTTCCGATGAAGACTGAAAGATCAAGCCCGTACTTATGCAGAAGGTCATGTTTCCATGGGCAAGCCGGGTCTTGAAAGGTTGCTCGTTAGCAAATGCTTCATTCGTATGGTGGGGCTGCCAATCACCGGAGTGCATGGCATGCATCACGATGTCCGTTTCAGTGATGGTCCGGGCGTTGGTCACGTACGACTCGCCGATTTTGAAGTCCTCGAAGAACTTTGCTTCTTCTGCCATATCATTTCCTTTCTGTCGTGATTTTAAGGTATTGGGTTCCCAAGTGGCACGGGCCCGCGTGACGAGCGCATCTGTTCTTAACGCTGCCGAGAAGGCCGATCAGACCGGATTGCGGGGATTGCATCTCCGTGTTGCAGGCTCACATTCAAGCCGAGTCGGATGTCGGGCACCTATCGGGGCAAACCAATCGCCTTCGCCTCTGCCATCGCCTTGACCTCCTCTTCGCTGTACCCCAGGGCCGTCAGTTCAGACATGGTGTGTTCGCCGATGGCCGGTGGGTTTTTCGGTTTGACCTTGTCGACACCTTCAGCCTGGATCTGGATCGGGCTGTCCACGGTACGGATGCCGCCTGAGCCCTCGACTTCCGGAAAGCACCCGTTGGCGATCATGTGCTCGTCACGGGTACACTCCTCGGTGGTCTGCACCACGCTGAAATTCACGCGAAACTCTCTGAGGCGATCAGCCACGACAGAGAGGTCATGCGTGCCAATGATCTTCTGCATCTCGTCGAACAACACCTGATGGTTTTTGCCCCTCAATTCGGGCGTCGCGAAGCGCTCGTCGCCCTTGAGGTGGTCGGCACCAAAGGCATCGCGCAGGTTGCCGATATTGTTGGGGTTGAGCTCGACGATGATGACGTAGCGGTCGTCCTTGGTCTTGAAGACGCCGCCGCTGACCGGATTGGGCCATCCCGTGCGATGATACTTTCGCATCGGCGGGGCGCCGACGAGTGCCGCCTGCATCATGCTCGAGTTCGCCCAGAGCCCGTTGCTCATCAACGACGTCGAGACCATCGAGCCTTCGCCTGTGCGCTCCCGGCGGTAAAGACCCGTCATGACGGCACTGAACAATGCCGTCGCGGTGCCCAGATCGCCTGCTCCCACCGGAAGGGGAACAGGATCGCCATCCTTGGGGCGCAATTCCTCCATCATGCCGGTCCGGGCGTACCAGGCGGTCATGTCGAAGCCCGGCGCGTCCTTGTCGGGGCCATCCAGTCCGAACCCGTTGATCCAGGCATAGACGATCTTTGGGTTGATTGCCTTGATGTCATCGTAGGTGTGATTGAGAGCTTCCTGCACCTTGCGCGGTGAGTTTGTCAGGAAGACATCGGCGGTCGCCGCAAGCTTGTTCAGAACCTCCTGAGCCTCCAGCTTCTTCAGGTTCAGCGCAACCGACTTCTTGGTGCGGTTCTGAATGTATGTCGTCCAGGGAATTTTGGTCGGCGGCAAGCCCGGGGTCATGTGTCCATATCTCCACATATCCCCACTTGGCGGCTCGATCTTGATGACCTCAGCGCCAAGATCGGCAAGGATCACGGTAGCGGAAGGGGCGGCTGCCATGGAGGCGACTTCAATTACTTTGATTCCTTCAAGAACATTAGGCATTTTTCCTTATCTCCTTTCTCATACATTAGGGTGCACGCGCGGCTTCCTACCATGGCAGGAAACCTTATCGAATTTATTGTAATTACGGTGACATCTTCGCTTAACCACATTCTATCAATGTGGGTCGGCACTCATGTTTACCATGCTGATCACGGGAATTGCACAGTTATGCAGATACTCAAGAACCCCCATCAATGCGGCCTGGTCGGGAAGTTGGCCGCGAAGTTCGGTTACGGTCAAATGACCCTGCGTCTCTATAACCGTCACGATCATCCCCTGCAGCCATTCCGACCACGCAGAGTCCATTCGGCCGTAAACGCGGATACGATACTCGGTTGGACGGGATATCGACGATCCCGAATCGGAATGAACGGCTGTCATTGTAGCTCCCAATACTATCGAATTCTGGAACAGGGATTGGCGGTTAATGTTAGATTCCCACGGGTTATCTCGTGGACAACTGATCAATTACGTTTATCTGCAGCTAAGCACATCAGACCGGATTGGAAAACACGGGGGCAATGTGTTTCACTGCCTGCGAAAGTAGAATGTAAAAAGAACTGTTAAAGAATTTTCTCAAAAAAAGATTGACTACCCTTTTCACGCTTTGCGGGATTTCACATCTTATAGCGATAGCCGCGTCACCGGCACGATGAGACAAGACGAAGGAAACGTACAGGCAGAATGTGTGCTTGTTCTGCGGAGCCGCTTGGTTACAAAGCCTAGGATGCTCAAATCTATTTTTGAGACACCTTTTATTAAACTACAGGAATTTAGAGGAGAATCAATCATCCGAAATGGTGCAAATATGGATTAGAAGGCTTATTCAACGGTTGCGAGGTTAAGATTCCAGGCACTTCATTCGTTCAGCAGGCCGAGTTGTACAGCCCGGGCAACCGCCTGGCGGCGCTTGTGAACGTTCAATTTGCGATAGATGTTAACGGTATGGGTCTTGACGGTGATGGGTGAAATGTACAGCTGTTGAGCAATCTCCTTGTTGCTCAGACGTTTGCCCAGCAGTATCAGGATGTCATGCTCGCGGTTGGTCAATCCACTTGAAAGAGAAGCTTCAGTCGCCGGTTCGGTTCGGGAAAAATTTCCCGCTGCATTTGCGGTTGAGGGTTTGAAGGGTATTTTATCCTCAAATGCATCTAACAGCACCTTAAGATAAACATCTTCGGAGCGCTTTTTCGACAAGGAGACCAGCAGTTCGGCCATCATCGGCCCCCTGTCGACAAATAACCGCACCAATCTGTGCGGCTCCGCTCTACTCAACGTTTTTTCAAGCAACTCGAGCGCCTGGTCTCGTCTGCCGGCGCATTTCAGGGCCACGGCTTTGACGGCCAGATACTGGAGCTCCAGCCGGGTGTTGTGGTGGCGCCGTGCCATTTGCAGGCCTTTTTCGATAGATTCCAGAGCGGCGCTGCAATCACCATGACCGACCTTGTTAACCCGATTTTCGGCATGGACCAAAGAGGGATATAGAAGCCAGACCCAGGTGCTGTCGGCTGTCGGTGTGTAAGGAGCCGCATCTTTCGGTCCATTTCTGGAAAACATCGCCCGCCTGATTTGAATTAGATTTGACATTTGCATTGATAAGGGATCGCCCGTTTCGATTGCAAATGAAGATGCCGCGTCGGCATAACTTTCTGCACTGTCCGCGTCTGCTTTGGCCCAGGCGACAAGCGCCAAGCCGATGAGTGCATCGTGGTATAGGCGCGTGGTCATCCGGTAGCGCATTTGCTCAACACGGCCGAAATGATCCATCGCATCATTCAGCAAGTTGCGTTCATAGGCTGCGCTGCCAAGGTAATAGTGCGCGTACCCTAACCAGTTATCAGCCTGGGGTGCAGTTTTATGGACGTTTAGGATTAACTTCGCACTCTCCTCCACCGCATCCCAATCCACCACATAGGATAAGATACCGATTTTCGCCACCAAGAGTGGGCCGGCATTGGGGCTGCCCTCCGAACAGTCGTCCGCCAAAGCTTTGGTCAACAGATGCAGCGCATCATCCTTTTGTCCGCAAACAGCTTTGGCGACCGCGGTATACACCATCGCCACTGTATGTGCGTAGCGGTGTTTCCTAGTCACGAGTTTTAGACCCTGACGGCCGTGATGAAGGCCCTTTTCCACGTCTCCCTGCCAAAAAAATATGGATGAGCGTAGTGCGGCAATATCCCCCCAAAGGTTTCGTAACCTGGGTGCAGGGATCGAATCGGCAGGATCCTTCAGCAGCGACTCAGCCTGGTCCAACAACGACTTCGCGCCAGTGTGGTCCCACCGAAACATTTTCTGAAAAGCATGTGCCACCAGGAGTCCCGGCCGGCATTTTTCGGAACCTTTCGGAAACAGATCCAGCCACCGGACCATAGTTCGTCGGGATAAATCCTGATCAATGGCCGCATGCATGTTTTCCGCGACCAACTCAGCCGCCTCGTCCAAATCTCCGGCGGCAATCAAGTGCCTGAGCCCGTCCTCGATGTATCCCTGGCCGGCGAACCACTCTCCGGCGCGGTGGTGAATCTGGGCTTGTCGGCTTTGGGGCAAGATCGTTTTCAACCGGGAGCTCAGCAATGCGTGGAACAGGTGATGGTACCGATACCAAATACCTTCGCCGTCAAGTGGAACGATGAACAGGTTTTGCTTTTCCAATAAAGCGATTTGGCGTCGGCTTTCTTGGATGCCAATTTCTTCGCCTAAAATATGATCACAAAGCGGTGCACAGAAACGCTCCAGCAGGGAGGTCATAGCAAAAAAATGTTTGGTCTCGTCTGCCTGTCCGGAACTGACCTCGTCCATTAGATATTCGAGGACTATTCGGTCGCTGCCGACAAATCGCCTTGCAAATGCTTCTGGGTCGTCCTTATCAGTCAGGGAGAGCCGCGCCAGCTGAAGGCCGGTCACCCAACCCTCCGTTCGAGCGTTAATCCGCTCAATGGCATCCTCGGACAGCTGCCCTTTGAAAGGTGTACCGAGATAGTCTCGCGCCTCTTCAGGGTAAAAACGCAGATGGTCGGCACGAATCTCGGTCAGCCATTCCTTGGCGCGCCACTTAGCCAGCGGAAACCATGGGTCTACCCGGGTTGCGATAACCAGGTGCAGGAGGTCCGGCAGGTACTTGACCAGTCTGCTCAACATCACCTGCATGGGTTTGGATCCAATGAATTGAAAGTCATCGAAAACGAGCACCCACGGTTTGACCGGTTCTGCCAAATCAGAAATCAGCGCGTCAGTCAGATATTCCAGCGGCGGCAGCGTCGGGGATGATAGCAGGGGATCGATTTGGGGGCCGAATTGGGGAAAGATTTTACGGATAGAGGCGATCACGTATCGGAGGAAACGATCCAGATCGCTGTCATATTCGTCCAGGGAGAGCCAGGCGGATGGGTGGGGGATATGATCCAGCCATTGGGCCACCAAAGTCGTTTTGCCGTATCCGGCAGGGGCCGAAATGAGGGTCAGCTTCCGGCCAAACGCATCATCAAGTGCAGAAAGCAGGCGGGGGCGAACAATCCAGCGGCTGTCAATAGTAGGCCGATTGAGTTTTGTCGGTACTAATTGAAAGTCGGCTATATTTTCTGGCACGCGGTTCCACCCCAAAAGCTCTTTTTGGAGAGCCAATAAATTAAAACGGCATTTTTGTCGGCTTGCTTCGCCTCATCATTGAATTCAAAGCTAACTAAAAATAGAGGCAATTGCGAGCATTTGAGTTGATCAGCCCAACAATTTAGATTATGCAGGTATAGATATACTAAGATGGTGGTAACAAATACAGATTGTCAATCGACGTTTACCCACGATGTCGGTCGCTAACCCGGATATTTCATGAAAAACCGGACAACCTCTCGTGATATATCTGGCCTTATGATCTGATTACTGATTCGTAATATCTGCGAGCGAAATAATATCCGGTGCTCACCAACAATGAAAATGCTCATGAAGTCTTATCTAAAAAGGCATTGCCGCTTGCCGGCCTTGTAAAAACCGGCAAGCGGACGAATCACATTCATGACAGGTTTTCTAACCAGGAAATTAATGAATATGCGGATATTCTACGGGAGTTCCCATGTTCGGCTGCGAACCGGGTACGCCACCGCCGAAATCAATCGGCGATGCATAAAATGTTTTTACCCAACCTTCCTCGGTTAAGGGCTCAAAGCGGCCTTTTTCCTGAACTTCGAAACGGATCGGCTGACCGGCATCAAAACGCTTGATCGGTTCCGAGTCTTTCATCACGATAATGCCGTTGACGATGACATGGGGAATACCGGTCGAAGGCAAGGTTCCCTTGGCAAAGGTTGAATTGTCGGTAACGGTCTTTGGATCGAATATGGTGATATCGGCTACCATGCCTTTCTGAATGCGGCCACGGAGCTGCATGGCCTTCAGCCCCATAGCGCCCAGCGGTTTGGCGTAGTTGTAACTGGTCATGGAGACCGCCTGCATCAGGGGGATATTGTTCTCCCTGGCCAGGCGGAGCACCTTGGCAAAGCTTCCGGCGAAACGGGGATGGGTATTGGGAAACTTGTCGTAGGGCGTATCCCAGGTCAATCCGTCATCGGGCAGGAGCGGCATGCCGTCGCTGCCGATGGCGACGCCTTTCATTTTTATCCAGTTAACCACCCATTCTTCCGGACATTTATACACAATTATAGGACGCGTTGGTTCTTTTTTGAGCATTTCCTCACGTGTCTTTTGGGTATAGAATTTTCCCGTTTCAGCATCCTGAATGGTTTCTTCATATTTGTGGCCAAGGGCTTTTACCCACACCTCGGGTTCGAGAAATACGGCATTCAGGGCTGTTGAACCGGCATGGTACGGATAGATTTCGCCCCACACGTTGTAGCCTTTTTCCCGCATCCTCACCAGGAGTTCATGCACCATGTTGTATCCAGGATTGTTGAAATGAGCGGCAATAGCCGGAGAGCCCAGGGCAGCAGCATTGGCCAGCATCTCCTGGATACCCATGACTTCCTGGACATCATCGCCGGGCGTAAGACGGAAGTGCATATCGATATATCGGCCATACTTACCGGCGAGCCTTTGCAGTTCAAATATCTCGCGGGAGGACACCCCGGCTCGCATGTATCCAACAGTAGAACCGATGCCCAGACCTCCTTGACGAAGCCCTTCGTCCATTGCGGCAAGGATCTGGTTGCCCTGTTCAAGGGTGGGGCGGGTGGCCGACCAGCCCTTATTGACACGGGACCTCAAAGCATCGGGCGTGTTCAAGTATTTCCAGTCGGAAAATCCGTCCAGCACGGCGGCCCGGGCAAATTCATGGGCAACGGAGACACCAAAATTTATTGGAGAGTTGCCTTCATGTTTCTTGTAGAACTTGTCTATGTTTGGACCGTACGCCCCCACCTCCAGGTCCATGATCGTCGTCCGGCCGTCGCGCACCATCAAGCGGTAGGCATAGGGTTCGATGCAATGCTGGTGGCCGTCGATAAATCCCGGGGCCACCACCAGCCCCGTGGCGTCGATGGTTTCCTTGCCCGTGATCTTCTTCTTGGTGATGATGGCGATATTGCCATTCTTGATGCCGACATTGGATACCGCGTCGTACTTCGTCTCCGGGTCCATGACCCGGCCGTTGTTGATGACCAGATCGTATTCGGCGGCCATGGCAGGCAGGGTAATGGCCAGTGTCAAAGCCAGAATTCCGAATTGCAAAAGCAGCTTTTTCATTTCTTCCTCCTTTTCCTATAGAGAGTTCTTGTAGATCTTGCCGTCCTTCATGATGATCTTCAGGTTGTCAAGACCAAGAACCAGTCTCAAAGGCTTTTCGAGCTTAGCCAGGTCGGAAACCACGACATCGGCTAGGTAATCCGGAGGCGGCAATTCAGGGGATGTGATCGAAGCCTCGATTGTGGCCCCGAACTCCGGCACCGCAGTACGGACGGCGGCCATAAAACATGTGAGGAAACGGTCAGGGTCGCTGTCGCTCTTTTCCAGGGAGAGCCACGCCGAATTTCCGGGGATCTGATCGAACCACTGGGCAACCAGGGTCGTCTTCCATATCCGGCCGAGGCGGAAATGAGCGTGAGCCGCTTTTTCAGACCTTCATTAAGCCGGGAGATGAGATGAGGCCGCGGGACCCATTTGTCCCCAACTGTCGGGCGGTTCAGCTGGGTAGGGAGGATATGAGTGATGGGGGTGTCGTCTGCCACGAGCTTCCCTCTAAAGCCTGTTCGCGCTGAATCGAGAAACGTCAAGGGGGGATACTAAGAAAAGGATCGGAATAGAGCAAGTCTTTTCCATTGGGCATCCCGAGCGCTATGAAACGAAGGCGTGACCGTGCAGGGAGCATGGTTTCACCGCAATTGAGGAAAGGGTAGTTCTACCAAAATCCAAAATATCATAGGATCAAGAATCGGGGACCTTGGACAGGTTATTTTGGCGGCGAGGGATGAAACCAAGCTGTTATAAGGCCAACCGTGCCCTCAATCCAAAAATCCATATCTGATTCTCTTCCGGATTGAGTGCGGGATTTATCAGGAACTGGACATCCGGCGTGATGGCAAGCTGTGGGGCTAGCTGCCAGCGGTAGAAGACTTCGATGGTGTACTGGTCTCGGAGCCCGGGGCCGAATGTGTCTTCGTTGGGTTCACCCCAGTTGAACCCGAACCCGAGCAGATCCCCCTTGGGCACCGGCTGATAGCCGAATCCCACGCTCACCGACTTCTGCATGAGGCTGCCGCCGTCCTTGGCATACCCCGCCCGGACAAACGGCAACCACTTCCCGGCAAGATAGCGAGTAAACGAGATGTTGAAGCCCCATCCACTCGGTTCGCCGGCCTGTGTCCGCTCGTCAGCGTGCCAAAAGGTGAGGTGGGCGTTGTCGAGGTAGATGCGGTCGTGGGAGGGTGCCCAGCCGATCTCGACTGACTTGAAGTACTCATTGTCGCCGAAGAAGGTGCTGAACCCGCCGAAGGGATCCGTAGGATCTGCATTACGGTCGACAAGCCCGCCGATAAGAAAGATGCTCTTTGAGGGCATGCCTCCAGCGGCCACCCCGAGCGTGGCGTCGTTGGGGACCGGAATCGTGAGCGTTCCCGTGCTGAAGGCGAAGTTGAGAAAACCCGTCCAGGGACTCGCCAAGGCGTAGACGTCCACATAATCGGTCGCGTCCAAGAAGCCGGCAAACAGGGTGACCGGACCTTCTTTCCACCGTTGACGCCAGTACAGGTTAGTCCACCGGAAACCTTGATCGCTGAAGGGAGGTTCAATCAGTCCGGCGTACCCCAGATTGAAACCAAAGGCGCTTGGAGGAATCGTCGTGTAACTGTGTCGGTGCTCCACCTTCCAGACGAATGCGCCGGTATTGCCCGACTCCCGCCCGACGAACTCCCAAGAGCCAAAGAAACGGCCAATGCCGCTCGCCGCCCGGTCTTCGGCCCCGGAGGGGCTGTCGCTGTCCGCCAGGTAGGCCATGGAGTAGTCGACCGCGAAAGAGAGTCCGTGCTTCTCTTGGAGACGTTTCTTCCACTCGAAATAGGGTTCGACGAGCCGCCTCTTGATCACCCGGCTGATGCTGGCCTCGTCGTCCGCGATCTGGTTGTCCACCTGATTAGGGCTCCCGAACCAGCGGTGTTCCCCGCTTCGAGGAGTGGTTTCCTCCTCCGAACCGGACGTCGTCTCCGGGTGACTTTCACCAGACGCGGTCTCCTGCGCTGTCGCCGCCATGTCGATAGACTGAGCCAAAGGGGGCCAGAGCAGACACACGATTGCGCACAACGCGAGGAGTTGGCCCGCTTTCACCCCCGTGGGCATGGGGTTCCGATCTCCAAATAGGCGCCGAGCCACAAAACACCCCGGCAATGCTCAAATTTGGTTACATCGACCAGGAATGGTCACTTGCAGGTGGCAGATCAAAGGAATATCCCGAGGGACGCAGATTACCGCGGTAAGAAGGATCTGTGGGCGGAACCGTGAGGTTCTTATACGCCTTTCCGTCCTTCATAATGAAAGTCAGGTTATCCTCCTTTAGAATAAGCTTCACATCCTTAGTCGGGTCGCCTTTCCAGATCAGGATATCCGCCCAGGCGCCCTCCTCGATGACGCCCAGCTTGGCTTCCTTGAAGTCATTGCGGGAAGGACCTGTCAGTTCGGCTAGGGCTTGACCCGGAAGCGACGTAGAGAGCTTCATGGCATCCAGGGACGTGAATGGGCTGTCCGGGATATCCACCGGGACGGTGACATTGGCGATAGCATTATGCCAGTTGTCCCAGCCGAACATGTCGGATCCTACGAACATCTTCACGCCGTGCTTCTTCATCCATTTCGGCACGCGTTCCGCGCCCTTTGCGACCATCGCGCCCTTGGTGCGCATATCCTTTGTAAACCATTCGGGGAATTGGCCAGCCCCGAATGTGGTCCAACTGCCATATGGCTGCCATGACCACCAGACGTCTTCCTTGGCCATGCGCTTGACGGTCTCCTCAGAGATCAAGAATCCGTGCTCGAAACATTTGACACCTGCATCCAGCGATTTGTTGTAGGCCGCGTCCGTGTAGCCGTGAATGGCCACGTAAGTACCGTACTCGTTGGCCACTTGTACCGCAGCCTTCATCTCCTCAAGGGATGGCGAGTTAAGGTCGAGCGGATCGAAGATACTGGCGACACCACCGCCGGACATGACTTTCAAAAAGTCACCTCCGTTGCGTAAGATCCAGCGACCAGCACGCAACCATTCCGCGACGCCGTCAACGACCATCGTATTTTGAACCTTGATCTGATAGTTCTGTTCCCCGGGGGCGGCGGTATAGCTGCCCCAATCGCTATGACCACCGGTCGGACCGAGAGCTGGACCACTTGTGTAAATGCGCGGACCGGGCAGCTTGTCGGAATTGATCGCACGCTTTAGGCCAAGGGAATTTCCGGCGATGTCCCGGATAGTGGTGAATCCTTGCATCAGCAGGTACTGGGCGGCTCTGGAGGCGTGAGCGCCCTGCACATAGGCATCCCAATTGTTTCCGGCCTGAGTGCCGCCATTAAGCGTCAGGTGCTGGTGCATATCGATCAAACCGGGGGTTACGGTGCCGCGTTTGCCATCGATCACAATGGCATTTGGGGCTTTGATGCCTTCGGCCACTCGCTTGATCCTATTACCTTCCACCAACACATCGGTCTTCTTCTTTGCCTTGTCACTGGTTCCATCCCAAACGCTGACATTGCTGATCAGCACTTGTGCCGGTGCCTTTTCTGTGCTCTCTTTAGCTTGAGTCGGCGACACTGCAATTGTCATCATCAGGAGCGATACTGCCATCAAGGTGTAAAGCATGTTCTTCTTCATTTTCACCTCTCCTCAAGAGTTCTCACTAAAATAACCTATATCGGTTTTCGGTTGCCAATTGCTCGGGTATATAGGGTGTATTGTTCACAACACAGCTGACCGTCGCGGCTTGGCAATAATAATAGCGATCACCAAGGATGTTTTTCAAGGCCATTTTTCATGTCCCACTTTTCAGCCCGCGGATCTGTGAGATCAGCCACGGTTCTCGGCTCACCAGAATCTGAGATACGGATATGGGATCCCCAAATATCGACCGATCGAGAAATTGCAGATAAGTCTGACTGATTCGAGCTTGAGCCCTATTTTAGATCACACTCTCATGAACTAAACCGCTCCGCGGCAGCTAACCCTCTCTTAGGCTTCCCAC
>CAZAGT010000055.1:0-19466 GCA_964484515.1 uncultured Desulfobacteraceae bacterium | reverse complement strand
CGGGATGTATTGCCCCTATGGGGCCCTGGAATACAAGTGGTCGGACACCGGCATCAAGACGGGTTATCCGATCATCAAGGAGGGATAGTGACCATGTACGGATGGGCAGGCAAGATCCTGAAAATCGATTTGACGAAACGCGCCTCTGACATTGTCCCGACCTCGGACTACGTCCCCAAATATATCGGCGGCCGCGGCCTTGCGGCTCGCATCTATTGGGAAGAGGTCCCGCCGGGGGCCGCGGCCTTTGATCCTGAGAACCGCCTCATTCTGACGACCGGGCCGCTCCAGGGAACCCTGGCGCCGACATCGGGCCGATTTATGGTGGTTGGTAAGGCCCCTCAGACAGGCCCCGTCGAGAGTTATTGCCGGTCGGGCTGTGGCGGACACTGGGCGCCGGAGCTTAAGTGGGCCGGGTTCGATGCCGTGGTCGTATCCGGTCGCTCCGAGAAGCCTGTCTACGTCCTGATTCGTGATGACGACGTGCAGATCAAGGACGCCTCCCATCTTTGGGGAAAGGACATCTTTACGGCACAGGACCTGCTCTGGAAGAGTCATGGTCCACAAACCCGGGTGGTTACGATCGGCAAGGCCGGTGAAACCAAGACACGCCTGGGCATCATCCTGACCGACTCGGGAGACGCATCGGGGCAAGGCGGCTTCGGCAGCGTCATGGGCTCCAAGAACCTGAAGGCCGTTGCCGTTCAGGGCACCGGCTCGATCCGGGTAGCCCGACCCAAGGAACTGATGGAACTCACATTACATATCCGCAACCTGTTTTCGCGGCCTTCCAAGCCGGGCTCCTTCCTGGAACCGAGTGAGCCGGGCTTCAGATACAACATCTGGGGCGGTGCCGGTCGCGGTGATGCCACCGGCGGCCCGGGGGAACTCTGGAAACTCTGCTCAGACCCCAAATCCGGCTACGAACGGCTCCCGGATGCCTGTTACGCGTGCCCCATCGGTTGCCGTTCACGGGTGCGCGGCCCGGACATCACCAATGGGGTCGCTCAGTGCACCCAATCGAACATGTACCTCGAATCGATCATCAAGGAGCCGGAAAGGGGATACAGCAAGCTCACGTGGGAAGCCGGCCGCATGGCGGACTATTACGGCATCAACGCCTATGAGCTGCATGGCATGATCCCGTGGCTCGCAACCTGCTATGAGGAGGAGATCCTCACGGAGAAAGAGACGGGACTGCCCTTGGATGATATCGGAGGACGTGCATTCATCTCCGAGCTCCTTAGGAAGATCGCCCATCGCGAAGGGTTCGGCGATCTGCTGGCGGAAGGTGTGGTGCGGGCGGCTACGCGGCTCGGGGGCCAGGCCGAGGAGTTGATGCACGTCTTGTATCCGCGCGCAGGCAAGTTTGGCGGGTATCGGGAGCACTGGCTCTACTATGGCGGGTTCCCCGATGGATACGCCATTGCTCCCCTGGCCCTCTTCTGGATCCTCGACAATCGGGATGCCATGGTCTCCCATAATCTGATGTCACAATTGTGGGGCGCCTCGGTCTCCCTCGGCTATCCCGCCAACTACGCAGAAGTCGAGGAGCTGATCCCCGTCGTCAAGCCGACGATGAGACACGCTTACGGGTCCGAAAAGGCGGCTGAGTTCCTTACCCCCGACGGCCAGGGACTCAATTGGGATTGGGCTCCCCGGATAGCGAAGCACTTCTTTGAGCGCACGATCCTCAAGGACAGTTATATTGTCTGCGATGTGGCCTTCCCCTTCCTATTCAACCCGAACACCAAGGATCATGTGGGAGACTCCTCATTGGAGAGCCGGCTATTCCGGGCCGTTACCGGGGTCGACATGAGTGAGGAGGAGTCCTATAGGGTCGGCGACATGCTCAACACCCTGGAACGGGCCATCCAGGCGCGCGAAGGACGCACCCGGGATGATGACGTCTTGCACGACATCTGCTACACCACGGAAGACGCCGGCGAAAGGCGCTATGTTCGTGAAGATCTCGAAAAGGCCAAGGACGACTACTACAAGCTCGTGGGGTGGGATCAGAAGGGGATTCCAAAGGCTGGCCGGCTTAAGGAACTGAAACTCGCGGATGTGGCCGAGGGATTGAGAGAACTGATTTCATGACGTTTCAAACGAGGCTCTCTGTGCATAAGGAAGAGACCTCATCCAGGACGGCCCTGAGGGGTACGTTCTTTTCAAGCGCCACACGCCGACACTCCTCGTAATCCGGAGAAACATTCGCCGGTCCCCTGCCGATTCTGGATACCTGACACTTGACGGGTCCCCATTGGGTTTGGACCTCTCGGAAGCTTGTGTCGGTCTTCAGGCGCTGATCGATCCGCCATCGCAGTCCAATGGATGTCGTCTCGCTCAAGAGGAAATCGGTGAAGGACTCCATCGCCTCCGGCGGGCAGACCACGGTAAGGAGTGTCCCGGGCCGATTCTTCTTCATTTGAAGCGGCGAGAGGAAGACGTCGTATGCCCCTATCTCCAGGAGTCTCTGGGTGAGATACTCATAGATTTGAAGATTCATGTCGTCGATGTTGGTCTCGATGACCGCGACCCGCTCTGAGGCATAGGCCCCTAATTCGTCGTCGGCCTCCCCGATGGCCAGGCGCAGCAGATTAGGGATCGTGCGCTCGGCCGTGCCCGCTCCGTAACCAACCCTCTCTACGGACATCGCCGGCATGGCGCCGAAGCCCGCCGCCAGGGTAGTCAGCAGCGCCGCTCCCGTAGGCGTCAACAATTCACCTTCGACGCCGTTGGAGTAAATCGGTTTCCCCCTCACCAGTTCCAGGGTGGCGGGAGCCGGGACGGGCAAGATCCCGTGCGCGCACTTGACCGTACCCGAACCCACATGCAGGGGTGAGCAAAAGACTTTGTCGATGCCCATCAACGCTAGGCCAGCCACCCCCCCCATCACGTCTAAGATGGCATCCATGGCGCCCACTTCATGGAAGTGGATCTTGTCGACGGTGGTACGGTGTACCTTGGCCTCGGCCGCGGCCAACCGCCCGAAGACCTCGATGCCCTTTTGCTTGACCGCCTCGTCCAGCCCGCTATTTTGGATAATCTCCTCGATATGGTGCAAATGGCGATGATGGTGACCGTGGTGATCCTCGTCCACACGCACAAGGGCCTGCGTTCCGCCCATCCCTTGTTTGATCACCCTTTCCGCGCCAAGATCGTAATGGGACAGCTTGAGCTTGGCAAGTTCCCCCTTGAGCCGCTCCACCTCCAGCCCCGCGTCGATCAAGGATCCAAGAATCATGTCGCCGCTGGCCCCCGCAAAACACTCAAAATACGCAATCTTCATAATGAATCCTCGGCCAAGAAAAACCACGCCCTTTAAGGCCGCGCCTCAATTGGACAATCGGCGCATATGGGTGTTCTTGTCATGCCGGTCTTGACCCGGAATCCATTGGTATTTCTAAATCCTACGTTACTGGATGCCGGATCAAGACCGGCATGACAAGAACAGATGGAACACGTTTTGAATTATGACCCACTTTGGGCGTGATCGCTTGCAGGAAATCTATCCGGCTCACGCTTGCCCCATTCTCTACGCCACAGGGTCTTACTTAATGGACGAAAGCTTGCCTTTCGCCTCGATCGGCTTGGGCAACGATTCTGCGTTTGTCTCCTTGAGGGCAAGCTTGTTAATGAGGTTGGCTTGATAGGCGGCGCCGAATCCGTTGTCGATGTTGACCACCGATATGCCGGATGCGCAGCTGTTCAGCATGGTGAGAAGCGCGGCTATGCCACCGAAACTGGTGCCATAGCCAACACTGGTTGGGACACCAATGATCGGGCATGAAACCAGGCCGCCGACCACACTGGCCAGCGCCCCCTCCATGCCTGCGACCACAACCGCCACGTTGGCTTGGCGGAGTTCTTGGCTGGCCGCCAGTAAACGATGAATCCCCGCCACCCCGACGTCATAGATGCGGTTCACGTGATTTCCGAGGACCTCTGCGGTGATGGCAGCCTCCTCGGCGACCGGGATATCAGAAGTCCCGGCACTCACCACGGCGAGATTGCCCACCTTGTCGACCGGTCTCGGCTTCAAGACGACGATCCGGGCCATCTTATGGTATTCAGAGTCTTTCAGGACCTTCTTTATCCCATCGGCCACCTCTTGGGTGGCCCGGGTGGCCAGGATGTTGTGATGGTTCCGCGTGATGCGCTTTACGATCCCCTGGACCTGCTCGATGCTCTTGCCCTGGCAGAAGATGACCTCGGGCACGCCTTTGCGAATGCCCCGGTGGTTATCGATCTTGGCATAGCCGAGATCCTCGAAAGGGAGCTTTTTGAGTTCCTCAAGCACGGCGCCGGTGTCGATCTGGCCCTTGCGGAGCTGCTCTAACAGGTCTCGCAGGTAATTGATATCCATGTACGTCACCCTTCCTCGTCGATGCCCCAATTGGAAAGGCACTGCGGAGCGTTCAGGAAGCCGCTGGCTCTTGTTTGACAGCCCACCGCGTGCACACCTCAAAACCCAGGGCGGTTTAGGAGAATGTACCCCCTTCAGCCGAATCCGGTATGGCAGCCGACTTTATCAGGTGGTTGGGATCGGGGTCAGTTTGATATTGACCTCCACGGTCTCAGCCGCGGCCGCCTCGACCTGCTGATGGGCGGCGATAAAGGCGCGCTTCTTGACCTTCAGTTTGCGATTTCCGGGCGGAACCTCCAACGTACAGGGCGTAACACCCTTTTGGCCGGTGTCCACGGTGACCTTGGCACCTTCAGGATCGCTGGTAATCTTGAGAATCGCCTTGTCCATCCCCCCGCCGACAACGCTTCCCCCGACCAAAACTCCCAAGGCCGTAAGAGCCATGATTCCAAAAAGCAGATGCCTTTTTCGTCCCTTCAAAATGCCTCTCATCTATCACATCTCCTCATAGGGTTTACGAGTAAAAGTAAAACATCTCCTCCATTTTTCACGTTGCGAGGGGATCTTCCTCGCTCGAGTCTACGGCCGCAGGCCGTGGTCATCCGAAAAAAAGGAGGGGAACAACAGATGCTCCCCTCCTTCGGAGTTACAGGTTCAAGGGCTTACCAACGAGGATAGTTGGGCACCCCATAAAGCGGATCGCGGTATTTCTGATCCCAGTTGCTGACCTTGCCGTAGCGGGTCGGGGTCCAGGGCCACAGGCGCGCCTTGTAGGGATGACGCGGAAAGTCCTGGATGATGGCTTCCTCGAGCGGGACGCCCACGACCTCGATCTCGTCGTACTCCATCTTACCGAGTCCGTGTTTGGCGGCCAACCGGGTGGTGCCGATGTTCCTGGGGTTGTGGTTCATGACCGCGGTGCAGATGGCGTCAACCGCCACGGGGTCCTTGCCGGCCATGATCATGCCGGCGGGGAAGTACGGCGCGGCCGGGACCCAGGTTCCGGCATAGACCGCGTCAATGATGTGGAGCTGATTCGGGACCAACTGCTGGACGATCCAGTTGACGTCGGTAATGACCTCGGCCACGTCCTGATGGGGCAGACCGAACTTGCACATCCCGATCACCCGGGCGGAGGGCACGCCGATCCCGATGTTCTTAAGGGCCAGCGTCACGCCTGCATACTCATGGGTCTTGAAGGCGGCGATCGGCACGAAGCAGTCCACCTGCTTCAGGATCTTGGGGATGGGGTACTTGCTAGAGGCCAAGCCAAGACCGGGCATCATCTCCCAGTCGTCGCAGAAGTCGTTCAACTCGTAGTTGATGCCGTTACGGTGATATCGATCCTGGACCCACTCCAGGCTGTAATTACGGAAGGTCGCCCAGGAGTCACCCAGGGCCGGGCATTCGCCGATGATAATCCGTCCGGCACCCTTCTCAGCCGCCATCCGGGCCACGGCCAAGGCGGCACGGGTATCGGCAAAGGCGCCCTGGAGGCTGTTGTCGTCACCGAATCCCATCCAGATCATGGGGTAGGCGCTCAAGACATAGTTGGGCTTGATGTAGATGGTGTCGCCCCGACTCACGGGGAGTCCGCCGACGAGATCGACGGCCTGTTTCACATACTTGTACCAGACCCTTTCGCTGGCCTCGGACCAGACCACATGCGGATAGTCGCCGGTCCTCTCATGGTAGTCGTTGGTCTGCTCGTGGGAGACATCGTCGTTGAAGTGGAAGTCATTGGCCAGAAGATCCAGGTCGGCCTTATTGTTGCATTTCACGATGGAAACAACACTCTGTTGGGCCATAGCCGTCGAACCAAGAAAGAAAACCATACCTAACGCCAACAATACAATCGCGAGTCTTCTCATGTACCCTACCTCCTTCTGTGTTGCGATGAATAATGGTTGTCTAGGTTCTTCCTAACATCAGGGAGACCTCCTGGTCCCCACGCCCTTGACCATCGCTCGGACGATCCATCACCTCCTTTCCTGGGAATCACAGATCCTATTCGCGGTTGCTATCCAGTTCTCCGAGAAACCAATTTATCGGCATCGCCAGAACCTGTCAAGCGCTTTTTTGGGTGTCGCAGCAAGCCCACGGCACTTTCTCAAGGGGTCTCCACGTCGTTCTGCAATGCGGCTAGGATCATCGCGAGGTCCGCCGAGGAAATCGCCCCCGAGGCCAGCACGAGAACATTTCCATGCCGTTCGTACCCGGCCCAGAAGGATCCATCCGTATAGCGCCCCGATTCCTCGTTGCGGTAATTGGTGCGATTCATGAGCTTTTCGGCTTGCTCGGCCGGCAGACCCGGCTCAAAGTCGAACAGGTTCAGGGCCTCGATAACCTCCTCTTCGGACCGGAAGACAAACTTGGCGATCGGCACCTTGATCGCGCCTTTGACCAAGGTTCCGGCATAGGACGACTTGATTCCGTATTGATCGATCATCGTGAAATCCTTGAGAAACGGCGGCCGCCCAAAGGCAAAGTGCAACACCATCCACATCGAGAGCTCCGATTGGCTCTGGTAGATCTTGCCCCGGTATTCCCCGATGCTCACAGCGCGGGAGGGCGGTCGAAATCGGAGCTGCCTGACCAGTTGGTTCCGCTTGCGTGCGACGGGGGTTCCATCTTGGAACTCGGTCAGATGGATGAATCTGATTCCGTCGCGTCCCTCATCGCTGTAGTTGACAAGGGCTTCTAGCAAGGTCTTGAACGCCTTGGTCTTTTCGAGACCTTCGATCAGGCGTTGCGCTTCAAAACCCGCCCGCTCAAAGGCCTCGGCCAAGCAGATCGTGTTGGAGTAAGCGAGCGCAGCCATCACATCGGGCTGCCGGTGGAATCGATCCCGAAACGCCTCGTCAAAGGGCGCCCACGAAGGGCCCAGGACCTCTTCGCGTCCCGGCCGCGCAAAGGCCAGATAGCCCGCCACGATCACCCCGCTGGTCAGCTCGGCCGGCAGCTTCGAAAGGGCATCGGTGTCCCAGCCTGAGGAGGCCATGATCACGGCATTCAGGTTAACGGCGCGCGCCGCCCGCAGGACGGCGGGCGCGTCCGACGCTGAGCCGTAGATCAGTACGCCCTTCGCGTCGGCAGCTTGGATCTCGGCGAGTGCGGCCGTAAAATCTGACTGTCCTCGCTGATAGGGTACCTCCGCGACCGGCTGAGTCTTGTATTTACTGATTCGATCCCTTTGCGTTTGCGAACCGGCTCGACCATAGGAGCTATCCTCGTACAGCAGCGCGATCTTCTTCTCCGCCAGGGTGTCCCACAGGTAGTCCACCAGGATTCTGGCCTGATCATCGTCTGTGATGTTGCCCCTGAAGATCCATCTCTGGGAAGGTCGAGTGAGAGCGCCGTGGGTCGCGAGAGTCAACCATGGAATTTGGGCCTTCGTGACGACCGGGACCAGGGCCAGGGCGTTATTGCTGTCAGGCACGCCAAACAAGACATCGACCCGCTCCTCTGTGATCAGCCGTTGCGCCGCCCTCACGGCCTTGGCGGGTTCGGCCGTTTCGTCCGCGATGAAGACCAGGGCCCTAGCGTCGCGGTCCCGCCACCGTTCGTTGATCTGCTGGACGGCCAGGAGAGCTCCATCCCGCACCTCGCGACCGACAAGGGCCTCCGGGCCGCTCAAAGGGGCCAACAACCCGACCCGAAGGATTTTTTCTCCCGCTGTTCCACCCGCCGCCTGGAAAAGGAGGACCCCCGAAAAAAGAATCATAACTAAAAGGAATTTCACATTCTTCTTCATCGTTTCGCTCTCCATCGCTGTTTCCCAAAATAATGGCTCCCTCGGGGAGCCATATCTTCTTTCTTGGTCAGGATCTGTCCAGGTCTTAAAGGGTCGCCTTCAGCGCGGCATCGATGGCCGCCTGCACGTCTTCCAGGGGGACCTCACCCTTGGCAAAGACGATCTTGGAACCCTCCCGTCTGTAGGCCGACCAGAGCCCCTCCGCATAGGAGACCCCTTCCGTGTCATTGCGCATCTCCTCGGGCCGTTCCTCGATCTTGGTCCGTCCCGCCAGTTTTTCCTTGGTCGCCTCTAGGTCCAAGATGGCAAGCGTCCGGTCCGGCGAACGGAAAGACATCTTGACCATGATGATTTGGTCATCTCCTCTCTTGAGGGTGCCGGAATAGGCATATTTCATACCGTAGAAGTTGTACTCGGCCCTGAACCCTCCGTAAAGCCCCATGGCCCGGCTTTCTTTCATGAAGCGGGGATAGCCGTAATGCATGTGAATGACGAAGTAGGCGGCACTGTTGACGGGCAGCGGAAAGAGCCTTCCCCGATAGCCGGCCGCCTCCACCTCGATCCCATCCCCACGCAGCATGGCGGCATCCAGGGATTTGTCCTTGGTGGCCATCTCCACGCGATTATCCCGGTAGCGCGAGAAGTTGATGAAACGCATGCCGTCGTGGTCTTCGTCGTGATAATTGATCAAATGCTGGAAGACGGTCTGGAAATTCTCGGTATCCTCGAGGCTCTCTGCGAGTCTGGCCGTGTCGAAATTCACGCGCTGCAGGGCCTCCAGGATACAAAGGATATTGGAATAGCCATAACCGGCCGATATATCCGGCTTGCGTCCGTACCTGGTGCGAAAGGCCTTGTACAGGCCGGCCCACAAGGGCCACATGTCTTTATCCACGTCTGCGGTCACGGTCTGGTAGTGACCGCTGGCGATCGGACTCAGGACAATCCTGCCCGGTCCGAGATAGATCAGGGAATCGGGTACCATGTGGGTGTAGCCCGCCACAACGACCCCATCGAGCCCTTTAGGCACGATCGGCAGGAGTTGCGTCGAGGCCCAGCCCGAGGAGGCGATGACCTTCGCATCCTTAGGCCCCTCCATCCGGATCGCCTGCATGACCGCCTGGGCGTCCAGCAAGGTCCCGTAGACGATGATCGTCTTGACCCCGGCTTCCTTGAAGCGGGCCATTTGATCACTGAAGTCGACCCCGCCCGAGGGGTAACTCTCGACGGCCACCGGGTCACGGCCGACGCGTCGGAGCCGCATGCGCACTGCCTCCATGCCGGCCTTGCCGTATGGAGAATCCTCATAAAAGATCCCGATATCTCGTCCTCCCATCATAATCGTGGTGTAATCGGCGATCAGCTTGCCAAGGACACCGTCCGACATGGTGCCCCTGAAGACGTATTTCTTAACCGGCCGCGTCAGGGCCGGATGGCCGGCCAGGGTGATCATCGGGACCTTGGCCGAGCTGACGATGGGGACAAGGGCCAGGGCGCAACTGCTGTCCACCGGCCCCAGGATGGCGCTGACGCCCTCCTCTTCGATCAGCCTCCGGGCCTCCTTGACGGCCACCTCTGGGTCCCCATCGTCGTTCGCCACGACCAGTTCGAAGGTGTGGCCCTTCATCTCCTCCTTCCCGGCGGCCTCCTCCAGGGCCAGCAGGGCTCCGTCCCGCAGATCGAGGGCCGGCATCTCCAGGCGGCCCTGAAAGGTCGCCATCAGCCCGATCTTGATCGGCCTGGATGCCGAGGCCTCGGCGGGCTGGTCGAACGGCAAGACCTCCGTCATGAGGTGGAAGATCTCTTCCTGCGACACCTTGCCCTTGATGAGGGCGACGACGTCCTTGTCCCTCCTGTAGCCCGACCAAAAGGTCTCATCGAAGAAGAGCCCGAAGTCGTAGTTCCGGCAATTGCGCGGATCTTCGGCGCGGGCGAGATGGGGCGTCGGTGTTTTCAGCCTCGTCTTCTTCAGCTCGATGCTGGCGATCGCCAGATCCTCGGATTCATATTGAAGCTTGAATAGCTGGACTTGGTCGTTGCCCCTCTTCAACACGCCGCCGACAGCCGAACGGATCCCGCAGTCGGGGCCGGCATCGAGCACCTTGAGAAAGGGCGGAAGCCCCATCTTCGCCTCCTTGATGGCCTGCAGGGCGTCGGGTACCGGGATCTCGCGAAGGTTCCCTTCAAAGCCGTACAGACTCACCTCCTCACCCTTGAGTGGAGCCTTGGGCGGATCAGCGGCGAAGCCCTGTACGGCACCCATGGCAACGATGAGACTGGTAACGAGCAGTACGACAACAACACGTGGACGTTCTTTCATCACGATCATACTCAAGACCTCCTGTATTCTTGAACAATTACCCGCCCGATGATGGGGTGACCTCGAGATCGCGCTCGAAGCGCATTTGGTAATCGCTGACGACGCGTTAGCTCCACTAAGAAAAGCAAATCGAATTTAACCTAAATTATTGTTCGAAAGTAAGGTTCAAACAGGCGATGTCAACAAACAATCTCGACCGGCCGGAAAGGTTGGGACCAAGGTCCGCGCGAAAAAAGCCTCTCTTGGATGGCAGCCTCCTAGAAGAAAAGCCCGTAGCAGAACCCGGCGCCCATCCCCCCTAAAAGGACGACCAGAAAGTAGACGAGGAAGACCCGTTTCCGGACCAGGGAAAAGACCGTCACCATGGGGGCGATCCGGGTAGCCGGTCCTACGACCAGAAAGGTCAGGGCGGCTCCCTGATCCATGCCCATTTCGAGAAACTGGGCCACAAGGGGAATGGCGCCGCCACCGCACATGTAGAGGGGGATCCCCATGACAGCGGCGATCAGGATCGAGGTGTGTCCGGTTCCCATGTATCGGGCGATGGTATCGCTGGGCACGAATACGTCCAGGAGAGCAGCCAGCAGGATGGCGAGCAGGAAATAGCGTCCCGGATACTTGGCGGTCTTCCACATCATGATCAGGGCCGCCCTGACCCTCTTTTCCGGTCTTATTTCCTCTTCCGGAAATGTTGGAAGCACTATGTCGTCCCCCGGACCGTCGTCGGACCTTGGCTTATGGCCTTCGCTCCCGGATTCGGGTTTCTCCGGCGCTCCTTGACGGGCCTTGTCTTCGAAGAACCCGCCCTTGCTCAGAAAATCCACCGCCACGCCGCACACCATTCCGAGCAATATTGCCGAGAGGAGCCTAGCCAGGGCCATCGCCGGGCTGATGACGGTCCAGGTCAGGATGAAGATGACGGGATTGATGAGAGGCGATGATACCAGGAACGTCATGACGATCGCCTTCGGCATGCCGGTGGACAGCATGACCGTAAATATAGGAATAACGGCATATGAACCGAGGGGTGATATGGCCCCCGCCAATGCCGCGATCAGGATGCCCTTGAAACCGGACTCACGAGCCAGCGAAGACAGCTTGCGCCGCGGCAGGTAGACAGAGATCACAGACCCGATGATGATCCCAAAGGCGAGGTAGTACCACAGGTGCAGAAACATGCGCACTGCGGCGGATAGGACCTGGGAGAGGGATGACAGCATATTGTTATGGGGGTCTCCGGCGATACCAGCCAGGCTGTTTAAAACCTGTTTCGCTGAGGCTGATGGAAAATGCCCAGACGCAAGGCTTTCGAAATCCCGAGGAATGAGGCGTACGAGCTTTTCGGCTTGAGGCCTGAGGCTTGAGGCTCAAGGTAAAAGCAACAAAGGTCTTCAACTTGTCTTTCCTCATGCCCCATGCCTTGCGCCTTGGGCCCTTTGTATACGCCGCAGTGACGAGAGATGAGAATAACGCAGCCCTTCGGCTTAGCTCAGGGCCGTGAGCAACTCGAACGGCAGATGGGCGTTTTCCGCCGGCCTTAGCGGGTAAGAACCTTTATAGCCTGAAACCCAAAATGTAAAGAAATATCCTCGCTGCTGCGGATCGATGCATTCCTTTGCCGATCATTGACAGACCCACTCCCTTTGCGTAGAGTTGTCGTGAAGTCAATGTTCCCCATTGGGTCTTTGAAGAGGCTCAATCCAACACCCTTCAAGGAGAACCACCATGAACAAAGAGCTGGACATTCGTTTGCTCGCTTGCCTTGTAGGCGTTCTCATTCTCATGCCTTCCGTATCGCTCGGCTACCCCTTTTTGGATGAGGCCGCTCGGGCGAGGCTCAAGGACCGGGGAGACGTGATCCTCGCCGTCGGGGACGTACCTTCGCCACCCCCCTCCCGACGCCAGATCATCGATGCTGACAAGGGTGCGGCCTGTCTGCAATGCCATCACATGCCCTATCCGGTTGCGCCCCAAAAGCCCTTGAAGAGGGGAGAGGAACCCCTCTCTTCGATTCAGGTCACGGCGCCCGGCGGACTGAGAATCATTACGCCCACAACGAGCAAGGTGAACCAGGTGGCCGGGGGCTGGAGCCCGGACGGCAAGCAGATCATCTATTCGATCAACCTGTACAAGGATGAATGGGACATCTGGGTGCTGGATGCGGACGGCAAGAATCGGCATCCCCTGGTTTCCACATCGGCGGTGGAGATGGCTCCGGACTGGCGTCTGGACGGCCGAGCCATTGTCTACCAGTCGAACCGGGCCGGCAATAACGACATCTGGATCATGGATATCGCTTCCAACAAACACACCCCGGCCACGACCGACCCGGCTGCAGACACGATGCCGAAGTGGTCTCCTGACGGGAAGCGGATCGTCTTCCAGTCCAATCGCGATGGAAATGAGGACATCTGGGTGAAAGATCTCTCAACCGGCCTTCTTACTCAGCTCACGCGCAACAAGGCCAGCGATGAGAATCCCGTCTTCAGCCCGCAAGGAGATGCGATCGTCTTCGTATCCGACCGTACCGGGAACAAGGAGATCTTTGTCATGGGCCCGGACGGTACCAACCAGAGAGCGCTGACGCAGGATCCCGGCGAAGATCTCTCTCCCCACTGGAGCCCCGACGGCCGGCACATCGTTTTTTCGCGCAAAGGTCAGGACAACTGGGATCTCTTTGCGATGGATAGGGACGGTCGCAATCTCGTGCGTTTGACCACCCACCCGGCCGCTGAGTTCGGGCCCTACTGGAGCCCCGACGGAAGATGGCTGATCTTTTCCTCGATGATCCGAGGCCGCATGGATATCCTGATGATGCAGATGAACGCATCGATGCTAAATCCTGCCGCCGGCCCGCTGCGGCGCTTGACGGATAGTGAGGCCCGAGAGGTGGGCGCGGTCTGGAGTCCGGACGGCCGACGGATCGCCTACAATTCTGATGTGAACGGACATTGGAGTCTCTGGGTGATGGATGCCGACGGCCGCAACAAGCGCCAACTGACCCGGGATGATGAGGATGCTGGATGGCCGGCATGGAGCCCGGACGGCCGACGGATCCTTTACTGGGCTACCAGGGACGGTAATCAAGACGTCTGGGCCATGAACGCCGATGGATCAGGCAAGCAACGTTTGACGGATCATCCGGCCCTGGACGGTGACGGAGAATGGAGCCCGGACGGCAAGCAGATCGCGTTCGTCTCGGAACGAACCGGCATGGGGGACATCTATATCATGGATGCCGACGGTTCGAATGTCAGACGGCTTTCCTCGCATGAGAAGGCTTACGAGTGGACCCCGGACTGGAGCGCGGATGGCAGGGAGATCCTTTTCGTCTCAAACGCCACGGTCAAGTGGGAGATCTGGTCTCTCGACCCCATCACCCTGGCGGCCCGAAACCTGACCCCCGACTCGGGCGGGAATTTCGTGCCCCGCTGGCGGCCCGGCGGAAACGAAATCCTGTATTTGGGTTGGCGCGGCCGCGAGTACCCGGTGGACGGGAGTTTTGATCTGGTGCTCATGAAACCGGACGGGAGCGCGAAGCGGGAACTGGTTCCCTCGCCGGTGCTGGAGATGTCCTCGCGCTGGAGCCCGGACGGCAGCCGAATCGTCTTCTGGAGCTGGCGCAACGGAAACCCTGAGGTTTACACCGTCAATGCCGATGGGACCGGTCTGAGACAACTGACCGACAATCTGGCCTGGGATGTCTTCCCGGCCTGGAGCCCGGACGGCAACCGGGTTGCCTTTGACTCCGACCGGTTGGGAAACTTCGACATCTGGGTGATCGATTTGGAGGAGTAGGGAATGTTCACGGCCGAGGTGCAGAGGCCGGTGCAGCGCGACTCGATACAGCTTAAAACGTGGCCAAAAAGGTGAAATAGGTCTAATCCTTAAGGTTCGAGGCTCGAGGACCGAGGTTCGAGGAAGATCCTTTTTCAAAATCTGCTTCTCTCTTACCTTTGACCTTGCTCTGTGTACATCGCAGGTGGAAACCCGCGGATTTATTCCCCTCTGGCGCAGAACACCGCTCAGGGGGAGAAGGGCCGTTTGCCGATGGACATTAGCTGCCGGCCTCACGGAGATACATTTCGAGCCACTGCGGGGTTTCCAGATTAGAAATGAGGAATCTTTCGCAAGATCAAGGACAACTCTGCAGGATAGTGGAATTCGACCGCCTTCAGGCGGCCCGTAAGGGCCGAGGGCCATGGACGGCCCGAGTCAAATCAAGGGATTGCGCGGAGGCGTACGAAAAGTACGCCGGACAACGAATCCTGCTGATTGATGCTGAGACTGCGGAAAAGGACCATTTCTGGATGGAAACTAGTGGCCGATAAGGCGCGGCAACTGCAACTCGAAGCTCCCCTTTTTGTAATCTCCATAGGGCGATTCGTAGGTCTTGGCAAAGGCGTCGTACTCCGTTTTAGTGTAGTGATTCTCCGCGTAGTATTTCAGGAGCGCGTCAAATTCCGGGGCCTTCTTGAAGCCTCGAATCGGTTCAAGGATATTGAAGTCCTCGTCGAGGATGACGTACGTGGGGTAGATCATCTTTTCCTGCATCAAGAGCGCCGCCAGCGCGTGAAACCCGCCCCTTGACTCGTACACCTTGCCTCGAAAGGTCACACTCTCTTTCTCTTCGCCGTCGAATTTGACCGCATAATATTTCTTGTTCACGTAATCAACGATCAAGGGGTCTCTGAGGGTCTCCTTGTCCATGACCTTGCACCAGGTGCACCAGGACGTATAGACGTCCACAAGGATCTTCCTGGGCTCTGCCCGACTCAGGTCCGCGGCCCTTTCAAAATCCACCCAGTTGATCTCTGCCGTTGGGGCGCTTTGTTCCTCAGCCAGTGCCTGACGGCTGCAAAAAATGAAACAGAATATGATACTGCCCATCACTCCAAGGCCTCTCAAAATACGCATGATAATGTTTCCTTCCGTTCCGAATTCCGATCGATGCGGCGTAGAACCCGCACAAGCGACGTCCGAAAAAACCTCGCCGCTTTTATCATCCCCCTCGTCGGCGGGCAATGACTTTTCGTAAACCCTATTCCCGAGACTGTCGAAAAACCGACTTCTGAGAGGCTGATCGAAAATGCCCATCCCGCTCTGTTCGAGCGGGACGAAACCGGGGACCCACTACTCCTCGAAAAACCCTTGGATGGCTGCTGCCGGGACAAGGATCGAACCTACCTGGTTGCTCATCGAGCGACTGAGCATCCCGAACAATTGTCCGTTCCTGTCGAGTACGGGCGCCCCGCTCATGCCGGGTGCGCTGTCCGCGTCGCACTGAATATATTCAGGCTCCTTACTGGAGCGTCGGTGGCGAGGGTCCTGGAAGATCTCGCCAATCGTCACGGTAAGCTCGTACCTCTTCAACGAGTAGGCATAGTAGTCTTCCCGTTTTGTCTCCGGCCGTTGAACCATCGGAAAGCCGGCTATGTAGTAGTCTTGCAGATCATCGTCGCTCGCGGCGACCGGCGGCGGAAACGGTATCGGCCGGCCGATCATATGGTTTAGCCGGACAAGTGCGAGATCGATCCCCGGCACGTACCCGGTGATCACCGCAGACATCGACTCCATCCGCGTGTCGAATACGATCCGTTGGTGTCTATCAATGAGGAGCAGCTGAATCGGAATCTCGACTTGACGCACGCCCGTCCGCTGCTCAGCCGCGGCCTCACCGTCACCCCCGACCGCTGCCGCCACGTTTCGATAGGACGTGCAGACATGGATTTGACCCGGATCAGGTCGCGACAGGAAGGCCGTCCCGACAGCAAGGACCCCATAAACGTCGCATTGTGCCCTGTCTTGCTCCACGCATGATTGAAGTTGGTAAAGCAGACCAACATCACCGGATGGGGCCTCCGTCGGTGGTTTATGATCGTCCTCGACGCGCCGTTTCCGCTGCTCTGCTAGGGCGGATTCGGCATCGGCCCGGCCCAACTTCCCCCGGGGCACCGACTCGAGGACGACGATCTGGTAGATCGAATCACCCGCCAACCTGACCCCTGAAGGGATATCAATGCTCTCCACCGACCAGAATCCGGGATCGGCATACACCCCTCCGACAACCAGCTGAATGGCTAGAATAAGGACCAACCCTCCTCCCCTGAAATGACGCCCGCCCTTACCTCTGCATAAGGCTTTCAATGGATTCCTCCAGCATGACCTCGACCCCCTGTTTTTCTTGCCCGAAAGCCTCAGCACCCGCAGGCGTTACCCCTGTGCCAATCGCAATCACGCGCCTCAGATTCGGCAGGGCGGCAAGGACCCTGAGGCGCGCATCAGTCTCCTCATTCGCTGAGATGTCCAAGACCTCCAGGCGCTTCAGCGCGACCAAGGCCTTCAAGCCCGCATCATCGATCTGACATTCCTTGAGGCTCAATTCCCTCAGATTCACCAGGTCTTTCAGGCCGGCAAACCCTTGGCCGTTAATCCCCGATTGATTCAAGTGAAGGGTTTGAAGGTGCCCCATGCCAGCGAGATATCTCAGTCCCTTGTCCGTTATCGGATTCGACTTGACTTCAGGCCCTGCGTAGCCGGGAAGGAGGTTTTCGCCAAGTGAGAGCTCCTCCAGATGGACCAATCCGGCGAGATGCGCCAGGCCGTCCAGCCCTTTCAGGTTCGTCAATTTCGAGAGGTGGAACAATCCTTTGCTCGTGACCAGGGTGTCCTCAAGTCCGAGCCGTTCGAGGTTAGCCAGTTGCGACAGCCCAACCAGGCCGGTGTCTGTGACCAGCGTACCTGAGAGATCCAATGCTTTGAGTCCGCCAAGTTTGGAACAGATCCCGAGTCGGCTGACCGAAGTGCGGCCAAGACTCAGGGCCTCCAAGTGGGTAAAGGGTTCGAGGTAGGCAAGCGTCTCATCGGAAATCCTGGTGCCGCTCAGGTCCAAATCGCGAACCCGATCCGGGTGCCTGAGACAGCCCAGGCCGGGCCCCCGCACCTTGGTCTCCGCCAGGTTGAGCCTTGTGAGAGCAGCCAGTCCTGCTAGATGGACGAGCCCGCTGTCCCTCAATCGACGGCTGTGCACTTCAACCGATCGCAGACCCGTCAGGTGGGAGATATGCCTGAGGGCCGCACCGCTGAGTTTTTCCTCCGTGATTTCGATCGCCGTCAGATCATAGGGCTTCAGGTCGTCCAGCGGCGCCAGGTCTCTGCCCGATCTGATATTCACCTTGTCGACGAGCAGTTTGATCTCGATCCCCGGGGGCACCTCAAGCGGACCGGACGCCCGCATGGGAAGCGTGACCCAGGTTGTCCCGGCACCCCGGATTCGGGCCTTGGGAAAGCCGAGGCTCTGTTTTCGAGGGAATTGGATAACTCGCCCGACCTCGGCCGTATGGATTTGGTCGTGTTTGATGGTGCTCCCGGCCCCACTCCTGATCAGGTGCCACGCCCTGTTTCGGCCCGTCAAGGTGTACACAGTCGCGACAGTCTTGCGTCGTAAGACTATCCGGAAGCCGACGTCCGAATAGGCGTCCATGGCCGGAACCACCCGCCGGGCCGCGGAGCGGAGATCCTTGGCTGGAGATGCCCACCCGCCGCCGCGTACGAGATACTGATCCCTGCGCAACCCCGCGGGACCTAGTGGATCGATGCTCTGATCCTCCTGGTAGTCCTTCCAGTAGGTATCGGCGCATAGTTCAGAGACATTGCCGTGCATGTCGTAAAGACCCCAGGCGTTCGGGAGATAGCTTCCGACCGGGGCGGCCTGAGGAAATCCGTCATCCTGCTCAGGGTCTCGCTCCTTCAGCCCGCTGCTGCGATCCGCATAATTTGCATATTGGTGTAACGCGCCGGTGTCGTCACCAAAGGAGAACCGTGTCCCTTGTCCGGCGCGACAGGCATATTCCCACTGTGCTTCCGTCGGAACGGTGTACAGGTAGGCATCCGAAAGACGTCCGGCCTTCTGTTCCCGTTCCGTCAACCAACGACAGAACGCGTGGGCATCCCAAAGGCTTACTCCCACGACCGGCTTGCGCGCATTTTCAGCAAAGGCATTGCGCCAGGTCTTGCCCGCCATCCGCTCCTTGGTGACCGAGTTGTAGAGTGCGTTCGCCATCTCCGAATGCGTTCGGTGACCAGTGGCCTTTACGAATTCAGCAAAATCAGCCATACAGACTTCATGCTTGCTGAGCCAAAAACCGCGAGTCAGTTTAACCTGATGCAGGTGCTCATCCTTGGATCGCCCGACCTCATCTTCCGGACTGCCCATCGTCCATTCCGCCGGCCGCAGCCATTTCATGGTGATGGCCAGTCCGGGTATATTGAAATCGCGCTCCTCCAGACCCTGCTCGATCTGGGAATCGCCGATGTAGACCGCGCTCATAAAGGAATGGGGTTTGTCGAGCGTCGTCCCAAGGCCCAGGAACAGGAGGACCGCCATTCCCACGAGCATAAGAAGATTCTTCTTGAGCACATCCTTCACGGCTCCCTCCCAGTTCATGAACGGCGCACCATCAAGATTGCGAGAGCGGCGGCGGCGGCCGAGAAAACGACATCATGGGTGCAGAAGGTCCCGGGGATGACCCGAAACCATTGACCCAACTCAAACCCGAGTGCGAACATCAACGCGACACCGAGCCAGAAGACCTGAAAGAAACGGGGGCCATCCCGCCAGCAGATGAGGGCGAGTGACACGCAGGCATAACACCAGAGCGCATCAGGCAAGGAGGTGGCAAACCAGTTCGGGAGACCCCGAGCCGTGGGCAGGGGTAGGGCCTGCCAAAAGGGGCCATCGGCCCAAATAAGGTGGTCCTTGATCACATCCAGGATAGGGATCGGACCCTGCCGCAGGGTGAGATATATCATCCCTCCGACCCAAATCGGCAGCACGACATGCAAGCCATAAGCCCTCGCTGGGCATTGCATCGTCTTACTTCTCCCTAACATTTTGGCCTTCAAGACCGTAATCTCTCCAAGACATGCCAGATTGTAACATTTTAGCTTCTTGAAACGTTTTGACACGTGATCCGTCCGGCCATGGGGGTCTCTTTTCAAAAACGAGGAATTGAGTGCGAGGT
>CAZAGT010000054.1:0-19480 GCA_964484515.1 uncultured Desulfobacteraceae bacterium | reverse complement strand
GATCACGGATCCGGTTGCCGCTGTAGCCGGCCGCAGCCCGTATTTCCAAATCTTTGACCATCAGGGCGCTTTGGTCGAAACCCTCCCTAATCCTCACCGTGACACCGGCGGGGGAGCCGGACCCTTGGTGGCCGACTTGCTGGCCGGAAAGGGCGTTGGGAGCATGGTTGCCGGCAATTTTGGGGTGAATATCAGGGCCAGCCTGCGAGAAAAGCAGATCGATCCGATTCCGTTCTCCGGCCGCGTGAAAGAGGCCGTGAAAACCGCTCTGAATCGTCCGAGCTAGACAATCACGGTACAAACTCTCCTGGTAAAGCTCTTTGCCGAGCTGGATGCGGTGACAACGGATGGTTTGTTTTACAGAAGAAAAGTGAGGATGACGTGAAGATTCTCGATGACCTCATGGGTACGCTGGAATTCGATTTTCCGGTGCGGGAGATAAGACAGGGTGTGTTTCATACGGCCGTCTTGAGCCGAAACTGCGGACTTGCGGCGACGCTGCCCAGGGATGCCCTGCGCCAGAAACCGCCGCTGGTGAAAGAAGCGGGGGCTCTGACGGAAAAGAGCGCCGAGCAATTGGCTCAGATGGCCTATTGCGAGAGCCTCCTGGAGGCGGCGATTGGAGTAGCCGCCATCAACTCGCTCCTTGAGATTGAGGAGCCCTCCTGTGTCGAACGCAACGCGGCTGACCTCATCATCGAACGGGGAGAAGGAAAGAGCATAGCCATTGTAGGACACTTTCCCTTTATACCCAGAGTTCGCCAAAGGGCGGCAAGACTATGGGTCATAGAAAAAAACCCGGTGGATGAGGACCTTCCAGAGGCCGAGGCCGACAACCTCATCCCTCAAGCAGACGTCGTCGGCATAACAGGGACCGCCTTAACCAACCATACCCTGGACCATCTCCTCATACTCTGCAAGCCCGATGCCTATGTCATCATCCTGGGCGATAGTGCACCCCTGTCCCCGATCTTCTTTGATCACGGGGTTGATGCCGTGGCTGGCACAAAGGTCATAGATCCTGAACTGGCCTTACGGTGCATCAGTGAAGGGGCCAATTTCAGACAGATTAAGGGAACGAAGCGATTGATTATGGCAAAATAGGTATCTAGTGTAATGCCACATTACCATCTTGCCAAAATGAATTATTGTCAGCCGCACCCAACCTCCCCCATCAAGGGGGAAGGGGAAGTGCTGAACTTCCTAAAGGAATAGCGTTAGGCTACACTAGGTGTCATTTACCAGAATGGTGGTTAATATCTTGATCGGGGTGAAGCCATGCCGGTCGGCATAGCAAGATAAAACCCACCAGTGAGCACACTGAGGTAAAGGCCCGACCGCTCCACTTGCTATTGCGCATGTGTGCCACTCCTTTTTCAGATCGGTCCTGAACGACCCGGATGTCGATGTCATTTGGCAACCGATATCCATACCCTTCATATTCGAAATTATGATGCAGCCCGAATGGATCGCATCGATCCCCGGCACAGATGGCCCTCCGTGGGTCCGACTCCCTTTTATGTCGATCCTGTATCGGTGTTTTTCAGTGGGCTCTCTTCAGTTTTTGGATCTCATCTTCCGAGTAGCCCAGTACCTCGAAGTCCATCGTGCCGTTAAGGCTGTGACAATCCTTGCATCGTAGGGCGTCCGTTTTCGTGACTCCGTGGCTGAGTTGGAAATATACGTCATACTCCTTTGCTACCCAGGAGCCGCTGTAAGGACGGCAGCTTGCCGTGGCTCCGGCTTCGATGGATCTCGTGACATCACCGGTCTCTGCAAATACACGGAGTTTCAACCATAGGAATTCACCGGTTTGCGCGTCCACGGGAGCAACACCCGTGAACTTCTTGAAAGGCTGTATCTTGCTCGATGGGTCATTTCTGCTCCCACGAGGCAAAGGCCCCCTGGAGAGACCGTCATACCAGAAGTAAACGGGCCTTTGCGTTCCTGTCTTTTCCACCATCTTGAATATGCCACGTCTTTCGTCGATGACGCCCTCACGGGTACCGTCTTTGTAAAAAACACCACTCGCCGACACGATGTGGCAGGTGCGGCAATCGAGGCGCACATGCCGATTCAACACGTCACTTCGGTGAGGCGTGAGGTCATGGCAATCCGTGCATCGGACCCGTCGGCTGACCTCCTTGGTTATCGTTGGGCCGTATCCTGGAAACCGGTGACTCTCTGCTCTGTGGCAGCGGGTGCAGCTCATCTTCTTCTTGAAGTGGACATCTCCCTTGATCTCGGCCCCTCTCTTGTAACCCCAGAGGGATATGTAGTGACAGCGTAGACACGCATCCCGGGTCGTCCTTCCCACGCTCCTTGCAGCCTCGAGTCTTCTGTCCTGAGGGAGGATCCAGCCGTCTCCGACTTTCTCTGGATAACGCACCTTCATGTCGTACTCAGCGGCATGGCATATGAGACAGTCTATCCTCCCCTTATCCGTTTCGGGGGCCTTGTCCGCATTCACGGGGATTGGGCCGCCGCCGATATGACACAGGCCACATCCGCCCGCGGTATGCTTCTCCTCATTCAGAATGCCCAACCAATTGATCGTCGGAGCCGTCATTTGGAGCTTGGAGTATTTCCCCCCGTTCGCCAACTTTGGCTTCCACGTGTAGTGAGCCGAACGCATCACCTCTTCCAGCACATCCTCATGGCACTCGGCACAGGTAAACGGTCCTGCGTAGTCCTCAAGTTCCTGGTGCTCTACAGGACGAGTGTAATCGACTTTGGGCGCTTCCGGTGCCCGATCTTGAACAGAAGAGGCGGGCACAGGGCCCGCTCTCGTCAAGCCGAGAATGCAAAAAAGCGCGAGACAGAATCGGGTCATTTTGCCTACCATATGGTGAGTAAGTGATAACATGTTGCTCCTTTCCAATAAGGCTTCGTTCGTTGATGCGACGGAGTCGACCGGTAATTTGCCACTACCCCACCCCTTCTGCTCCCGCAACGGGATTTCTTTTCCACCCATCATGATTCCTTCGATGAGGACTTCGCCAAGAGAATCCGGGCGGCGGGGTTGGGTCCGTCCAGCCATGGGTGTCCCTCCTTTGCTCAGGTGTTCACAGAAATACCAGAGCGGGACCCGGCTTTTTGCCAAGGGTGTTCATAAGTGCTTCGGATCATTCAACATCACAGGCGAAGCACGGAGGACCCAAAAGCGACAGCCGTCAGGTATGAGCCTACAACCATTATTGTACAGTTGAAAATTCTACGACTCCTCATACACCTAGCCGCGTATAACAAGTAAGGCAGGCTTGCGGCAATTGCAGTAGCGTCTGCTCCGGATGGTCTTCGGTCCCACCAGCAAAGAGACATCGCAACCGTTGGTAACATCTTTTCTCCCAGATGCGAGTAAGGTTCTCATCCCCAATCTTGCCAAATGACATAGGCTTCAGAGGGAGATCTTGCCCTCTGAAGAAATGATGGGAAAAGGTCTCGTGAGGACCCCGGGAAGCTTCACAGAGCACTGGATCGGTGTAAACACAGGGGACCACATCACCCTCGACGCACACCACGCACGCCCGGTGCACATTTTCACGACACCGGACGGAGTGAGTGACAGCACGGGGACCATGGTATTCGAACACAAGGTCCTCTCGACTAGCGCTCTTCCTGGTCTGCTCAAGCGAGTTGCAGTAGGCTTCCATCCGTTGCTCGTCATTGAAAATAGCCTCATCGGAAAGGGCGGGATACAAAATCAATGTCAAGTTGCTAGCTACAATCTGCGCAGCTCCCGTCCTTTTAGCGAGGGGCACAATCTCTTCAAGCTCGGCAAAATTTGATTTTAGCATCAGGAAGGCGAGGTGCACATTCGGCACCTCACTGCGCTTGGATGCCTTGATTTCAATTAAATGCTCGAGGTTGGAAATCACCTCATCAAAATTGGTGCCCTTACGGATTCGATTATGACTCGCCGCAGTGGTCCCCGCAAGGCTGACACCGAGGATGTCCAGCCGTAAGTCGACCAACTGTCTAAGGGTATCCTCAGTCAACAGCATCCCGTTTGTACTGAAGCCAACGCGCTTTCCCCGCCGTTTGCATATCCCGATCATCTCAAAGATATCGTTGTTGAGTAATGGCTCCCCCCAACCTTGAAGGTAGACCAACTCGGTGTATCTAAGGTAGGGAACTAATTGGCAAAATAGTCCCAGGCTCATGTGCTTGCCCTTCCACTGTGACCTCAAGAGAGTATGAGGGCAATAGATGCAGCTTGCCTCACAGTGGGTCGTTACTTCCACCTGGACCCAGTCCAGCTCCGGGCTACCAATCTTTTCAAGGGATCTGTGCAACCATTCAAACATACATTCTCGTAACATTTTAGATTCTTGAAACGCTACGGCACTTGGTCCTTCCGGTCATGGGGGTCTCTTTTCAAAAACGAGGAATTGAGTGCGAGGTCTCGGTGTAAGGCGCTACCCGAGGCGGCCGAAGGGCCACAGCGGAATATGCCCGGCTGAGTGGCTGCGCGCATTCTCCCAATTTGCGTCGGCCGCCTTGCTTGGCAGCTTCTTCAGCGTTCGACCGGGTAATGTTTTGTTTTTGAAAAGAAACCCCCATGGCCGGACGTTGAGTCGTTTCAAAAACCTAAGATGATACACATTCTCTTTTCCGACCTGTTTACCATAATAAAACCAAGCCTCTCTCATCCCTCAACGAAGCTCGGAAAGGACCGCATCAATCGCTTCGTCCAATTCACTAAAGGGAACCACTCGGATTTTTACGTTGGCATTGGAAAGGACGTATCCGGGACCCTTGTGCGCAATCTCCTCTTTGAGGATGACCCAGTCCACCTTATTCTTGACCAGCCATTCCGCCACCTGAATTCCCTTGGCCGTCTCGACCTCTCTATGTGGATTGCGAATACATTCCCGCTCTTCGATCTTGAGATCGGATTGACGGATGAGAATCAGCGCGAAGTACGGCGATTCCCCGAAATGTTGGCTTATTCGCCCCTCCGGTTCTTCAACCGGAATCGCCAGCCGCAAATAATCACGGGCCTGCGGTTCGACACGAATCGTCACCCTGATCACGTTTTGCACCTCGCGACGAATAACGGACTCGATATTCTCGCTGACGTGATGCGCCTTCTTAAGGTCTTCTGTCCGCAGGATGACATCGGCCTGAACAAAACGGAAGCGGCCCGCGCTGCGACCAACCAAAGAGCGCACGGTGACAACCAACGGCTCGGCCTCAATGATCTTTCGAATCTGCTCCAGGGTGTCGAAGTCAATCGACGCATCAAGAAGGACACGCATGCCGCCGGAGAGTAACTCCCATCCTGCGCGAGCGATGAAGACAAGCACCAGACCGGCGGCGATCTGATCAATCGTGATGCCGAACAAATCAAAGCGAAGGTTCGCGTAACTCATGATGACCGAGCCCAGCACCACGATCGAGGAGAAGACGTCGACTTGTCGATGGCGACCCTCGGCCATCAGGGTGGGAGAGCCGGTCCTTTTGCCTACGGCGATGGCATACCGGCCGAAAATAAAGATGATCGCGGTGCCGGCCGCCAAGAGGATGATGACCGCCGGCGAGATACGAGGGAGTTCTTCAGCGGGGATAAGGACCTCACGTGCGATTTCGTATCCTGCCAGGAAGATAAACAGGGCGACGATGACCGAGATGACGTTTTCGATCTTGTACAGACCTAAGGGAAAGGTGGCTGACCTGCGGATGGAGAGTTTGACGCCTCCCAAGAGGATCAAAGAAGCAATAGAATCTGTTGCCGAATCGATTGCGCTGGCGGTGACGGCGAGGCTATCTGAAAGGACCGCCAGAGCAGCCTTCATGATGGCAAGGCTGAGGTTGACCAGGAACCCATACAACGCGACCCTTTGAATCTGTTTCGTTTCATCATCAAGCTGCGGCATCTTACTCAAATCCTGCATACGTCAATTCAAGCCATCATCTCTTTTGCCCTGCTCGGATTGGTTGGAAATTCGAAAGCCGTTCATCGCGTATTTGGCGCTTTTCGCCTTTGCATCCCGTGGCAGAACCACTGTAAACGCTGAACCTTTGCCTAATTCGCTCTCAACCAAGACATGACCGCCATGGCCCTCCACGATTGTTTTAACCGTCGCTAAGCCTAAACCGAAACCTTCAATTTTTCCCCTAACAATACCTCGATGATAGGGATCAAAAATATAGGGGAGTTCCTTGGAATCTATGCCTGTTCCCTGGTCCTTTATCCTTATAGTGATCTCTTGATCAGCCTCGTGAGCTGCAATCGTAATCCTGCCTCCTTCTTCACTGAACTTGAAAGCGTTATCCAAGAGATTCGTGAGAACCCGCCTCAAACGGTCGGGGTCTGCCTTAATGACGGGCAGGATCTTCTCATTAAGCAGTTCCAGTTCGACGCCGGAATGCATGGCCCTCGGTTGATAGGCTTCAAAGAGTTCCATTAATAACTTGTCCAGTGAAATGGTTTGAAAACGGAAATTCAGTTCACCTTTTTGCAGACGGGCGAACTCGAGGAAGTCATTGACCAGAAAGGCCAGTCTGTCTGTTTCATTCTGGATAATACCCAGATATTTATTCCATTTTTCTTCATCCACACCGTCCGCCTGTTTCAGCAGCCGAAGCACAAAGCCTCCGATGATAGTGAGTGAGGATTTCATGTCGTGGCCGAACATAGAAATAAGATTTTCCCTTTCCCGCTCCACGACCTTTAGAAAGGAGATATCCTGAAAGGCCTCCACGGCACCGATCAGGCCCCCTTTACTGTCCAGCAGGGCTGCCGTGTGCATCCTGACCGGAATGGTTTCTCCCCTTTTGTTCCGGAGCGTGGTCTCTATCCGCACAATCGGCTGACGCTGATCAATGGCAGTCTTCAGCGGGCAATTGAGTTTACACATCCCTCCTTCCAGGATATCGCCACAATAGCGCCCCAATGCCTCCTTTGCAGAATAACCGGTTAGGGCCTCAGCCCAGGGGTTGAAACTGGTTACTTTCATTCCCGGACTGACGGTAAGAATGCCAACCGGCAAGCTATCTATGATGAATCTGTATAAAGCGAAATCCTGAAGCTTTGTCGTATCGGTTGTGCTCTCGACCAGACATCCACTATTCCTTTCCATCCACACCTTCTCCCACGAGGCCTTTGATATTATTATCTAGTGTTCAACCGAAAATGGCCTTTTACATGCTGGGCGGCGTTCTCCGCGGATCTTCACCCGCGACGGCCTTCGCCTGCTTACGCGAGTGCCATTTCCACCAGCCGCGCACCAACGACTCGCCGCCGCCGATAGAGCCTCCCGACCAAGCAGCGATTGACAATAGGGAGAGACTGTCGCCTTGAGGTAAATGTCCATCGCTGTTGGGATTACGTTCGGACATGTACGGAGAGGTAACGCTCCCAGAGGACCTTCCTTAGATGATCTATTTTCCGGCGTCTCCGGGGGCCGAGCTACACCCTCAAAAGTAGAATTAGGGGAAGTTTCTGAAATCCGGTATTCAAGGTGAACCACCCCTTTCTTGAGCCGCTTCCCGATCGAAGCTTTAAACGAGCGCTTCTCACATAGTAAGCAATGGCTTACACCTGATCAGCCTTTGTTTCGCATCGCCTGTAGCTCGTCAAGGGCTTCCAGGTAACGGGAACCGGAGAGCTTTTTCTCAAAGATCATTCGGCAACCCTCTTTGGTGAGCGACTGATCACAGATCTCGGGGACGATTTCGGAAAAAAATTGTCGTTTCTCCGCATCCGTCAACGCCTCAATCGCTTTTTTGATTTCATCGAGTTTCATGCCCAACCTCCAATAAATTCGCCCGCAGCGCGCTACACGGTCAGGGCGGTGGCGTAAAAGACCTCCCTAAATCCCCAGAGAGACAAGGTGGCGGTACCATCACACTCCCAGCGTGAAAAGGATACCCCCGACGGCCAGACCAAAGGCAAGATTCAGGGCTTTGATAAGCATCGAGTCCTTGATGCTGTATGAGAGCAGCGGGAGCATGCCGTGGCCGTCCTGGACGAATGAGGTCGTGAAAAGGATCGAAAAGGGAATGAGCCCCTGCGCGTACATCATCACAAACACAAGATGGGGGCCGGATTCGGGAATGATGGCGATCAACGCCCCGATCAAGAGGACCCATGCCATGTGTTCTCGAACGTAGATATCCAGATTCCAAAAAGACAGCCCCCAATGCACAAAGAAAAGGGCCCCAAAGGTCCACAAGAAAACCCGAACCAGGTGCCTCTTAATGATGTGATCCCAGATGTGGACATGGAGATAGTGCTCGGAGGACACCAACGTAATATATAGAGAACAAAGGGCGAGGCCGAAGAAGGTGACCCGTTTCCAATTCCATGAAGACGGTCCCAAGACTCCTATCGACAGAAGGAGCAGAAAGGAGACAACGAGTACAAGCAGCAGAAAGCGCGTGAAGGTTAGAGATCGGAGATTTCCCCATATATCTCCGGCCGGGAAGGCATACCCAACCGGATCACCCGGGTCATCCGCCGAGGCACACTGCTCACAACGGGCTTCGATGCAGGGTTCACAGGGTACAAAACCCGTCACGGCGATGATTCGGTCGCTGACCCAGGCGAAAAGAATGCCCAGGATGAACAACAATGCGAAAAGGGCCAATGCGGTACCCGGAAACTGGGCAAGCATCACAAAGGCCTCATCCCCCGAGGTGGCGATCATGCCGCCCAATATGGCGCCAAAGCTGATCATGCCGTGAACATACAGACTCACATTCATGAAAGCGCCCAGGCAGCCCGGGGTGCCTCCAAGAAAAGAGGCAAGCGCATACTGACGCCAGGGCCCCCCTCTGACCCTCGCCGATATCCGCTCCTCGCTCGCCGTATCGATGAAATCGACCAGCAGCATCATGGCAAAGACGAAAACGGTAATCATCAAGGCCTGCTCAATGACGCCAAGGACTTCCACAATCAGGACCCTTCATTTAATTCATACGGAATACAACCATAGGCTTTTCGTTTTCCTAGCCACCGAGGAGCCTCCTGGCCTGCTCGGCCAAAAGCGACTTGAAACGGTCGAGGGTAACGGGGTACCCCTGAATCGGAATGCCCATCCAATCGGAGTACTCTAGAAATTCCTCCGGATGCTCGGCCATGTACTGATCGACATACCCGATCGCATCCAAGACGACAGCGCCACCCGTATGCTTGGGAAAGTTCTCGTTGGCGAGACCCTGGTCCCACCCCTTGAAGACCTGGTGGCGAAACTTGATCCAGCCCGGGGTCATCCACCAGACCTTTTCTGCGCCGGCCACATCCCGGGCGATTTGCTCCCGTTCCGCCTCGCCAGCCAGGATGTCCATACAATGAGTAGCGTCGATTCTGACCACATTTGGGCCTTGCTCCGCGATGATCGTTTTCATCGTGCGGGTGGGGTGATCCGCATTCACATAGCAGAACTTGCCCCCGTACACCACGAGCACCTTATCGACCGTCTCCCTGGCCTTCTTTATCCGCTGAATGAGCTGTCGCTCCAGTTCACGGGGATCCTCGTGAAGGCCCGGTGTTGTAAAAAACAGGTGCGTCGTGTCCAGAAAACCCTCCTCTTTTAAATGGTTCAGTTCCAGACTCAGGGTACCGCAAGAAATGACGGCAATATCAGAAAACGAAACGTGACTCATGATCATATCTCCCCGGTGTGCGGATCAGTCCAAAATAGTCTCAGAGAGCGCTTTCCGTTCGTCCGTGGAGATCTGCCTCCATCGGCTGCAAGGAGAGGGCCCCGGTGGGGCAAATATCCAGGCATGCACCACACCCAATGCACTTTTCTGCATCCACAACGGCTCTGTATTTGAGAGTCGTGTACCCTTGCTCAATCTCTTCGATCCGCGCATGTAAGTGCCGCAAGCGACCTTCTATGATTCGCGCCTTTCGCTTGAGTGCTTCAACGTCATTTTCCGGCGGCTTTTCGTGGCACCCGTCTCGAATGATACCAGGCCTGATAGATGAGGATGTCCCCATCCCCTTTTCTGTCCACATGCGGCCTCTCTTGCCATGACCTCCTCCGCTGTCTCGCATCCTGAACCTGTTACTCCGAAATCTCAATTAGTCTCTCCTTTCCATTCAAGCTTTATTGTCGTTTCCTTATTACATCATTGAAACAAGACCAGCACTTACTTGTCTTAATACTCCCTTTCTTTTCCCCGACCCAAGCCGCCGTTCGGATAGCTCCCTGCTTGCATCCTAGCCTTTTCGGCCTACCGAAGTACTTCCCCGGGTGAAGCACCGCCATCGCACCTTAGCCGAGCGCAGTAGCCACGGTAGTTCTGGATCCGATCTTTCATTTTGAGGATTTCAGGCTCATTTTACCTCTGACGTTACATCCAAATGCTTCCATCTCTATCCGGCTCAGTAATCCACCGACGGAAACAGCCTTCTGTCCGTATGAGGCAAAAACATGGCCGCCACGTACTCATCCATAAAGGGCTGATAAGTGGAAAGCTCGATATTGGTCATGCTCTTAGCGATTTGTGCCGCCCGTTCAAATGCGTGGGCGGACAAAAGGCACATGCGGGCGCCCATGAGGGAGCTGTTGCCGACAAACCGGATCCTTCTGGGATCCATATCGGGCAACAGGCCGATGCCGATCGCCTTTTTGGTGTCCAGATAGCTGCCGAACCCGCCGGCCACATAGAAGGTGGCGATGTCCTCGAATCTCAAACCCACATAATCGATCAAGGATTTAATGGCCGCAAATACCGCCCCTTTTGATCGGATGAGATGGTCGATGTCCGACTGGGTAACTGCAAGTTCGCGCCTGGTTTCGGTCTCATCGGGATGAGCCAGGATGAATTGAACCTCGCCGTCTTTCGCAACCATCCTGCCATAGTCATCGCTGAGACGAAATTTCCCGTCTCGCTCGATAATATGGTTACGGGAGAATTCGTATAGACAATCGATGAGGCCTGAACCACAAATGCCCTTCGGTTGGGCATTGCCGATGGTCCTGTAGTGAACATCGCCGTTTTGAATGACGATCCTCTCTATGGCCCCGCGCGTGGCCCGCATGCCGTTTCGTATCCCCCCGCCCTCAAAGGCCGGACCGGCAGAGGCCGAACAGCAGACCAGCCATTCATTGTTGCCGACAGCGATTTCCCCGTTGGTTCCGACATCAATGAGGACGCCGGTTTCAGGCCTATCCGCGATTCCACAGGCAAGGATCCCCGCGACGATATCCCCGCCGACGTAACTGGCGACACCGGGGATCGTTTCCACGATGCCTTCCGGGTTTATGTTGATGCTGAGCTCCTTTGCAATAACTTGAGGATAGACGCTCGCCGTGGGGACGTAAGGATCCAGGCGGATGGAACAGGGGATGAGGCCCAAAAGCAGATGACTCATGGTGGTGTTGCCCGCGGCGGCGACGGCGTGGATATCCTGAGCATGGATCCTCTTCTCTTCGGTCAATGTGCGAATAAGTTGATTGAGGTTCTCGATGATTGCAGTGTGCAGGGGGCTGAGCCCTCCCTCGCGCCCGCATGCATAGATCATCCTTGAAATAACATCTTCGCCATAGCGGCTCTGCAAATTATTGCTTCCGGCCACGCCCATGACATTCCCGGATTTCAGGTGGACCAATTGAACAACCACGGTTGTTGTGCCCACGTCCAGGGCTAACCCGTAGTTTTTTTCAGTCCTATTTTCAGCCTCAATCTGCAATATCCGCCAGTTATCCGCATGCTTGGCCAGCGTGGCGCTTACCTTCCAATCGCTGTCCCGAAGCTTCAAAGCCAGGCCTTGAAGGCAATGCAAGGAAATCTCAAAAGACCGGTATCCTGTTCTCTTCCTCAGTTCCCTCATGATCCGGTCCATATCACTGAGATTGTCGTCAAGGGACGGCTCTTTCAGTTCCAGATAGATTTTTTGAACGAGGGGTTCAAACAGGCTCGCCGGATCGGCGGAAACCTTATGGACAAGGATCCTTTCAGGTTCGCCGTAACGGAGGGGAGCCCTTTCGAGAAGAATTTGGGCCTCCTCCAAGCGGGTTTCAGGAGGAATGAGCACTTCCGTGTCGCGGTCCACGTTTGTCTGGCAAGCCAACACGTAGCCCGCGGTTATCTCCTCCTTGGACAAAAAGCTTATCGAGTGCTTGTCCGCGCGAATCTTGCCATTGAGCACCTGGACCCGGCACCCGCCGCACACGCCTTTGCCGCCGCAGAGGTTATTGATATAGACGCCCGCTTTTTCGGCCGCCGCCATGAGGGACGTCCCCGCCTCCACCTCGACCCCTTTCCCGTCCGGTAAGAATGAGACTCTAGGCATGCCCTTATCTCCCCTTTCCACCGCTGCCGGCTCCGTTCTTTTTGGTGTCGAGATACTCCTCCGCATGGCGCGCAGCCGCGACGCCTTCGCCGACTGCCGTGGCGATCTGACGAAAGGCTCCACTGGTCACATCCCCGGCGGCAAACACGCCCGGCATGCTGGTCTCCTGCCTGCGGTCGACTTTGACAAACCCTTGCTCGTCCAGATCCACTGCCCTCTCGAGGAATTGAGTGGCCGGCCGGGTGCCTACAAAAACAAAGACCCCATTCACATCCAACCCACGTTCTTCTCCGTTCTTGACATTTCGAAGGCAAAGCCTCTCCACACCGGTTTGTCCCTCAATGCGGACGACTACCGTGTCCCAAATAAACTGAATCTTTTCGTTCGCAAAGGCCCGCTCCTGAAGGATTTTTGTAACCCGAAGTTTTCATCCCGCTGGTGGATGAGGTAGACCTGAGCTGCAAAACGTGTGAGAAAAATGGCCTCCTCAACCGCGGTGTCACCCCCGCCGATTACGGCAACAGTTGCATCCCGGTAAAAAGGTCCGTCGCAGGTGCCGCAATAAGAGACGCCCTTTCCTGTGAACAGCACCTCCCCTTCCAAACCGAGCCTGCGCGGTTGCGCCCCGGTGCTCATGATCACACAGTGAGCCTTTATCAGGCCGGAACTGAGCAAAAGCCGCTTCTCCTCGTTCTGAAGAATCACCTCGCGCACTTCACGGGTCAAAATGCGCAGGCCGAACCGCTCCGCCTGGACCCGCATCCGCTCCATCAGATCAAACCCGCTGATCCCGTCCGGAAACCCGGGATAATTTTCCACCCGGTCGGTGGTCAGCGCCTGACCGCCGGGGCTCAGCTTTTCCAGCACGACCACATCCTGTCTGTCCTGAGCCGCATAGAGCCCGGCGCTTAGCCCCGCCGGGCCTGCTCCAATGATGACCAGATCGTAGGTCTCGCCCTGAACGGCCTTATGATCAGGTGTCATATAGACTCCCGATTATCGCTCTTGCGGAGCGCCGCGCGTGCTCGGTCCTGAGTACCGGCGGCGCTCTATCCTCGGGTCATGGTGGCGCCGCATTTGGGACATTGCTGCTCATAGCAAGGACTGCCCAACTGATGAGAAATCCGTTCGCCGCAGTTCGGGCAGACACAGGTACCGCCGGGACCGGCGGCAAAACCCCCGCCCCGGCCACGGCCGCCGCCCTGTTGGCCTCTTCCCATGCCCCTGCCTGTACCGGGGCCTTGTCCTCTCGGACCGGTTCCGTCTCCTCTCGGCATTTTCCTCCACCTCCTTCCCATCGTTGTCGATTTACTCTTTGTTCAATCAAGATGCATGCCGCATCGGGAGCATTTACGTTTCTGTATTGGTGCTTTCGGGCGCCATCTCATGAACGATCCTTATATGGCTGTTAAAACAAGAGAAATCATGGACGACGGTAACAAATCAGGGGCCACGGCGTGCGGCTGCACGGGCGGACTTTGGGTTGATTTCGTAGACCGTAACGTAAGGTAACGTTCTGATAACGTTATAGCCTGTCCACGTCCGCCGGCGGGTGCCGGTTCGGTCCCTTTCATCGCGGATCAGGGGCCTTGACGCACTTTTTTCTTGAAAAGAGAGGGCATCCGCTGAGCCTTTTGATCGATTTACGGCAGGATTTTTTTCAAGGCTTCCGAAAGGGCGGATTCTGACTGGAGCCCCACAAAACGCTGTATTTCTTTGCTGTTCTTGAAGATGATGAGGGTGGGGATACTCTGGATACCCAGATCCATGACCACATCGCGATCTTGATCGATATTCATCCTCGCAAATAGGGCCTTGCCTTCAAATTGCTCGGCAAGCTGGTGAATGATGGGCTCTTGGAGACGGCAGGGGGCGCACCAGGGTGCGCTGAAATCCATTAGACTTATGCCATCCATGATCACCTTTTCCAATTCATCTCTAGATCGTATCTCTTTTACATCCAAGGATGTCATTCCTATCGTGAAGATACATTGAGCCTTCGTCAGCTCAAAAGGCCTTCATGTGGGTATTCAGTTCAACAATCATGCCGCTGCTGCCGAAATCGCTTGCTGCCGGAAGAGCGGCTCTCTCCGAAAGACACAACGATTTGGCGATTACTCAGGTGGATAGATACTTCGGTCGTTACTGTAGTGATGATAATGAAGGGGCCCGCAACAGGTGGAGACCAGCGGCGCGGGCCGTTTGACAAGCAAAGTAACGTTACTTATTTTGAATCATATCGACATTAACGGTTACGGTAACGTTTGAACCGCCGCTACTGCGCTCAGGCAACGTTAATAAATGGCCATTCACGTAATTCCGTGTGCGGGGCGGGGTCAGAGTCTTGAAAGATAGTATCGTTCTCAGTGAGTTGCACAATTCCCGAGACCTTTCATTATCGGCATTGACCCGTCCAGGGGGAGGCGAAGAGCTCAGGGCCAAATCCCACCACCGCAGGAGGGCCATGTTCTCGATGCCATCAACTATTCGAAGTACGCTCGATTCAAGCTTTTCAAGTCTCATGCTGGAGGCCATGGCAGACGGCGTTTTCACCCTGAATCAGAGGGGGGAGATCACGTCATGGAACCCTGCTATGGAAAGGATAACGGGCTACACCGCGTCAGAGGCACTCGGTCGGAAGTGCTCGCTGCTCCATTTCACGCGGTGCTTTTCCGAAAGCTGCCCTGCCGGGATTGAGGAGTGCGGGATTTACCAGCACGGCCGCCTTGACGCCAGGGAATGCTTCTTGCGTCACAAAGAGGGACATGATGTGCCCGTGCTCAAAAGCGCGCGACTGGTCAAGGACAAGGATGGCTCCCTCAAGGGGGTTGTCGAGACCGTGACCGACCTGACCCAGCTCGAGCAGGCCCGACGTGAGGCGGAGGAAGCCAATCGGCGGCTGGTTGAAATTCACCGGCTTGACAACATCATTGGAAAGAGCCATGCCATGCAGGCGGTCTTTTCAGCCATCAAAGCGGCGGCCGCCAGCGAAGCAACCATTCTTTTGCAGGGCGAGAGCGGGACGGGTAAAGAGCTGGTTGCGGGCGCCCTCCACTACAACAGCGACCGACACCATATGCCGTTTGTCACCGTCAACTGCAGCGCGCTTTCCGAATCGCTGTTGGAGAGCGAACTCTTCGGTCACGTCAGGGGCGCCTTTACCGGGGCGGTCCGCGACCGTGCCGGCCGTTTTGAAGAAGCCAGCGGAGGTACGGTCTTTCTGGACGAAGTCGGGGAAATCACGCCTTTCATCCAGGTCAGACTCCTTCGCGTGTTGCAGGAAAGGGAAATTGAACGCGTCGGTGAATCAAAAAGACGCAAGGTCGATATCAGAGTCGTCGCGGCGACCAACAAAGACCTCACCCACCTTATCCGAGATGGAACGTTCCGTGAAGATCTCTATTACCGCCTGAAGGTCTTCCCGATCCATATCCCTCCCCTGCGGAAAAGGAAAGCGGATATTCCGCTCTTGGTCAGCCACTTCATAAGCACCCAGAACGAAAAGACAGGCAAACGGATTAAGGGCGTTTCGCAGTCCGCCATGAGGATCCTCATGGATTACACCTGGCCCGGTAATGTGCGCGAGCTGGAAAATGCGATTGAGCACGCCTTTGTTCTCTGTGCCAATGAGCACATCGACGTTTTTGACCTGCCTGTTGAGATACGGCAATTGGAGTACCGACCTGCCGCGATGAATCAAGCTCCCATGACCGGGGGCCACACCCGGACAGGGACAAGGCTTTCCCGCGCGACCCTACTCGAGCTCCTGCGCGAATGCGGATGGAATAAGGCCGAAGTCGGACGGCGGGTAGGGGTAAGCAGGACCGCCATCTGGAAGTATATGAAGAAGTGGGACATCCCGCTCAAGGAGCGAACCTGATCGTATTCGTAGGGGGCACATCCTACTATAAAGATGGGTAACCCAGCGGGGCGGAGGGATAGAATACCTTGAGGAGACCTTCCATGACTCAACGCAACACGCTTCCATGAATGTCAAAATGCTTAACCGTTACCGTTTTTGGAGGGGGAGGGTCAGTTGAGGATCGCGATTTCATCCGAAGGTCCCGATTTGGAGGCAACGGTCTGGCACAGATTCGGGACCGCGCCCTACTGGATCATCGTCGACATCGGAACCCAGGGCTTTGAACCAATCACGATCTCCGGTGCTGCGGATCAGCCGGGCGGCGGCACGCAGGTCGTGGCGCTGCTGATCTCCAAAAAAGTAGATCGCGTGCTTACAGGGTACTGTAGCCCGTTCGTTGAGAGTCACCTCGCGGCCAGAAATGTGCTGGTGGTAACCGGGATTAGGGGAACCGTCGGGCAGGTTGTAGACGAATACCAAAAAACCGCTCTCAAGGCCGCCGGCGGTCTTAAGGGGAAAACGGTGCCCGCAAAGGCCGCGATTGAAAGTGCCGTCATTAGGGAGGCCCTCCGGAGATCGGCCAAACAGTTCGCCGGACTGTTGCCCATTCTCGCGAGTGTCCTGCTCCTCGTGGGGCTTTTCAGTGCCTTTGTGCCCAAACAACTGCTCCGCGCCATCTTTACTGGACAGGCGCCATTGGACACCCTCTGGGGCGCTTGCTTTGGAAGCCTCTTCGCCGGCAACCCCGTCAATAGTTATGTCATCGGTGGTGAAATGCTGAAACAAGGCATCAGCCTTTATGCGGTGACGGCCCTGATCACGGCATGGGTCACCGTGGGTCTAATCCAATTGCCGGCCGAAGTGGCCGCCCTTGGGAAGCGGTTTGCGTTGGTTCGCAACAGCGTCTCTTTTGTCCTGTCGCTCGCCATCGCGCTCGCTACGGTCACGGTCTGGGACGTTTTCATGGGGTAGGCCTTTGGTTCAAATCACGCAGAAAGACCTGATCCCCAAGAGGAGCGACAAGCGCCTACTCTTGCCGGTCTCGGTATTGGTCGTCTACTTGGCGCTACTTGTCCTTGCGCCGCAACAGGCCGCAATTGCCCTGCGAGTCAGCACCAAGGTCTTCGTCAAGATCCTCGGCCCCCTCTGCTTGGCTTTTCTCCTGATGTTTGTCGTGAATCTCTCTTTGAGACCCGCACAAATCGCAAAGCTCGTAGGGGCAACATCCGGTATACGGGGACTGCTCATCGCGGCAGGTTCGGGTATCATTTCCATCGGCCCCATCTATGCCTGGTATCCCTTGCTGAAAGATCTGAGGGAACAAGGCGCAAGCAACGCCTTGATCGCCGTCTTTCTCAATAACAGGGCCGTCAAGCCCTTTCTGCTGCCCGTGATGATCTCCTATTTCGGTTGGGTGTATGTGTTTCTGCTGACCACCTTTACCATCCTAGGGGCATTCGCCTGCGGGTGCCTGATTGAAGCGACCGGGGGCCATTCGCGACATGAAGGCAGCTTGTCCTGATGCGAGATGTCCGGAGGGCTGGGGAAAGGCATCGCCCGGCAAAGGAGTTTACCTTAGGGCTGCTCGTCCCGCGGTTTTACCCAATCGAAACAGCCAATTGTGCGACGTTATATTTGCGGAGGCCCGAAACGCTGGCATGGATTATGCTCTTTTAGAACAGTACATGGGGGGAGACAAACAAAAACCGAAACGACGAAAACACGAAAGGGGGCAGGATCATGGAGGAAAAAATCTATTACGACGAAAGGGAGGACATGACCACCGATAGCCACAAGCCGGCCAGACCTTTGAAATTTTTCAAAGACAAAGAGGGGTGCGGATGGCTGTGCGACAAGAACATCGATCCCGCAAAAGATCTCAGAGAACAGGGCTGCTGGCGTTGTGACGAAATGGCCTTCCCGGATGGAGGTAGATAACAACCATCGCACCGTAATGACAGCCACACCCTTGCGGATTATTCAGACGGGGGGTCGGAAGATGATCCGCAAGGATATGTTCAGAGGCAAAGCCCTTGTCTGAGCGATCAGACCCGCGGAGTTTGAAAGCGTCTAAGACGGCGCTCGATCTCGGTCTGGAGCTAGCCGGAAAGGGACAATTCGAGCGAGCGCTAACAGCCTTCAGCGAGGCTATTGAACAAGATTATGGCTGCTGGAAGGCGCATCGATGCCGGGGTATCACCTATGCTAAGCTAGGCCGCCACGACTTGGCCCTAGCGGATCTTGACAATGCCGTCGGAGGCGATCCTCAATGTGCTGCCTGTCTTTTTGAAAGGGCTACTGCCAAAATGTCCCTCGGTCAGACCGAAGGTGCCCTCGAAGATCTGTCTCTATGCCTGGGCATCGATCAGGACTTCGCCCCCGCCTATTCGAGCCGCGCGGGAATATACTCCAGGACGGGTGATTACCACAGGGCCTTGGAAGATATTTCAGCCGCCTTGGCATTGCAGCCCGACAACGTCGATTATTTGCACAACCGAGCGGTTGTCCTGACAGGACTGGAGCGATATCGCGAAGCCATAGAGGAATACCTGCGCGTCATTGAACTCAATCCAAGAAGTGGAGGATCTTACAACAATCTGGCTTGGCTGTTTGCCACGGCAAGGGATCCCGGCTGTCGCGACTGCCGAAAAGCCATCATGTATGCCCGTAAGGCCTTAAAGTTCGGCAGGAATGGATCGTGGATGGATACCCTGGCTGCGGCTTACGCAGAGTGTGGCGACTTTGAAAAAGCGGTGGCATTCGAGATCGAGGCCTTTCGATTATCCAGGTCGAATGACAATTTCCGGCAGCGCATTAAGATTTACGAGCGTAGCAAGACTTACGCCCAGTGGCGCTCGCAGGAAGGCGAAAGGTGACGCCTCTCAAGGTTGTTGAGAACGACGGAGTACCTAGATTACGGAAGAGGAAAAGTTGCATTGGCGAAGAAGGGGATCGAAACACATGGATCCAAAGACAAAGGACCGACTCGAAAAAGCGACCGCTGACAGCAGCTCAGCCTCAGGTACGACTCGCTCTGAACGAGGGTATCGTAGATTTGGCTGTCTGAAAAGATTCCTCGAATGGCTCGCCGCGGGAGCTGCCTCATCGGGAACAGGCGGGATCCGCTGCCCAACCTGAGGGCTCAAGCATTAGCACCCCTCCAGGTGGGCAGGGTTCGGGTACCGACGGATCTGCGGCGCAGTATGCAAGTCGCGTCCTCTCATGTCACCAGTTCGATTCACGTCCCAGATCGTGCGCCGACCTATTCGATGATACGGAAAATGATTTCTGGCTCCTCACAAGAATCTGTGGGTCAATAGGTTGATATCGAGAGCACAATACATTGAAGTACCATCATTTATCGA
>CAZAGT010000053.1:17115-19750 GCA_964484515.1 uncultured Desulfobacteraceae bacterium | reverse complement strand
TTGTTATTTTTGTCTTTCCACACCCTTCGACGTGTTGTTTATGCAACAGTAGGGTTCAGTCAAATCCATAGGCCCGATGCTACTCATCGGTTCTCGACGCCCTTGGCATATACACCATGGTGTTACTCATCTGGGCCTCGGCCTCCGCGAACTCCTCCAACTCCGTGTAGTACAGGGCCCCCGCGTCAATGCCCCGCTCCTCGATAAAATCCGTGAGCGACCTTAGCATCGGCAGCCTCGTCATCAAGGGGGCCACATAGAATATGAACAGCAGAATCAACATAAAAGTGACCCACAGCCGTAGAACGGCTTTTCCGATTTCCTTCGTGGTCAACGCCATGATTAGATCCTCGCCGTGATTTCAGGGAAGACCTTGTAGAACATAATGTATGCCATAAGGAGGGTCAAAAGCAAATTGAAACTCTGACCGCAGACGTACAAGATCAACGGTTTGCCACCCTTGAAGTAACTCTTCAGTTCACGAAAATTGGTGGCCAGTCCGATACTGACAAAGGCAAGGCAAAAAAACCAGCCCCGGAATATCTTCGACATGCCTCCGATGGATCCTTGATCGATCAGAGTGTAGGCGGCATCCGTTCCCAGGTGCTGGTAGATCGATGAGAACGCAATCGAGGCAACGATGAAGCCGATCACGAATTTTGGAAAGCGATGCCAGATTTCGATAGCCCCCACCTTTTGGCCGGGTGCACACTCTACGCGCGCGCACCAATAGACGGCGACGCCAAAGGCGATGACGCCGATCAGCACGTTCTGAATCATCTTGACAGTTGCGGCGACATAAAGCGCCCGATCACTCAAAAAGGCGCCGGCTGCGGCAACTGCCCCGGTGGCGTCGATGGTACCGCCCATCCAAGCGCCGCCCAGGACGTGGGGCATTTCCACCGCCTTAATCACGGCAGGCATCACGATCATCATAATGGAAGTAAATATCAACGAGAGGCCAACGGCCAGTGTTAACTCCTCTTTCTTGGCGCGACAGGCTGCGGCGGTGGCAATGGCCGCCGAGACCCCGCAAACCGACATATCCGCGGAAATAGTGATGTTCAATGTCTTCGATGAGAGCTTGATAATCTTCTGACCGAACAGGAAGGTGCTGATCAGCACAATGGGCGTCACAACCCAGGCAACAAAGATCCCGGGAACACCGATGGAAAGAATCTTCCCAAAAAGGATCTCAGCGCCAAGCAGGACCAAGCCGGTCTTGATGTAGTATTCCGTCTGCACGGCCGGCATGACCCACTTGGGCGTTCCAATGGTGTTGCTGATGATGAGTCCGAAAAGGATGGCCCACGCCGCGTATCCGATCCCGTATTGCTTCATGGTTGCATTGCTTGCCGCCGTGTAGGCGAGCACGGCTACCAGAAAGACGAAAATGAAACCCCGCATGAATCTCTGCATGGAATGCCCCATGATCCTCATGCCGATACCAAAGAAAACCGCCAGCAAGATCATAAGTCCGATGAGATGGGGGATCTGATTGTACGGTTTGTGCTCGGCCTTCTTCTTGGCACTGGACACATCATTTTTGGCTGCCCGCCAGGCATCGATGGCCTTTACGGCTTCGGTATTGAGGGCGGCATCCTGGAAACCGGCTACGGCGGCAGCTTCTTCAGCGGATGTGGCAAGGGCCAGGGCCTGCGCTTCCTTTGACCTGGCAGATTCATATTTGCCCGCGGCCTTCGCGTTTTTGGCGGCGGCGGTCTCGGTGCTGATGACAAAGGCGTCGCCTGGATTGGATCTCCACCCATGCGGTTTGGCCGTGAACTTCTTAATTTGTTTTCCGACTGTTGAATCAGTCGCCTTGAGTTTCCTCTTGGCGTCCACGGCTTGATACCAGGCCACCGTCTTGAAAGGCGCCCTCTCAGATTCCGATTTCAAGGTAGCATTTGCCTTTTCGATCTTCTGATACAATCCTTCCGGTCCTCTCGGCAGGTAGAGGATGAGCCCGATGAGCAGAAGGGCGAAGCCGAGCCATATGGCCCAGTAGTCCTCCATTCGCCAGAGGTCGGTCAGTCGGGATGTCGCTTGGTAGGTTATAAATTCTTCGGTCTCGTTTCCCTTCGTTATATTGCTTTGTTCCATGGGGTCCCTCCCTGAGGACGTCGTGAACGAAAATCCGACCGCAGTGCGGCTCTTATAGAACCAGAAGGAGATTCAAACCGTTTACTCTTGAGGTCTGGACGGAAGGTGCAGAATTCTACTGAAATTTCTATCCGTGTAAGACTCAAAAGTGGTCGCCTTCTATTATCTACCACCTCCATCCGGAGATATAGGAGGTTTTATGGTAAGTATCATCATTTCAGGTGTAAGTTATCCTGCACACGTTCGAGTAACTTTTCAGCGATTTCTTCGTATCGGAAGTACATCAATAGTGCTTTTTTGAAGAAAATAGCAGATTTACACGAATAAATCAATGGATATCCTGATTGCCGAATAACGGTATAGCTTCTTTAAGCATAGTCGCTGCCAGGGGGAAAATTCGCCATCATGTAAGATCAAGCAGAAAGCTCTTTTCCAGCCTTTTTAGCTCATCGTTCAACAATACGTTGCAGTAGCGGCAGAGTTGATCGGACTTGTGGTCCACGTCCTGAATCGTCCGCGAGTAGTGCATAAT
>CAZAGT010000053.1:0-17105 GCA_964484515.1 uncultured Desulfobacteraceae bacterium | reverse complement strand
CAGTTGCGCTCACGGCAGTGGCGCAGGTCGAAAGTGTGCCCCAGCTCATGGATGGCCTCCTTGGCCACGCGGTGATTGTAGGTTTCGTTGAGGACATTCGGGAAACCTTCATTGAGTCGATGGGTGGAGACGATGCACGCCTTCCCCCCTAATTGGGCTTCACCATAGACATGGGTCAGGATGGGGATGAAGAGATCGACCCGTGTGATCCCGAGTACCCTGAGCACGTGGAATGGCGCGCGGGCCGCAAGCTCTTCCAGTATCAAGGTTGAGTAGTACTGGTTACGATCTTCGTCAAAGGCGAACTCCACCTCGTTAAGGAGTGGGGTAACTTCTGTTCGAAAGCCGTAGACACGCCTTATCGTGGCGCTTGCCGCTTCGATGATGGTTCTGTCAACATCGCCGATCGGAGAAATGAGGATGGTATGTGGGGAAGGGGCGATCAAACCGGCTTCTGAATCCCGTGCAACTTGATTTTGCTGTAGAGCGTAGATCGGTCAATGCCTAGGACTCGAGCGCTCCTTGAAATATTCCAATGATTCTGGTCGAGGATCTGCCAGATGTGGTTCTTCTCCATTTCCTTGAGGGATTTGCCGGCGGGAGTCATCTGCTCCGGTTTGAAAATGGGTAAATTCTCACGCTGGATATTTCGGCTTTTGGCCACCACGACGGCCCTCTCAATCGCATTTTCGAGTTCTCTAACGTTTCCCGGCCATTCGTACAGCATCATTTCGTCCATGGCATCACGCAGGATGTGATCGACCGGTCTGTTGGTCTCCTGCGAGAAGCGGTGCAGGAAGTGCTCGGCCATGAGCGGGATGTCTTCTTTGCGTTCGCGCAGCGGCGGCATGGCAAAGGAGATGACGTTGAGACGATAGTAGAGGTCTTCACGAAAGGAGCCCTCCTTGATCCCTTCCGCAAGCTCCTTATTCGTCGCCGCGATGACCCGGAAGTCGACTTCGATCGGCTGGGTGCCGCCTACGCGGTAAAAGACGCGGTCTTCCAGGACCCGCAGAAGATCAATCTGCATCCGCATGCTGATCTCGCCGATCTCGTCTAGGAACAGGGTTCCGGCGTGGGCGAGTTCGAGCAAGCCCCTCTTCGTCTCTTTGGCATCCGTGAAGGCGCCTTTCTGGTGACCGAACAGCTCGCTCTCCATGAGATGCTCGGGAATGGAACAGCAGTTGACCACCACAAAGGGCCCGTTCGAGCGAGGGCTGTTGCAGTGAATGGCCTTCGCTGCCAGGCCTTTGCCCGTTCCGGTCTCACCGGTGATCAGGACCGTGGATTCCATCGGTGCCACGTCGGCGATCATCTCGAAGACCTTCTGCATCGACTGGGATTGGCCCAGCATACTCTCAAAGCGGGTTTGGGCCCTGATCTGCTCCCTCAGATAGAGTGTCTCTAATGACTGGGCCTGCATGTCCCGGATTTTATCGATCACGAGTCCTAATTCATTCGGATCAAAGGGTTTCAAGAGATAGTCCTGGGCGCCTCCCTTCATAGCCTCAATGGCGGTCGCAATGGAGCCGTAGGCCGTAATCATCACCACCGCAGTGTCCGGGTCGGTTTCTTTGACCCGCTTCAGGACCTCGATCCCGTTCATCCCTTCCATCTTGATATCCACCAGCAGGATGTCAAAACGCGTGTCTTTGACTTTTTTCAGGGCTTCTTCACCACTTGCCGCCGTCTCCACCTGGTACCCGTCACGCTCAATCCAGCGGGACAGGGATTTACGCATAATCAATTCATCATCGACGACTAGGATTCTTCCCCTATCCATGCATGCCTCCCTCATACGCCCTTTGATCCTGTGCGCGGGCGAGGGGGAATTCGATCTTGAACGAGGCCCCCTTGCCGGGCTTGGACTTGACCTTGATGGAGCCCCCGTGATCCTGAATGATGCCATATGCCACCGAGAGCCCCAATCCCACGCCTTTGCCCTTCTTCTTGGTGGTAAAGAACGGTTCGAATAGTCTGGTGCGGTTCTCCTTAGGTATGCCGGGGCCGGTATCCTTGAAGTTGACCGCGATCCGACCGTGCTTCGGGGAATGCTTGGTCTCGATGCTCAGGACCCCATGGTCCATGCCTTCCATGGCCTCGGCCGCATTAGAGATCAGATTCATAAAGACCTGCAAGAGTTGATCGTCAGAACCCACGATCTCGGGCAGTTTCGGGTGCAGCCGTTTCTTGACCTTGACGGCGTGGAGTTTGAGGAGATTGGCGTTCAATATGAGGGTCCTCTCGATCAGGTCGTTGAGGCTGAGACGTTTCGGCTCTACCTTGGACTGCCTTGAAAAGGCGAGGAGATCGGAGACAATGCGACTGACGCGGCGGGTCTCGGTCTCCATGAGGGTCAAATACTCATTGAATTCCGCCAACTCCTTTTCGCCGACCGGTCCTTCATCGATGATCCGCTTCATAAGCATCACGAGATTCAGGCTGCCCGCAATCGGATTGTTGATCTCATGGACGACCGAAGCGGATAGTTTGCCGAGCGATGTCATCTTGTCTTTATGAAGCAGTTGATCATGGGTATCCTTCAACTGTCGCGTTCGTTCCGCGACCATCTGCTCAAGGCGTCTCGTGATCTCTTCTTCCTCCATCTTCTGTTCGGTGATATCCCGACTGATCTCGATGAACTTAGAGATCTTACCGTTCTTTTCCCAGATCGGAAAGATGGAGACCTCGATATAGCGTGTATCACCGCTCTGCTTTCTTCTGGTCAGGACCTGACGGACGGGCTGCTTGTTGCGAACGATGTTTTCGAGGGGACAGAGAAAATCGAGATGCTTGCATTGGTGATCGACCTTTTGGAAGATTGTGTGGCACTTCTTCCCGATCACCTCCTCAGGGGAATATCCCATCTTTTGAAGAAAGGCATCGTTGACCTCGAGGATTTCCATGTTGGTATCGATGACAATGATGAAGTCCTTGATCCCGTTCAAGATGGTCTCCACCTCGCGATTGCGTTCGCGGAGCTTTCGCTCCTCAATGCTGATGGCGTTCCAGAAAACCTCGAAGACGCGGTAGGACTGAATCCGGATGTGCGAGGGTTTGGTTCTGAGGATGTCTTCGAGGACGTTTTGTTCGGGAGTGAGAATGATGAACCGGTGGATATCGTAGTCAGGCGCGTAGAGCTCATGATAGTCGCCCACCGTGATAAGTCCAAGTTGCCGGGCGACCTGCATTCCGGGTGTCCCGAAATCCGGGTCGGCGACTGCCACGATGCGTGCGTGGACGGCCTGTTCACCATACTCCAGAGTGGTCTTTTCGAGGAGTTCCCGGCAGTGAGTGGCACCACCGATAATAGCTATGTTTATGATGTCATGATCGGGCATGAGAGCGACTCCTCCCTCGGTCACGATAGGATGCTCGGTAGGTTGTCGTGGCGACAAAAGGATATTTTAGCGACCATAATCTCATGGCTTTTGAGCGATCAATTCTTCTTGACGACCCCTGGTACCTCAAAAGATGAGGTGATCGCCTTCACCGCGGAATCGACCTGTGAAGAGGGCACGACACCGGTCACCGAGGCAATCGTGCAGCTGAGGCCCAATAGATCGACGTGGTGTTCTTCGAATGCATTGAGGAGTTCACTCGCAATACCGTGCCGGTCCCCAAAATGGGGACCGTTCATCGTGAATACAGCCGCCTGGTGTCTTGCAATGACGCCAGCCTCGGAACGCAATTCATTTATGATCGTGTCACAGGCCATCCCGTTCGCGCCAGGGATGCAAAAAGCCAGGGTCTTGTCCCGTTCCGAATAAGGCAGGCCCAAGGAGAGGAACGACAGGTTGAGGCCGTGTTGCGAGCACGCATGGAGCATCGGTCCGAAGGGCGCCAGGTTGCCGCCGTCGAGTCGAACAGAGACGAAGTCATGTTGGTCGGCGATTTCGAGGCCGTAGGTCTTTGGTTTTTGCTCCTGGTACGATGCAACCACTTCTTTGTAAAGTTTCTCCTTTCCTTTTTGGGCCAGTTTCCAATCTGAAGGTGTACGGTACGCGCTGAATTGAAAGACGTCGAAGAGGGCGCTGCTGGCCTTTGAGAGGAGGTCTTCGGCGAGTACCATCGAGATGGCTGAGGGCGAGTTGCCGACGGCGCCAGGGGAGAGTGCTTCCTGTTTAAACACCGCAAACAGCTTAGCAGCGATGGTGGGGTCACTTCGATGTGGAAAAATGGAGAGGATAGCACTTGCGACCTCATCCGGAGATATCCCGCAGCTATTTTGTATCAGGGTCACGGTCCTGTCCCTGTCGGCGGATTCGACTGCGAAATGGAGCTCCCAGGCAGATTGTCCCTGAACGCACGTGAAATAGGGTAAGTTGATTTTCGCGGCGGCAATCGGCCGGAGAAGGTCGGAAAGGGGATATACCTTTGGAAGCGCGAGGGAGATCCGATTCACTCCCTTGAGGACCTTGAAGCCGCCGAGTTTAGGTGCGGAGGTCATGTGCGTCACGGAGAAGGAGGTGTTACTTTGGATCAGTGAATGAGCACCACCCGCATGAGGCTTAGCGAATCGCAAACAGCAAACCATCACGGGATGGAGGGTGGGCGGCGGATGGGTCTCTCCGGAAATATCTAGTCAAAGAAACCGCTGACCGTTTCCCAAAGGCTTTCGGTGTCGATCGGCTTTGGAATATACTCATCGGCCTCGGTAGCCATACCGTCGGCGTGAGAATAGGTCGTGCTCGGGACCGCTTCCCCGACGGCGGTCAAAAGGATAACAGGAATGTCGCGGGTTTCCTGATCGGCCTTGAGTTCGGCGCACAGGACGTAGCCATCCTTACGAGGCATCATGATATCGAGGATGACGAGATCCGGACGTCTCTCTCTGATGGATTCTTCACCTTCGATGCCGTCGTAGGCCCGACCGACTTCGCATCCTTTGCTTTCCAGCATCATCGCCACGGTTTCCACGAGATCAGGATCATCATCCACCACTAAGATATACTTCTTGGACATGCGGTCACCTCCTTTTGATGCCTCCCCAAAACGTTCACGCCCATTGAATATCAGTCTATCACGAAAGAACCAAAGAACCAAACCACCAAAAAGCGAACCAAGCCTGCTGAGGCTGTCGGAAAATGTCCATCTGCTGCGTTACCCTCATCCCGCGTCACTGCGGCGTACTTCTATGTATGCCTCATTCCTCGGGATTTCTTTACCTTCGCTTCGCTCGGCTCAGTCCCCACCCCTTTGGGGCGGGTCCCCGGTTTCGGAAGCCTTTTGCATATGGACATTTTCCATCAGCCTCAGAGAAATAGGTTTTTCGACAGCTTCGCTAAGATCCGTTAAGCTTTGGTCTTGGGAGAAGTCCACTGCGTTCCACAATCTCAGGGACCTTCTCTTCCCATTCGATCGCCATGATATGAAACCCTCGGACGCCGGGTAGTTCTTTTAGGCGTTGGATCGACTCCACGCAGATATCAATGCCCTCATCAGCCTGCTTCTCTTTCGGGACACCGCTGATCCGCTTCACGACGTCGTCAGGGACGTCCATCCCCGGCACCCGATTCTTCATGTACTTCGCCATCCCCGCTGATTTAAAGGGAGTTACCCCTGCGAGGATATGGACCTTTTCAAGTAAGCCACGATCGCCGGCCTGTTTCATCCAGAGCTCAAACTTCTCCAGGTTGTAGATACACTGTGTCTGGATGAATTCAACGCCGGCTGCGATCTTCTTGGCCAGCCGCGGCACCCGGATCTCAAAGGGATCGGCAAACGGGTTCGCTGCCGCACCGACAAACATCTGCGGTGGGCGGGCAATGTCGTCCCCACCCAGGAACTTACCTTCATCACGCATGAGTCTCACGGTCTGGATCAGTTGCATAGAGTCGAGATCGAAGACGTTCTGTCCCTGAGGATTGTCGCCAAATGACTGATGATCCCCTGAGAGGCATAGAATATTGTAGATGTCAAAGGAGGCCGCCCCCAAGATATCGCTCTGGAGGGCAATGCGGTTGCGATCGCGCACGACCATTTGAATGATCGGCTCTAATCCCATGAGTTTCAAATGGATGCAGGAAGCGAGGCTGGACATACGCGTAACCGATGTCTGGTTGTCCGTGATATTGATTGCGTCGACGTAATCCTTGATCAGCTCGGCCTTCTTTTTGATGGCCTCCGGATCACTGCCCCGGGGAGGACCACACTCGGAGGTCACCGCCAAATGTCCCGCCGCCAGGATCTTTTCCAGCTTGCTCGGTGTCTTCGTTTCGCTCATTGCTGCACATCCTCCCGCACCACTTTTCTGGGACCTCCCGCCCGTTCAGTCGACCAATCCTTGATCGGCGCCAACTTCTCGTACTCCTCTTCGAAGCGACCAAGCTCCTTGAGTCGGTCGACGATCAGCTGCCAAGCACAATCGACCTCTTTGCTGATTTCGCATTTGCCTCCGCTCGACCCGCCGCAGGGGCCATTGAAGATCCTTTTTGCGCATCTCGAGACCGGGCAAATCCCGCCGGTCGTCGCCAGAATACATTGACCGCACCCCTGGCACCGCTCGGTCCAAACCCCTCTCTCTTCGGTCACCCCCATAAAGCTCGTATTCACCCCAGGTAAGACGGGTTTGCTGGGGTATTTTTCGGCCATGAACTGAACGCCGACGCCGCAGGCGAGAGAAACCACGGCGTCGTACTGGTCGATGTCGTTACGTATCTCTTCGAGGTACTCATGATCACATTGACGCTCAAGGGTGATCTCGTCAATCTTGACCTCCCGCCCCTGATTCATGAAATACATGCGCAGGGCCGAGGCAAGCACACCGACTTCCTTGCGGCCTCCGGCTTCACAAACGGTCACGCATTCGTTGCACCCGGCTATTAGGATTTTGCGGTAATCCTTGACCTCTTCGATAATCTCCTCGATCGGCTTTCGATCAGCAACAATCATGGGTAGACCTCGTTCTTTCTTTAGACGTACACCCTAAATTCGCCCTCTTTCGAATACTCGCCTTTGAGCGTTCTCAGCCAACAGATGACGTTATCCGGGTACTATGCCGCCTGTTTCTTCTTTGCTGCCTTGATGGGATTGGGTCCCAATTCTTTGATCTTCTCGGTCATCTCCTGGGCGTACTCGACAAAACGGGGGGCCTCGCTCGACGAGAGGTTGTACATCTGGACCCGTTCGCCGCCCACACCGATACTCTCCAGGATTTTTTGGACATGTTCGACCCGTTTGCGGGCCCTGAAGTTGCCCCTATCGTAGCGGCACTCACCTTCGAGACATCCGACGACGTAAGCGCCGTCAGCCCCTTTTTCAAATGCTCGCAACAGATGGAGAACGTCCACCTTGCCGGTACATGGAACACTGATGATCCTGATACTCTCGGGATATTGAAGTCGCATCGAACCTGCCAGGTCCGCCGCCGTGTATCCTCAGGCCTGACAGCAGAATGCAATAATGATCGGTTCGAAATCGGCCATCACAGGGCTCCTTCCAGCAAGGCGTCGATCTTGCTCATGACCTGATCATCCTGATACCAATTGAGTTCTATGACTTTCGCCGGACACTCCGCCGCGCAAATACCGCAACCGCGGCAGAGGGCTTGATCGATCTCGCTGACCCCTTCCTCGTTGATACGGGGGATGTCCCACGGGCAGGAGCGAACACAAATCAGGCAGGCGGCGCATCTCTCCTGATCCACTGTGGCCGTCACCGGGGAAAGGGTCATGGCCGGTTGGGCGAGGAAGGTGCCGGCCCGCGAAGACGCGGCCAAGGCCTGTGCTACAGTCTCCGATATGAGCTTGGGGCTGTGAGCCGCGCCGCAGACAAAAATCCCTTCGCTCGCCATATCCACCGGCCGGAGTTTGACGTGGGCCTCCATAAAGAAACCTTCTTGATTTCGAGGCACTTTGAGGATACCGGCCAGTTCGTCCGTATCAGCGGCCCGTACCCCCGCACTGAGAGCCAGAAGATCGGGTGTGACCTTGATGTCTCTTTGGAGGACGTGATCCTTAAATCGCACGGTAAGACCGTCACCGTCGGATTCAACTTGCGGCGGCTTGTCTTTTTCGAAGCGAAAGAAGAGCACTCCTTCTCGACGGGCCTCGCGATAAAAATACTCCAACTCTCCGTAGGTGCGAATATCGCGGTAGAGGATGTAGACGTTCGCGTCCGGGTTGAGTTGCTTGATGTGGAGGGCATTCTTGATAGCGGTTTGACAACAGACCCGGGAGCAGTTTGGGTATTCTTCGTTCCGCGAGCCCACACACTGGATCATGACGACATTCCGGAGGTCATCGGCGCCCCTGGCTTCTATCCTCTGGGCCAGTTGGATCTGGGTCAGCACCCTTTCATCTTCGCCATAAAGGTACTCCCCGGGTACATACTCATGGGCGCCGGTCGCCAGGATCAGGGCGCCGTGTTCAATCTTCCGTTCGTACATCGCCGGACCGACCAGGACCTCTGTTGTGAAATTGCCCTTGAAACCGCCAAACCCGACGACCATGGAATCGGTCAGGGTCTGAATCTTGTCGTGACGATTGACGCGCTCGAGTAGCTCCGCGATACCATCAGGGATACTCATTCCTTCTATGGTGGCCGTCAGTTCGCGTGCCAGTCCGCCAAGCTGCGATTCCTTCTCGATCAGTACCACCTCGAAACCCTGTTCGGCCAAACCGAGCGAAGCACTCATCCCCGCGACCCCGCCCCCAATCACGACGGCGCGCTGATTGATGTCGATCCTCTTTGACCTCAGGGGAGTCAGTAAAGAGGCCCGGGCCACGGACATCCTGATCAGGTCTTGAGCCTTATGCGTCGCCGCGTCGGGTGTGTTGCCATGAACCCAGGAGTCCTGGTTTCTGATGTTGGCCATCTCAAAGAGGTATTTGTTCAGTCCACAGGCCTGGAGTGTCTCCTGAAAGAGGGGTTCATGAGTCAGCGGAGAGCAGGCGGCCACTACCACTCGATTTAGCTCGTGTTCCCGGATCAACTCCTTCATCTTGTCCTGGCTGTCTTGAGCACAGGTAAAAAGGCTCTGCTCCACATGAACCACGTTGGGGAGGGTCGCAGCATAATCGGCCACGGCCGGGACGTCGATCACGCCACCGATGTTGGTTCCGCAGTTGCAGACAAATACGCCGATGCGCGGCTCCTCTGCCGTGACGTCCTTCTCATCGGGAAGCTGCACGCTCCTCGACTCGGTGCCGCGGGCCGGGCTCAGGTCCATCCCCGCAGCGCAGGCGGCGGCGCTGGCCTCCATGACCGACTGAGGGATATCCTTCGGGCCCTGGAAGGCGCCTGCCACATAGACGCCGTTCTTGTTGGTCATGACCGGATGAAAGGGGTCGGTTTGACAGAACTGGCCTTCAGTAAGGTCGATGCCCAGCTTTTCAGCCAGGGCGGCCACCTCCGGTGTGGTCTCCATCCCCACGGAGAGAACGACCATATCGAACGACTCTTCCGCGGGCACGCCGTCCTCGGTAGCGTACTTCAAGAGGAGATCGCCCCTGTCGGCGATGGGGTCGATGCTGTGGACCCGGGTACGGATGAACCGCACGCCGAGATTCTCACGCGCGTTGTCGTAATACTTCTCGAAGTCTTTGCCGTGGGTCCGCATGTCCATGAAGAAGATGGCACAATCGAGATCGCCCCCGGCGTGTTCCTTGGCAACGATCGCCTCCTTGATGGCATACATACAGCAGACCGATGAGCAGTACCCGTGATCGCAGCGATTGATGTCCCGGGAGCCGACACACTGAAGCCAGGCGATCTTCTTTGGCTCTTTTTGGTCGGACATGCGCACCAGGTGGCCCATTGTGGGTCCTGAGGCGGATAGGATCCGTTCAAACTCGAGAGAGGTCATGACGTTTGGATGTTTGATGTAGTTGTATGTGTCAAAGCGTGAAGGATCAAAAGGCTGGAAGCCCGGACTCAAAAGGATCGAGCCCACGCGTAACTCGAGGGTTTCCGGTTCCTGGGTGTGGGTCTCGAGGGTCACCGCGCCCGGACCGCAGGCCTCGACACACTGATAGCAATCGCAGCAGTAAGCGCAGTTCAGACAGCGGTCAGCTTCGCTTTGACCGACCCCCTCATCATACCCCAGCTCTACCTCCTCAAAGCTGTCTTTCCGTTTATCGACCGGTAGGGTCGGCATTGGAGCCCGAGCCCTCGATTCTCCGTCCTTCGGGATGGGCCGGTAGATCGGATTGTCGTTGGCGATCGGCTCCCGTCCCGCGGTCATGTCGCGCCCATCCAGGTAACGGACGATCGATTCGGCCGCTTCCTTTCCGGCACCAACGGCCCCGATAGCGACCCAAGGACCGGTCTGGAGATCGCCGCCCGCAAAGAGGCCTTCTCGGCCGGTGGCGTAAGTCACCGGGTCAACCTCAACCGTACCCCAACGGGAGAATTCCAGACCCGCGATGTCTTCGAGGGCCTTGAGATCGGGTCGTTGACCGATCGCAGGGATCAATTGATCGATTTCGATCTCGTATTCACTCCCAGGGACCGGAATCGGTCTGCGGCGTCCCGATGAGTCCGGCTCTCCGAGCTTCATCCGGATACAGCGGAGTCCGATCACTTCGCCCTCGTGGACCAGGACCTCCTGAGGCGCGGCGAGGTAGGTGATCTCGACCCCTTCCTCCTCGGCGGCATGGATCTCTTCTTCCCAGGCAGGCATCTCGGCACGCGTGCGGCGGTAGATGATCTTTACCTCCTCGGCACCCAGGCGGACTGCGGAACGAGCCACGTCAATGGCCACATTGCCGCCCCCGATCACCGCGATCTTATGACCCACGGGAGCTTTACCGGTGAGATTGACTTCGCGGAGGAAATCGACCCCCTGTCGAAGGCCGCGGGCCTTTTCCCCAGGGATTCCCAAATCAATACCACTGTGGGCACCGACGGCGAGGTAGACGGCCTTGTAGCCTTGATCAAAAAGATCATCGATGCTGAGCTCAGCTCCGATCGGAGTGTTCACCCTGATCTCGACACCCAGATTGGTAATGACCTCGATCTCCCGATCCAGGATCTTGCGGGGCAGGCGATGTTCCGGGATGCCCACGCGGAGCATGCCCCCCGGTTCAGATAGGGCCTCATAGATCGTCGATCGGATTCCCTGACGAGCGAGGTGGTAGGCGGCTGAAAGGCCGGCGGGACCTGAGCCTACAATAGCCACGATCTCATCTCTTTGTGGCAGGCAGGAGATTTCGATCTCGCGCGGGTCGAATTGATCGGCGGCCAGGCGCTTGAGATCGCGAATGGCGACGGGATCGTCCATCTCGCCCCGGCGGCATGCATCTTCACAACCGTGCGGGCAGATCCGGCCCAAGACCCCGGGCAGGGGGAGCTCCTCCATGATGATCTGAAGGGCTTCTTTATATTTCCCTTTCTTGACCATCTGGACGTAGCCCTGAACATTGAGACCGGCCGGACAGGCGGAACGGCAGGGTGCTTTGTCCGTCTTCTGAATGGCAAAAGAGCCCGGAATGGCCTGGGCATATTTCTTGTAAGTCGCCCTGCGCTCACTCAGGGCCTGATCGTACTCATTCGGAAGCACGACCGGGCATACCGCAGCGCAATCACCGCACGCCGTGCACTTCGATTCATCGATGTAGCGTGGGTTTCTCTTGATAGTGACCTTGAAATTCCCCGCCTGACCCTCCACCTTTTCCATTTCCGCACAGGTGATCAGGTCTATGTTCAGATGCCGGCCGACCTCGACCAGTTTAGGGGAGATGATTCACATGGCGCAGTCGTTGGTAGGAAATGTCTTGTCCAACTCGCTCATGATCCCGCCGATGGCGGATGATTTTTCCACCAATTTGACGAGATAACCCGAGTCAGCAAGATCTAGGGCCGCCTGCATACCGGCGATACCGCCTCCAACGATCATGACGGACCCTGACAGGGTGTGAGATCCCTCTCTTGACATATGTTCTTGTTCCCCTCTCTCAGGCTTCACATGCCTTCGTTGTCCTGCACTCGGCAGGTTGACGGACGTTGAAGGGCAGGGGCGAAAAACGTTCTTCCACTCGGGACATTACGTTTCTCGGACCTTTGTGCTTCTTGGAAGCCCGCCGTTCTAACGCACCTCGCATGAATCAAGATGTAATTTGAAAATACGGATATGCATTATTGAGTTCAAATAAAAATATAAAGTAACACATGATCTATAGTCCGGCTCTTGATAGGACGTCCGGCAACCGGTCCTCCCAGCCGAGGGTGGACAGCATCACCCCCGCCATCCCCAAGTCTTTGATTCGTGCAACGCTCTCAGCAGCAATTTGAATACATTCTTTGACTCTGTCGGGCGCCTTCTGAATTCCGCGAATCATCTCGGCTGGAACCGAGATCCCCTTGACGTTGCGGTCAATGTAGCGTGCCATGCCGGCCGATTTCAAGAGTAGAACCGTAGGGATGACCGCCACCCGACTCGTGTCGATGCGTTTCAACACCTGCTGTAGCGGCCGGACGTCAAAGACCGGATTGGTTATCACGAACTGGACTCCCAGATCGATCTTCTTGTTGAGATCCTCTAGCTCGATCTCGAGCAGTCCGCCTGGCGCACTGGTATCAAGGGTTGAGCCGACGCAGAAGGCGGGTTTTCCGGTTAATTCGATCCCCGCCAGGTCTCGGCCGTGTTGAAGCTTGTCAAGAGCCGCGACGAGTTCCAGGAGGTTGAGATCGTTAACGCTGCGGCCCTGGGGATGGTCACCGTAGCGGATTTCCTCGCCGGCTACCGCCATGATGTTCGTGATCCCGAGAGCGGCCGCCGACAGGATATCCGCTTGAATGGCCAGGCGATTGCGGTCACGACAGCAAATCTGCATCACCGTATCGAACCCCTGCCTCTGCAGAAAAGCACACCCTCCGAGGGAACTCGCTTTCATCACACCGTTCGCCATTTCGGGAACGACGAGGGCCTCGAGGCGACCCTTGACCCGACGAGCATTCTTAAGCAGAGAAGAGAAGTCGGACCCCTTCGGTGGCTCAAATTCTCCCAGGACCACAAATTTCCCCGATCTAAACTTTTCTGCGAGCGGCATGATGAAGACCTCCGAATTCGTGGGGTGGATGGCTCATGGCACGAGAACGACTGATTTTGGATCTCCCGGACACCGCAAATGCATACAAAAAACAGCCGGCCGGCCGTTTGCATGTACCGAATCAGGCGGGGTCGTCGACCTCATTCCGATTCTGGAATCGTTCTCAGCTTGCTTTGGGGAAATGGAGAACGAACTCCGCCCGCAAGGGCGTATTAGGGGAATGAAAGTAACTAGTTAAGGCACCAAAGTCAAATCGTTTCTAGATCGGTTGCAGGTGTAGGGCTATTCGATTATCGGCAATCGGATCCGAATGGTGGTCCCTTTATCCGGGATGCTTTCCACCTCGATCTTCCCCTGGTGTGCATCGACAATTCCCTTCACGATCGCCAGGCCTAAGCCCGTTCCCATGACCTGTCGGGTCTTAGGGTGCTTGACGCGGTAAAACTTGTCGAAGATCTTCGGGAGCTCCTCCGGGGCGATGCCCACTCCACTGTCAGCCACTCTGATTTCAACATATTGGTTTTGGCCGGTGACGTCCAAGGAGACCTGCCCGCCTCCGGGAGAGTAATTGATGGCATTGGTGACGAGATTAGTGAGGATCTCTTCGATCCCCTTCGGATCGGCCAGAATACGTTTTACGTCATGACAGGAATAGGATAGGGCGATATCCGCTTCTTGCGCCCTGGTTTCCAGCAGGCCGACCGTGTCTTCGACGAGCTGACACAGATCGACAGGCACTCGGTGCTGTAATGGTTTGCCCGCCTCGATCTTGGCGATATCCAAAAGATCGTTGATCAACTCCAAGAGCTGGTCGATCTTCTTGAGGCCTTTTCCCACAAGGTCCCGTTGTTTCTCCTGGAGAGGGCCGGCCAAGCCTTCCAGGAGCACGCTGCTCTGCTGCCTGATGGCAACGAGGGGACTGCGAAGTTCATGCGCGACCATGTTTACAAAGTCCGATTTCATTTCGTCCAATTCCTTGAAGGCCGTAATATCTTGCAGCACCGTGACCGTTCCCACAGGATGATCGTCGGGTCCGAAGACCGGTGCCGATATGGTTCGGAGGGTATTGTGTCCGGCCTGGATCTCCAATGAAATCACCTGTGGTTTCGCCGATTCACGTGATTGGATCTCTTGAAGGGTGCCGATTAGGGATCCGTTGTCCGTCAGTTGCGTCAACGGAACCGGGTTTTCGACGTGGTTGCTGATCTCAAGAGCATTTACGAGTGCCGGATTGTGAAGGACGACCTCAAGATGGCGGTTGGTCACCATAACCCCGTCTGCCATACAGTTGATGATCGTTTTCAAACGGCTCTTTTCAAGGTCAAGGTCATAGAGGTTTCGTTCCTTTTCCTCCTGAAACCGTTTCGTTTGCTGCTCCAGCCGCCTCTTCTCGGCAGCTCGATTGATGGTGAGCAGGAACTGGTCGATCTGGAAGGGCTTTGTGACAAAATCATAGGCGCCCTTTTTCATGCATTCGACAGCCGTATCGATCGTCCCATGCCCCGTGATGATGATGACAGGCAAATCGGGGTAGAGTGATCTTGTCTTCTCCAGGACCTCCTCACCACTCATGACAGGCATCTTCAGATCCAGCAACATGATGTCGGCCGCTTCTTTTTCCAGGACCTCCATCGCCTGTTGCCCATCTGAGGCCGCGACGACCTCATATTTCTTGCCGGTAAGGACTCGTTGACACCCTTCCCTGACGACCCTTTCGTCGTCGACGACCAGCACCTTGACGTTATTGTTCATGACGCGTCCAGTCCTATGAAAACGGGTTCCTGAGAGGGTTGTTCTACAAAGCCGAGGGGAATTACGATGACAAAGGTGGTACCGCCGGCGGGCGGGCACTCACAGGTGATGTTACCGCCGTGCAGTTTGATGATATTCTGAGATATGCTCAGACCAAGCCCCGTTCCTCTACCGACCGGTTTCGTCGTGAAAAAGATGTCGAAGATCTTATCACGCAGGGCTGCGGGGACGCCGGGGCCCGTGTCAGAGACTTGGAGCACGAAGTGGCCCTCCTCGGAGTCAAAGTCGGCGCTGATTTTGAGCGTCCCTTTACCCTTCATTGCGTCGGCTGCGTTGATAAAGAGATTGGTAAAGACCTGCTGGAGCTGACCGAAATCTCCCACCATGGCCGGCATATCAGACGTGATCTCCTTGATGACTGCGATGTCCTGAAAAAGGGCCTGGTTGATGAGAATGTTGAGGGAGGAATCGATCAGCGCATCTACGCTGAATGAGCTCACCTTGCCGACGGTTTGACGACTGAATTCGAGTAACTGAGAGACGATCTTCTTGCAGCGCAGGGTCTGATCGATGATTTCTTCAACGTCTTTCAGCTGCTTTGGGCTTTTCCCCAGGTCTTCTTTGAGTAGCTCTGCAAAGATCAGGATGCCCGCCAACGGGTTGTTGATCTCATGCGCCACACCGGCGGCCATGCGACCGACAGAGGCGATCTTTTCGGACTGGACCAGTTGAAGATGGGCGTCCCCGAGGTCTTTTCTCATTTTCAGGACTTCCCGCATATCCGTGAACACGCCGACGCTGCCGATGTCTTGCCCGTCAACCGAGATCAGGGAGGCCGAGAGGGTAACCGGGATCTCCTCACCGTCCTTGGTCGATACGGTCATGCTGGTTGGATTCAGTTTCCCCGGCGGACCGTATCGTTCACTCCTCATCTTGTCCATGTTTTCGCGCGCCGTCTCGATCGGATAGAAGCTGGTCAGGTGTTCTACTTCCTTGGCGGAATAGCCGGTCAGGCGTTCCATGCCCTCATTGAAGATCAGGACATTGCCCTTCATGTCCACGACCACGATCCCGTCGACCGTGCTCTGAATCACGTTTTGGAGGAAGACGTTGGATTTGCGTACTTCCTCTTCCAGTCTGACCCTCGCCGTGACATCCCGCGAGGCCTCGACGAGCTGAACGATGTCACCGTCCTCGTTGTAGATCGGCGCCACCGTAATGACATCGAAATGGGTCTCGCCGTTTTCATCGAGCCGCTCTTTGATGGTGCTCACGAGCCCTTTTTCCCGGATCTCCGCCAGGCGGTCCTCTAGGAAACAACCCTGGCCGAAGACACTGCAGGGCTCAACCAGACCGTACCGCGCCTCATAGCAGCGTTTGCCGATGATTCCGTCACGCTGGCAAGCGAATTCCCTAACGAAGGTCTCGTTGACCATGTCAACGGTCATATCCATATTGACGACCATAATTCGATAGGGAAGGGAATTGATGACCTGGAGCAGTTTCCGCTCTCGCTCCTGGTATTCTCGGCAGAGCGCCTCGAAATCGGTCTCGATGTTGCTTTCGACCGGTACTCCTTCGGGACTATGAGCTGATTTCTCTCGCGGATGTCTCAATTGAACACCTTTGAAGATGGTTGGTCTTGTAGGTTTAACGGCCGACGATGGAACAGCGGGAGATGCTTAACGGTCAAAAACGATCGGACCCGCTCATCTCCCGAGACGCTTGAGCAGTCTATCCTCCAGCTCACGGATGATGCTATTGAGGACCGTACTCTCCTGAACAGGCCCTGAAAGGTTCCAACCCTTGAGAAGGGCTTCATCCTTTTTCTGCCTGAATTCCTCGAGGCTGGCAGCCATGGAGGACCATAGAAAGAGTTTCTGAAGGATGTGCCGTTCCGGGGCGGTTAGATCCGTTGCGGTATCGAATGATTCCCCGGTTGAGGTCGTGAAGATCATGATTGAAGACCTGGCGTTGATATTGGATGAACAGGGGTGAGAATTCAAGAAAAATGATTTGCAGGACGTACTCCGTGCTCGGCGGGATCTGGATTGGGGAGGACGTTGCGGGAGTTTAGACACTCCGTCTGTGAGCAACCCGCAACATGCGTAGATGTTCTAAGCCACCGGAGGATGGTCTCTGTAGAGCGCACAACCGGCCGGCTCTAAGCGGTGTGAAGACACCGAGGCAGTGGTTGTCGCTCGCCAGCCCAGCCGCTGGCCGCGAAGGCCGCCAGTTTGATCGAGCGGGAAACGTCATGAGGTTGATACTCGAATTTGACATCTTCAGGCCTCTCAAAGTGAGTTGCCCGGTCATGGGGGTCTCTTTTCAAAAACGAGGAGTTGAGTGCGATGTCTCGGC
>CAZAGT010000052.1:0-19831 GCA_964484515.1 uncultured Desulfobacteraceae bacterium | reverse complement strand
GTCCCCGGTTTCGTCCCGCTCGAAGAGAGCGGGATGGACATTTTCCATCAGCCTCAGAAGAATCGGTTTTTCGACAGCTTCGCTAGGACCGTTCTCAAGAGCGACCCACCCTTATCCGGTTTTGACAGGGCCCTCCCTCAGGTGGCCCTCGAAACGTGACCACGCCCCAGGTGTTGGTTTTCCTTGGCCAAATGACTCACAGAGGTGGGGTTCAGGTCTTGAGGACACCGTGGAACTGACCGGAACGATCTATCTTGTCACCCACCGTCGTCCCACAATGCTGACAGCGGTATTCATATTTGTCCCCCTCGGGGAGGATCAGGAGTAGGGACTTCCTCACTTGGACCGCCCGACCGCACTGAGGGCAATAGAGTTCGGTCGCCTCGAATTGGTCAAATTGGGCCTTCTCGTCTTCGGGGGGGCGGGGGCCCATGGGTCGATAACCGAAAGGCATCTTTCTCATGGACGTAACCTCTAGATCCGGACCATGAATTATGTTAAGGCTTAGCTCGCTGTGCGTTTCGCAGCTCGGTGCTGCTTTGGAGGTACTCAGCGCCGGCAAGAAGAACCTCGATTAGCTGCTCTGCCGGCTCGCTAAGGGACATCCTAAATATACATTTTTGGTATCAATTTTGGTATCTGAAACAAGTCAACGTCCGGCCATGGGGGTCTCTTTTCAAAAACGAAACGATACCCGCTCGAACGCGGAAGAAGCTGCCCAGCCGTTCGGCCCCGAGCTCACGGCCGAGGGGCAAGGCGGCCGACGCAGATTGGCAGAATGAGCCCAGGCACTCAGCCCGGCTTATTCCCAGGTGGCCCTTCGGCCGCCTCGGGTAGCGCCTTATGCCTGGACCTTGCACTCAATTCCTCGTTTTTGAAAAGAGACCCCCATGACCGGATAGATCGTATGCGCTAACGCGTTTCAAGAATCTAAATGTTACCATTTTTGCGAATGTGAAGACAAGGGTTCCCGTGCCCTCTTAGGCTGCTTACTCTAGACTTCTCTTAGGGAGACACCATGAAAGTAAAACACATTGATCACATCGGCATCGCGGTCAAGAGTATTCAAGAGGCTGGAAAGTTCTACACCGACCTGCTGGGCCTCAAGATCGAGGAGATCGAGAATGTGGCCGACCAGAAGGTCAATGTCGCCTTCATCCCTATAACCGACAGCGAGATGGAACTGCTCGAATCCACGGAGCCGGACGGCCCGGTGGCCAAGTACATCAATGCCCGCGGCGAAGGGGTTCAGCACGTCGCCTTCCGGGTGGAGAACATCCAAGAAGCCCTGGAAGAGCTCAAGGCCAAAGGCGTGCGGTTGATCGACCAGCAGCCGCGGCCCGGGGCGGGCGGCGCCAGGATCGCCTTTATTCATCCCAAGGAGACGAACGGAGTGCTGGTAGAGATCTGCGAACGAGACTAGGAGGCTCACGGAAAACCCACATCTGCGGCGTTATCCTCATCCTTCGTCACTGCGGTGTACCTATATTGTACGCCTCGTTCCTCATGATTTCGGATGCCTTGCATCTGCACATTTTCCGTGAGCCTCCATAGTGACGAATTCCCCGACAACTTGACGTCCCGGCACCTTCGGGAGATCCCTATGACTAATTGGCGCCGTTCCTCCAACCTCAGACCTCTAACAGGCGTGAGCCTTTTCATTTTGCGCTGAAGGCGGCGGCGGCGAAACTGACGGCCGAGCGGGTGGGCTGTTCATGCCACATCGCGTAGTCAAGCACCCGGCCCTCGCAAGAAGGTAACAGCTCCAGCAGGCATGCCATGGCGGAGAACCCGCAGACATGGAAGCGATCGCCCACCTTTCGTGACTCCTCCCAGAACTGCTCGGCATCCTGTGCACAAAGCCGGTCCAAGAGGGCCCTGTCGTGGGCCTCGGATTGGGCGGCCAAATGGGCGGCCGGCATCTCGTGACCGAACTTGGGCCCGATGTGCGAGAAGTCGACTCCGACCGCGAGCAGGCTCCCTTCGTCCAGGGTCCCCTTGAGGATCTCCAGGAATGGGCCGGCCTTCGCTAGGTAGGCCTCGCGGCTGTACTCGGACAGGCTCCCCATAATCGGACCGCAGAGGATCGAGATCATGGTCCAGGAGGACCTTGCCAGGACGTGCTGCAAGAGGACGAGCTGAAACTCGATGGAGTGTTCCCCGCGATGCGCGAAATCGTTCTCGGCGACGGCTTCGTGCCCCGCCCCGCGCAGGTCGTCGATAACGCGCTTATCCGACTCCTGAACGCCCAGCGGCGTCTCAAACGCCTTATCCGTCACGCAGAAGAGATCCCCCCCCATGGTGTGCCCGACTCCGAGTACCACCACTCGCTGCACCGTCGCACCCCTGAGGGTTCGATAGGCCGACCCGTAAACCCGACGCCCTACGGAGAGGTCGATATGGGGCGCCACCAAGGCGACGATCCTTCCCTCCGGCGCGGGTCCGTCAATCCCGTTGCCTAGGGTTTCATCCAGCTTTCGCCTCAAGGCGGATGGATCCCGAGGGTAGGCCTGTCCGCAATGGACACACGGTCTCGTGCTCTGGGAAGCAAACTCGGCCACGATCCGCTCTTTCGCCTGCACATACCGGTCGGTATTCAATATGAACGCTTGATCCAACTCGGAGAGAAGCCGTACCACCTCATCAGTCCCTACCAGGAGGCCACCCCGCCGCCTCATGAGCACCATCTGAAGTTCCCGGAGCGTATTCTCGCCGTCCAAAAGGGCCAGCACCTGTGCAAGGGAGGCGTCAAGGGCCTTCCCCTCCGGCACCAACCCCAGCGGGTCCCGGACCAAGATATATTGCCGTCCGGCCTGAATGAGGGGTACGAACTCCAAGTCTCTGCGAATGGCTGGGACCTTATCCGTCATGATCTTTCAAGGTAGGCCTTTGGCTACGGTTCAGGTTTCAAGAGGGTCTCTGAAGGTTGTCAGAAGCCAGCCCCACCGCTTGCCGCAGGAATTTACCCGCCTCGGTAGGGCGGCCACATTCATCGACTGGGGAACTTCGTGAAAATGCCCCTTGAATCTGTCATTTCTGGATCTTTCGGCGCAGGTTCGCCCGGCCATGGGGGTCTCTTTTCAAAAACGAGGAATGGAGTGCGATGTCTCAGCATAAGGCGCTACCCGAGGCGGCCGAAGGGCCTCCGCGGAATAGGCCGGACTGACTGCCTTGGCCCATTCTCCGAGTCTGCTCCGGCCGGCTGGCCTGCAAGTCTCTCCAGCGTTCGAGCGGGTAGCGTTTCGTTTCTTGAAAAGAGACCCCCCATGGCCGGGCGATAAGGTATCACAGACCACATTTCATGAAGTTTCATAGGAGTATTCAGGTGTCAGTTCGCCGGTTTCTCCTTTCGGAACCGTGAAACCTCATCTGTTGTCCGATGCAACATTGTAAAATTACGTATCTGAAGTAACACGCGGCAAGATGTTCTCGATCAAGTAGTTCACCGATTCCCGCATACGCTCGGCGCATTGGCTCTGCCGCGCACTCCTATGCTCGGGGTCTCGGAGATTCCCCACCAGAGTCCCTTCTCCCATGGGAAGCTTGATCGAAGCCGCCGGTATCTGGTCGGGTGGTTCGACCCCGTTCATAACGGCCCACGCCAAGGTCCATGCCCGCGCCACATTGGTGATATTGTAGCCCCCTCCGCCCAGTGCGACCCAAGGCACACCGCATCCCGTGAGAAAGGAGACGACCTTGACAAACCCGTTCGTCGTCAATTCGAGCATCGCAAGGGGATCTGTCAGGAAGGCGTCGACACCCAACTGGGCGACGATCACATCCGGTCGATACATATCGAGCAGCCTCGGCACGAGGCCGCTGAAGCCTTCCCAAAAAACGGCATCGTCACTCCCGGGAAGCATGGGCACGTTGACGGCAAACCCGAGTCCACTCCCTCTTCCCATTTCTCGGAGACTTCCGGTCCCCGGAAACAGGGAGCGTCCGTCCTGATGAAAGGAGATCGTCAAGACCCTCGGATCTTCGTAGAAGGCCCATTGGACCCCGTCACCATGGTGGACATCGACGTCCAGGTACATCACGCGCAAGCCATGGTCCAGGAACGCGTAGATGGCCAGCACGGGGTCATTGATGTAGCAGAACCCTGATGCCTGCTCGGCTCCGGCATGGTGTAGTCCTCCCGCGATATTGAACGCGACGTGGACCTTTCCTTCGAGCACCAGCCGCGCGGCCTGAAGCGATGCACCGGCGTGTAGACACGACCATTCCCAGAGTCCTGGGAAGATCGGGTTATCCCCCGGCCCGAGCCCATGGGCCAAGACGCCTTCCCAACGGCCTTCACTCGCGGCCTTCAGCAATTCCACGTAACCCGGAGTATGGAAACGGAGAATCTCGGATTCGGTCGCGGGCTTGGTTTCGACCCGGATAGCGTCCGGCAGATCGAAGAGGCCATAGGCTCGGCAAAGCTCGTAAGTCAGGCGCAAGCGCTCGATCTTGAGCGGATGCCTGGCCCCGTAATCATAGTCGAAGTACTTGTCCGTGTAGAGAAAAGCGGTCCCCAAACCGGAACTCCTGAGGCCATAACGCGAAGAACGATCGACCGTCCATCCAACGCAATCGGAGATTCGATATAGCGAGAAAAGGAGCGGAGGTCAAGAATGAGGTTTTTTGATGACGCCTATGACCAATTACGATATATAGGACCTCCGTTTTTGAAATGAAGCCTCGATGCAGAACGACGACACTCATGATCATATGCAGAAATCCTTCCGGGCCTTCACCTACGAATCCGGCCGGATGACTCCCGCCCAGAGCCAACTTATCCGAGAGACCCCTATCGAGATCACCATCAATGGCGAGACAAACGTCCTGATCATGTTTACACCGGCCCACGCACGGGAACTCGTCACCGGCTTTGTCTTCACAGAAGGATTGATCGATGATCTGACGGACATCCAAGAGTGCCTGATTCGTGCGGCTGAGAGGGAGGGAGGCGAGCAGGTCATCGAGGCCCGGATCACGACAAAGAGCAAGACCTCCGGAGCCGCCCTGGGAACCGGCAAGAGGGTATCTTACTCTAGCTGCGGGATCTGCGGCAAGGAGAACTATTACGAACTCAAACGTGGGTTAAGGCGAGTAAAGAGCAAGCATCGCTTCTCGATGGACGTCGTGGTAGACTTACCGGACGTGATGGTCCAACGCCAGCCTGTCTATAAGAGGACGGGCGGCGCCCATGCAGCCGTCCTGTTTGACGCCGATGGCGATCCGCTTATCCATTGCGAAGATATGGGCCGCCATAATGCCCTGGACAAGGTTATCGGCGCTGCCTTGATCAAGAGGATATCTCGCGATGACAAAATCCTATTGTCGAGCGGTAGGTCCAGTCTTGAAATGATCATTAAGGCGGCAAGGGCCGGCATCCCTGTCTTCGTAGCCATGTCCCGGCCCACCTCAAGGGCGGTTGAAGCCGCAAAGTTCTACAACATCACACTAATCGATATGGCTCGAGGCACCAACCGCATATACAGTCATGTTCGCCGAATCGAGGGATTCTAATCCCAAGCCTTCGATGCCCATCGACGTCATGAATATCACTTTAGGTTTTTGAAACAACGCAATGCGAATCATGCCTGAATGAGTTTCGAGAAACCGAACTGTCAGGTCACCGGAATTATTTTAGCAGGTGGCATGAGTACCCGCTACGGGACGGACAAGGCCCTTGCCGAGATCCACGGCGTCCCACTCGTCGCGCGCGTTGCTCGAATCATGGCGACGGTCTTCGGGCAGGTCATCCTCATCACAAACACGCCTGAGCAATACAACTTCCTTGATCTCCCCATGTATAGGGACCTGGTGAAGGGTATCGGACCCCTCGGCGGCATCTATACGGGACTGAAACTCATGGAAGAGCGGGCCGGATTTGTGGTGGCCTGTGATATGCCGTTCCTGAGCGTTGATCTCCTCCGGCACATGGTGGAGATACAAGGGAGTTTCGATGCCGTCGTGCCGAAGATGGACTGGAAGATAGAGGCCCTTCATGCCTTGTATTCCCGAAGTTGCCTTCCTGCCGTCGAGGAGTTGATCGATTCGCGGCAATACCAAGTATTTAAGTTTTTCTCCCAGATTGACGTTCGGTATGTGGAAGAGGAGGAGATCCGGCTCTACGACCCTGATCTGAGATCTTTCTACAATGTGAACGATCCGCAGGAGTGGCAGAAAGCATTGCGCCTGGCGGACAAGGAAAATGAGTGATGAGGGGATGCACAGCGCGCTAAGATCGAGGCAGGTGAGCATTCCGCAGTCAGCCCCGCCGCTTGCCGCAGGAGTTTACCCACCTCGGGAGGGCGGCCAGTTTGACAAATCTGGACACTTCATGAACTTAGTACTCGAATTTGACACTTTGAGATTTTTCGACGTCTGTTCGCCCGGTCATGGGGTCTCTTTTCAAAAACGAGGAATTGTGTGCGTTGTCTCGGAATAAGGCGCTACCCGAGGCGGCCGGAGGGCCACCGCGGAACAGGCCGGATTGACAGCCTTGGCGCATTCTCCGAGTCTGCTCCGGCCGCCTGGCTTGCAAGCCTCTTTAGCGTTCGAGCAGGTAACGTCTCGTTTCTTGAAAAGAGACCCCATGGCCGGGCACTTAGGCTCAAAACACCTCATTTCATGAAGTTTCATACGAGCCTTTTGAGATGCATGTGGAAGAAGAAATCGTCGCTTTGATCAAGCAAAAGGGACCGCTCACCGGCCTGGAGATCAAGAATGCCTTTGATGACGATGGGTTGACTCTTTGGCGGGCCTGCAGCCTATCTCCAAGGCTCCTAACCCGTAGGGTCGGTACCCGATACCTGAGGCTCGATCGTCGGCTGCAGCACTTCGCTCGCCTCTCTCCGTCGATCTTGCGCGAGTTCTTGACGTACACCGTCGTGGGGATGAAAGCCGATGCGGGTGCAGTCGAGCGAAGGGCCCAGGAGGTGATGACTTATATCGAAGAGGTCAGCCGCGCAAAACTGGACCTGCTATATCGACTCGTTTGCGGGTTGGTTAGCCGGATAGAGAGCGAATGGCGCCCTGAGCATCGGGTCTGTTTCATCATCGCCGGTGACATTGTTCACCTCATGGCACATGACGTCCCGCGCCCGGAACGAAGTACCGGTAAGCTGGTGATGGGATCCGACATGGACCTCGTTGTCGTTACCGACGACGAGACACCCGACTCTTTGCTGAAGAGACTGGATGACGCCATCTATCGTGAGAAATATCGAATCCTGATGACACCCAGCCTGCGTGAGGAAATCGATTACGTCGTTAAGAAACTAGAGCGTGTGCGCGAGCAAATGCGTTTCGATGACTTCAAGCGCATGGTCGCCTGCAAGATCCTTCACGAAGGGACATTTCTGTACGGCAGCGAAACGCTTTTCACCAGGATCAAGGGCATGCTGCGTGATGAGGGTGTCAATGCAAAACTGGAAGGCCTCGAAAGGCGTGCCCGACAGTTTCGCAGGGAGGCGGAGGAGAGGCTCCTGCGAGAGAAGCCCGATCGAATCTCGGATGAAAGCGGCTGTCTCTTCTATCCCTCGGAGGAGTCGGAAGAATTCGAATAGGTGCAACTGGTTTGCTTCTTGCACCACGTCGAAACATCATTCGCGTCAAGCAGAGTGGACGTGATACACCGGACCATCTCAAGCAATCAAGACCGAAGCTGTCGGAAGACCGAATCTTCAGAGGCTGATGGAAAATGTCCATCCCGCTCTCTTCGAGCGGGACGAAACCGGGGACCCGCCCCGAAGGGGTGGGGACTGAGCCGAGCGAAGCGAAGGTAAAGAAATCCCGAGGAATGAGGCGGAAATGAGAGGCACACGGCTCAAGGCGTAAGGCTTGAGACAAAGACAAAAAAACGGCCGTCGCTTTCCCTCTTCTGCCTTCCACCTTCTGCCTTTGACCTTCTGTATACCCCGCAGTGACGAGGCATGAAGGTAACGCGGCCCTTCCGACTCTGCTCAGGACCGTGAGCCTGTCGAACGGCAGATGGGCGTTTCCCGACAGCCTCAGCAGCAAGGAGAAAAGTGAATGGGTAACCTCTTCGGTACGGACGGCATACGGGGCGAAGCCAACCGATATCCGATGGATGCCGCTATGGGCCTCGCCGTCGGGCAAGCCGTGGCCTACCTGTTGAAAAACGACAGGCGCCGTCTTGGAATCCTGGTCGGCAAGGACACTCGTATCTCAGGCGATATGCTGGAGAACGCCCTCGCGGCCGGCATCATGTCGATGGGCGCGGACCCCCTTTCGGTAGGCACGCTTCCAACACCCGGTATCGCCTTCCTCACGAAACATGAGCGCGCCGATGCCGGTATCGTCATTTCGGCTTCACATAACCCTTACCAGGATAACGGCATCAAGGTCTTCTCCGCCGACGGCTTCAAGCTCTCCGATCGACAAGAGGGGATGCTCGAAAAGCTCATCCTAGACGGCCGCCTCGCCGATCTCCTGCCCGCCTCCGCCGACATCGGCCGGACGGCTTGGGTCGAGGATGCTGACGCGCGCTACGCTGCCTTTCTGAGGAGCGCCTTTCCCGCCGACCTATCGATGAATGGGATGAGGGTCGTCCTCGATACCGCCAACGGCGCCACGTATAAGGTGGCCCCGGAAACGTTTGACCAATTGGGAGCGGATGTCACGGTCATGAATGACACTCCTGACGGTCTCAACATCAATGCCGATTGCGGTTCACAGCATACCACCGGACTCGAGCAGCAGGTCAGGGAATCGGGAGCCGCCATCGGCCTCGCCTTTGACGGCGATGGCGACCGGCTGATAGCGGTTGATGAGAAAGGACATCGCATTTCAGGTGATCAAATCATGCTCATCTGCACCAGAGGGCTCAAGGACCGTAACGCGTTGGAGAACAACCTCCTCGTGAGCACGATCATGAGCAACCTGGGCCTAAGAATAGCGTGCAAGCGTTACGGCATCGATCACCATGCAAGCCAGGTCGGCGACCGTTATGTGCTGGAAGATATGCGGCGTCGTCATGCGATCATCGGTGGTGAAAATTCGGGTCATTTGATCTTCTTGAAGCACCATACCACCGGCGACGGAATCCTCGCCGCCATCCAACTGGTGAGCGCCCTTCTGCGGGCCGGCAGACCGCTCTCCGAACTCTCATCCTTGATGGACATCTACCCCCAGGTGCTCATGAACGTGGAGGTGACCAGCAAGCCCGAGATCTCAACACTCCCAACGGTCGTTGACGCGATCAAACAGGTCGAAACGGAACTCGGTGACGAGGGCCGAGTCCTCGTGAGATATTCGGGTACGGAGAACCTCTGTCGGGTCATGGTTGAAGGGCCAAGTGAGGATGTGACCCAAAGGTACTGTACGCAAATCGCGGAAGCCGTCAGGGGCGCCGTCGGATAAGCAGGGCCGGTATTCGCCCTGGCCTCCCTCTGAGCTGAAGACCCTATACACCTTGACCACCCCTGAATCGTTGACTATAGAAAGTCTGGTCCTTGGGACGACCCGGCTGCGAGCGGCTCCACCGGCATCCCCCATTGTAACTCCCAAGCTGGATAACCCTGAAAGGGCAAGACTGAATGCCCGCTTTCTGAGAGGATGATAGGCATGGGAAGGGTCTGTATCATAGGGGTTGGTCAGAGCGCCTTTGTACGAGACTACCCCGGTTCAATACGTGAACTGGCCTTCGAGGGCTTCAAAGAGGCCTTGCTGGACGCGCAGATGTCCAGTGCGGATATCGATGCCTCCGTGATCTGCTCCGCCCCGGAATATGACCAACAGCGCTCGCCTGCAGGTGTGATTGCCGAGTATGCCGGGCTCATACCACAGCCGACCTGCTACGTAGAGACGCTCTGCTCCTCTGGCAGTACAGGCCTCAAATTGGCCTTCGCATTGGTCGCGTCCGGCCTTCACGATGTTGTCGCCGTGATCGGTTTTCAGAAGATGTCGGAGATTACCTCCTCCGAGTCACAAGAAAGGATGGGACGCGGTGCCGACATCCAGTGGGAAAGCCCATTCGGGACGATGATGCCGGCTTACTATGCTATGCATGCCAGGGCCCATATGGAAGAGCACGGCACAACACTGGAGGATCTGGCCCTGGTGCGGGTCAAAGCTGCCCAATATGGTCAAATCAATGAAAAGGCCCTCTACCGAAAACCGGTAACCTTGGAGATGTTCACGGATCCGGGCAATATCCTCTCGGGACCGGTCTCGAGCCCCCTCAGGGTTGGAGACTGTTGTGCCAATGCCGATGGAAGCACCTGTATTCTTGTGGCGAGCGAGGATACGGCCAAGGCCTCCTCCCAACGACCTATATGGATCTTAGGGTTGGGTGCGGCCTCGGCAAGTGTCAATCTGACCGGGAGGGATACCTTTAGCAGCCTGCGCGTGGCCCGGGAGGCGTCGGCCCAGGCGTATACCATGGCTGGCGTCGGCCCTCAAGACATCGATGTCGCCGAAGTTCATGACTGTTTTACGATTGCAGAACTCATGGCCTACGAAGATCTGGGATTTGCCCCTGCCGGCAGAGGCCGAGATCTGGTGAGATCGAAAGAGACCGAAATCGGAGGTAAGATACCAGTCAACGTGGACGGAGGACTTCTTTCAAAGGGCCACCCTATCGGAGCCACGGGAGGCTCCCAAATACGAACCATCGTTCTGCAGCTCCGAGGTACGGCCGGTGCCATGCAGGCCGGTAACCCACGCATCGGTCTCATCCACAATGTGGGCGGCGTGGGCCTTTATGGGAACGTGACCATTCTGGGGAACGAGTAACGCGCAATGTCCGTCTCCTATGGAACTCCTGCAAATGAGTAAATACTCCCCGCCCAAAGCACGGGGCTTCAGGAAGCACCCCATAGGGGCGCGCAGGGGATCCCCCTTTTGATCAACGAAATTCGAAGCACGAAACCCGAAGTTCGAAACAATATCGAATGAGCAAAACTCAAATGATCAAAACTGCTTGGCACAGCTTTCCGGTGCATAAGGACCATTCAGGTACGCTATTTCCGTCATTAGGACATTCGGGCTTTGGATTTGTTTCGGATTTCGATATTCGAATTTCGGATTTGACGGTGTTACTGCTTTGCCCGCCATACCCACTGAAACATGACCACGCCCATAGGACGTGGTTTTCGACAACGAAGTAAGGCGACTTGGTGAATTGAGTATGGGTTCAAAGAAGGACGACGATCGTTTTGCGAGATTCGGCACGGTGAGCTTCATTAAGAACTCAAAGGTCGACGATTTCGTGGACACTTTGCAGGCGGGTCTGGTCAAAGGGACAAAATGTGCGGAGTGCGGCCGAATGTTCTTTCCCCCCCGGGCCGACTGTTTTCAATGCCTCTCCAGCCCCATGCAATGGTTTGAAGTATCGGGGAGCGGAAAACTCATCACCTTTAGCAAGCTGGCCTACGCACCGGCAGGATTTGAGGACGACCTTCCCTACGTCATCGCGATCCTCGATTATAAGACCTTCAAGGTCTTTGGTCGGATCGCCAGTCACGTTCCCGAAGAAGGGCTCCGCATCGGCATGGATATGGAGACGGTCGTCAATCGGTTGCCAAACGGACGGCTGAACTTCGTCTTTCAAACGGTGTGAGGTTGCCCTTGAAAAGGGATCAACATCTCCGGCAGCCCCGCTGGCTACAAATATCATTTGCCGTAAACCCCGCTGCCAATGACGCCCTGAGCCATTTCCTCTTTGAACTTGGTTGCTCGGGCATCACTACTGAAGACACAGGGGAATCCACGCTGAGGGCCTATTTCCAGGTAAAGGACGGAGGCGCTGAGATTGTCTCCAAGATCAGATCATTCCTCGGGGACCTTGAGTCTATATTCCCGGACGCGACCTCTCCCAGGATGCAAGTGAGCGACATCGAGGACGAGGATTGGAGCGCTCGCTGGCGATCCTTTTTCCGACCCGTACAGGTGACACCGAACCTGCTTGTCGCCCCCGCGTGGGAACAGCTTACCGCTGGCACTGATACGCGAGTCATTCAGATTGATCCCGGACTCGCCTTCGGCACGGGGCAACATCCAACGACGCAGATGTGTCTCGAGTCGATGGAGGTCCTGCCTTTTGGAGAAAGGTGGACCATGCTGGATGTAGGAACCGGCAGCGGCATCCTCGCCATATATGCGGCTATGCTGGGCGCTGCGGAAGTTCTTGCGATCGATACGGACCCGGACGCCCTGCGCTCCGCTGGTGAAAACGCCGGCCTGAATGGGATAACAACGCAGATCGAGTTTTCCTCCCAGCCGCTCGAAACCTTATCAGGCAGCTACTCGCTCATCATAGGAAATCTGACCCTGGGTACGATCCTTGAGCTCACTTCCCACTTTCGGCGTGTCCTCGCCCCGGAGGGTCGGCTGATCCTCTCAGGAGTCATGAGAGGACAGGTGCCCGAGTTAGAGGGCAAAATCATCCAACACGGACTTCAAACAGTTGAGGTGTCCTACAGAATGGAGTGGGCCTGTTTGGTCGCTCGGCACCACATGAAAACAAAGCTGTCGAAAAACCTTTTCCTCTGAGGCTGATGGAAAATGCCCAGATGCAAGGCTTCCTAAATCCCGAGGAATGAGGCGTAAATGAGTGGCACACGGCTCAAGGCGCAAGGCTTGAGGCAAAGACAAGCGACAGCAGTCAGTTTCCCCCTTCAGCCTTCCACCTTCTACCTTCTACCTTCTGTGTACGCCGCAGTGACGAGGGATGACGGTAACGCCGCAGATGGGTGTTTTCCGACAGCCTCAGCAATGACGTGATAGGACCCGGATTCCTGCGCCATCACGACGTGGAGACTCAATAGTTGCGGCATTTTTTCGTGGAAGAAATATCGCCGGCAGAGAACACCGCCGTTGTCACGGGGGCCGAGGCAAGACACATCCTCAGGGTATTGAGGCTTGGCCGTGGCAGCCGTCTCGTATTGATGGATCGGACGGGAGCCCGTTTTCAGGCTGTTATTGTCGGCACCGATCGAAAGCAGGTAACGGTCAGAATCGAAAGGAGCCTCCCGCCCCCCCCGCCCTCACCTGTTCGCATTGTCCTCTGCCCATCCCTCCTCAAGTCCCGGCCCATGGATTACCTGATTCAGAAAACCTCCGAACTTGGCGTCGAAACCTTGATGCCTTTCATTTCCGCCCACACGGTCGCGAGGCTCCCGCCCGAAAGGACCGCCGATCGCCTCAGGCACTGGCGCGAGATCGCATCGAACGCGACCAAGCAATCGGGTAGAGCCCGAATGCTCGACATCAAACGCCCGGTTATTTTGTCGGAACTTCTCGAAACCCTAAGACAGGATGCGGCCTTAAAGGTTGTCTTTTGGGAGGAAGAGGGCTCGAGAGATCTGAAAAGACTTCTCGCAGAATCGCCCCAGAAGCATACATTCGTTGGATTGGTGGGACCGGAGGGCGGGTTCACCGCTAAGGAGGTGGAGGCAGCAAAGGAGGCGGGTCTTTCTTCCGCCTCCCTGGGTTATCGTATCTTGAGGTCGGAGACCGCTGCCATGGCGGTGGCGGCTATTGTGCAATACGAATGGGGAGATCTGGGCCTGTGCGACTCATAGGCACGTTCGTAACCTGTAATGCAGGGTGTCTTCTCTCTGGAGACCTCCACGCCGGTCTTACGATGGGTTGCTGGTCAACCTTTCGCCTCACGTAGCCCGGATCAAGGTCTAGGATTCGGCAAACCCATATAAAGGACCCCATGCCCTCTTTTTTGCTGCGAAACCATGCCCGCGCCTCTTCGGTAATGATGTGGTAAGTCCTGCCGCCGCGCGCGTCTTTGACGGCCTGTTCGAGGACCGCCGCCCAAAGCCTCCTATAACACCCTGTTGCCACCCGTCCTCCTTTATCGCCCTTTCGCGCCAACGCGATAGAGCAACATGGTTCTTCTACCTCGCGCGTTATGCCTCATACCTCACGCGCATGTCGCTACTTTCCCAAATCTGCGTTGATTATAGGTGATTGAGTCGGAAAGACAATCGGTAGAACTTGCTGTTTTGGTTCGTATTTTTCAGCGCGGTCGAGACTAAGAACGGAGGGTTAGAGACGAGGTAAGGATAATAATTATACCCTATGGAGAGGGGAGATCTGAAACGCTTTATCGAATCGAATGGCCATTCCGTCAGCTTCAGCGCGGAGGACGGCACCACTGACCTTGACGTGCGCGCCGGCGCCACCCCAGCCTTTGAGTCGCTTGAGATCGAGCAGCAAATCAACATTGACGCGTGAGCCTTCAGCCAAGGGCTCGACGGTATGGAAGAAGGCGCCATCAGAACATATGTTTGTGGTCAGAAGATTCAGACGCCTCTCGTCTCCGTTTTGGCCAACCACTTCAATCGTGGCGGCGGTTCGAATACAAAATCTCTCGAGTCTTCGCTGCTCTTCCATACGCTCGTCTGACTGTTAAGTATCTGGAAACCTTCGTGAATGCGTTTGTGATACTAAGTGCATGCTCGATAGATGCGATCATGGCAAAAGCGTCCGGAGAGGGCAATACGTAAAAGGTATGGTTTTTGGCCTTAGGTCGGATACGTGGAATGGTAAGAAAAAGGGGGCAGACCGTACGACATGGGAGATCCGAGGGCCGTTTTCATAAGTTCATGGCGGCCCACAGGCTTGCTTGGAAGCGATTGGGGGCGTTGATCGTCTTGAAGATCCTCTTGATACGCGCCTTCACCGTTTCTTCACTGAGGCACAGCCTGTCCGCGACCTGCCTGTCTGTCGCGCCCAGTGCCACCATTGCGAGGATTTCGATCTCTTCCGATGTCAACTGCTCTTTCTCCCGGGACGCGCTTTCGCTATCCTTTTCGAGCGTCATGCTGGGGCGGTCAATTTCGTGTCCGGTTTCAAAGTCCTTCATGAGTTGTGGCCCAATCGAAACTCTGGGGTTTTGTATTCGAAACGTCTCTCTTCTATCCCCTCAGCGAAAACCGTGCCAGCCTCATCCCCTACAAGATCATCTGTTTTCCCCGCTACTTATTGAAGATGTCGGTGAAAACTTCCCGCAGAACAGGTAATGGAGTAAGTATCGGCGAGAATTGAGATACCACCTTTTGGCAAACTCTTACCCACCCGCTTCAAACATCTCTTTGACGGCCTCCATAAGGACCTTGCCCATCCTGTTTTTGGGCAGTTCGTCCGGAAAAAGGACGACCTTGGGGCACTTCCACGGATGGAGGTGACGTTTACAGTGGGCTTTGACGGTATCCGATTTGAGTGTGGAGCCAGGCTTCCGGCTCACGGCGGCGACGACCCTCTCACCCCACTCAGCGTCCGGGAGCCCAACGACACACGACTCAACCACCTCGTCGAGTTGGTCTATAACCATTTCGACTTCCTTCGGCGATATGTTTTCGCCACCCGATACAATGATATGCTTCATCCGATCAGTGAGATAATAATACCCCTGACCATCTACTCTTCCGAGATCACCGGTCCGAAACCACCCGTTTTCAAATGCCTTGGCGGTCTCCCGGGGTTTTCCCCAGTAACCTGGGGTGACCCCCGGTCCCTTGAGCCATATTTCACCGGTTTCACCGTCCCTGACCTCTTCCAGGCTAACCGGATCGGTAATTCGTACCTTCAGATGGGGCAAGGGCAAACCGACCGATCCGGGCACTCTTCGCCCTTTTAAGGGGTTAGAAAAATTCATCCCGGTCTCGGACATCCCCTCTCTCTCAATCGGCTCTTTGCCGAATACCCGGGTTATGCGCTCAAAATCCTTTGAGAGCAGCGGTGCGGAGCCTGAAGCCCAGAGCCTCATATGGCCGAAGTCGAGTTTCCTCGTACCCAAATACTCGATCATCTTCCGGTACATCGTCGGGACGGCCATAAACATCGTACAGGATGTCTCCTCACGCGGGTCCTCAAGGACGTGAACCGCCGCCTCAGGAGAGAATCTGTCCAGCATGATAACCTGCGCGCCGGCCATCAAGCTGGTATGGAGCGCAAAACAGAGCCCATGGATATGGAAGAGAGGGAGTGCGTGGCAGAGCCTGTCGGTTTCGCGGATTCTCCAAATATCGATGATATTGAGAGCATCGTGGATCAGATTCCGTTGGGTAAGAACGGTGCCCTTCGGTCTGCCGGTGGTCCCTGAGGTGTAGACGATCAGCCCTGGATCCTCCGGTCGAATGGCCGGATTAGGGCTCCGGTCTGAAGCCGATCGAAAGAATTCGAGCTCCTGATAGGGTCTCTCTGTATCAATGGTCAGCACAGGCAGTTCGGGCGCAATGGCCTTCAGCATGGCCGCCTGTTCGCAGCCCGCGATCACGAGATTGGGATCTGCGTCCTTGGCCATATACGTCACTTCCGATCGGGTGAAACCGGGATTGAGAGGAACGCTGACAGCTCCGATCTTCTGAATGGCCACATGGGCGATGACCAAGGCGACGGATTTGGGCATAAAAAGAATGACGCGATCTCCCCTCAAAAGGCCGTGCGACAGGAGCGTATTAGCCACCCGGCTCGCATCCTGCTCCATCTCAAGATACGACAGCGCCGTCTCCTCTCGAGTTCCACGCATGAAGCGACACGCCCGCTTCGCCCCCTGCTTTCGAGCACTCTTTGAAATGATGTTTCCCAATCCCTCGACGTCCATACGATCCCTGCCTAAAAGCCCGTTCCGGAGCCGCGCATCCTAGCGCCCTCGGTTGCCGGCTCGGCGAATTCGCCGTAAAGGCCGAGAAATCCTCCGGGGCGTTCCTTCATGGGTCTTTGCCAACGATGGCGCCGCCTGGCAAGCTCCTCTTCACTGACCTGCAGTTCCAATCGGCGTCCTGTGACATCGATCATGATGATGTCGCCTTCTTCCACGAGGGCCAGCGGGCCGCCCTCCCATGCCTCGGGACATGCGTAGCCTACGCAAGGGCCGCGGGTCGCTCCGGAAAAACGTCCGTCCGTGACCATTGCCACACTTGTGTGTAGCCCCAATCCGACCAAGACGGCGGCAGGGATTGAAAGCTCGCGCATTCCAGGACCTCCGCGCGGGCCTTCATATCGGACCACCAGCACGTCACCAGGCTTGACACCTCCACGGAGCAAGACGTCCTGGACAGCTTCCTCGGAGTCAAAGACCCTTGCCGGACCCGTGTGCCGTCGCATGGCGGGGGACACGCCGGAGGCCTTTACAACGGCACCGGCCGGAGCGAGATTTCCATTCAAGATGACAATCCCCCCTTCAGGCTCAAGAGGGTCTTCCGGTGACCGTAGGACCTCTCGATCTGCGACCGGAGCAGAGGTGACCCGCTCGGCAAGGGTGCCCCCTTCCACTGTGGGGATCGAGAGATCGAGCTGATCGGCAAGGACCTTGAGCAAACCCGAGACACCGCCGACCCGGTCAAGATCGCTGATCGTCCATTCCGACGAGGGCTTAAACTTACAGAGAAGAGGAGTCTGCCTGCCAATGCGTGCAAAATCCTCAAAACTGAGATCGTCCCCCATCTCCCGTGCCAGGGCGATTAGGTGGAGTACGATGTTGGTGGATCCACCGAAGGCCTGACCAAGAGCAACCAGGTTCCGGAGACTCCGAGGCGTCACCTGATTCTCAAACCGCAAACCCCGTATCTGGTTGGCAACCGCACGCCTTCCCGCTTCGAGTGCCATGGTTTTTAGCCGGTCGCTTCCCGCCATGGCTGTCGCATTCCCCGGCAGACTCAACCCGGCCCCCTCAACTAGGCATCTCATGCTGTTGGCCGTGCCCATCATATTGCATACCCCGGGGCCGGGGCAGGCGGCCTTTTCAAGGGCCATCAGTTCATCAAGGTTCAATTCCCCGCGCCTCGCACGGCCGATTCCTTCCTTGACGTCAGAGGCGACCACCCTCTTCCCCTGATAGGTCCCAGGCTCCATTAGGCCTCCCGTAAGAAACAGGGTCGGTTTGTTCAGACGCGCAGCAGCCATCAGCATGCCCGGGACGATCTTATCGCAGGCCCCGATCATGACGAGCGAGTCAAACCCATAGGCACGTGCGGTCAATTCGATCGAGGCGGCGATGAGATCTCGACTCGGGAGGACCGAATGCATCCCGCTGCCCTGAACGATGCCGTCGCAAAGGGCGATGGTAGAAAAAATGTAAGGTTCTCCGCCCGCTTCCCTGACCCCGCGCTTGACAAGCCCGACCGATTGCTGAAATGGCGCGTGTCCAGGCACCAGTTCACTATAGGTATCGACGATCCCGATCCGCGCCTTTTCCAGGTCCACGGCACTGCGTCCGAGACTTCCAAAAAGGGCCCTTCTGTAAGCCTGGGCTATGATCTCATCAGACATCGTAATCTCCGCCTCCGCGCTGGAATCGTGGGTTCAAGGTGCGGGGCCACGACAGCCGTCTTAACCTCTGCGTAAGCAACCGACCGTCTTTGCTGCTCAAGAGATGATCAGAGGTCCGATCCTACCAGAGTTAACGGTCTTTGTCCCCTCGTTTTCCTCTCCTGACACGCCCCCTCCATCCGTACGCCCAGGATCCCCCCTTTGAACAGAGACTCTGGAACACTCCCTTCAACACCAAAACATGGCTCCCCACAAGAATCTGGGGGTCAGTAGGTCGGTATCGATGGCACAATCGAGTGAACTCACATCTGTTTTCGATCGAAATCCGGGATTTACGATTTCAATAATCTGATTGTCGCGTACTCCGGTGGGAGGGCTGTAATATCTTTTCTTTGATTCCGGGGCTCCCCGGCTGGTCTTTTCTATGCCTTGTCTGCGGGGGAGTTCTGCCCCTCCGACATTCTCCACCTTCGGTGGAGCTGCGGTTTCCCCCACAGATAAGCCATGAAAAGACGGCGCCCTCCCGCCAGTCACTTTGAAAAGAGATCACAGCCCTCCCGCCAATAGAGGCTGGAGACTGTCTTGTCGCCCACATATTCTTGTGAGGAGTCCAACACATGCAGAGATGAACGGAGAGGCTCTGGTTACTCTTGGGCGGATTCGTTCTGAGACAGATGTTATCGGCGGAGGGTTAAACGGCAGGGTAAAGGACCGAGAATGAGGCCCTGCGATCCATGTCACTTCTCTGTTTGGTGCTCGCTTTGGGGTTCACGCTCATCCTGCGACTCAAATCGGATCGCATCAAGCGACCGTGCGCGTACGCGCAGACGTTGTGCTTGCTCTGGACCTGCGAATCTCTGGTCTTTTTATGCATCAATGGATCCCCGTCGCGCTTTTCCCAGGGCAACCTGCCAAGGCGCTGCCGCTGGTTCACGAAGTCAATATCGGCATTTCGTGGCGGAACATTAGCAAAAAAGGATACAAATCCAGAGACGGGGGGAGGAACGTCTACTTTCGGAGACCCCTTACACGCATCCGGCGTGCAAGGGGTTAGAAAGTCCGGCTTTGTTAAAACTCGATAGCGGTGTGTCGCCAAAGGCATTCCGCCAAACAGGCCGACTGATCGCGTGTCAGATAACCGAATTTCACGCCCCGTAGCCACCTCTTGGGACCTGGCCACAGAGACCTGCTGACGATTTCTAGGTCTGAGACGGCCTTGAAGGAGACCTCCGCCAGCAATACAGTGCAGCCCCCCGCCCATACAACGTCCAGCCGTCCGATCACGGGCTTTTTTTCGGACCTATAGCGAAATGCGAGGCCGCCTCTGCTCATGTTTACGATCTCACCCCATATCTCTCGCGAGAAGGGATTTCTCGCGAGCAGCGCTCCGCGCTCGACCCTGAAGCGCCAATGCTCCCTTCGCTCTACAAACTCTGACTCCATTACGATTCTTGTCTTCTACTCTTTCCGCTCAGGGTAACACCCTAACGTTGCAAAAGTCGAGGATGCTGTAGATTCAAGGCGACGAGGGTGCAGCCGTAGTAAGCTACTGCAAGCCCTTGACAACGCAGAAGATGCGGTATCATCG
>CAZAGT010000051.1:14329-19931 GCA_964484515.1 uncultured Desulfobacteraceae bacterium | reverse complement strand
AATGTATGGTGCTCTCGATATCAACCTGTTGACCCACAAATTCTTGTGAGGAGCCGAAATTTTATTAGAGGGAGTTATGGCTTCAACAGGTCCAACATCAATAGGGCCAGGAGGGTCTTACCGTCAAGGATGAGACCTTCCTTTACGAGTGCCCTGATCCCTTCAAGGCCCACCCGCTCAACGGCGTCGATTTCAACTTGATCCGTCTGTTCGTCGGTCCGCTCGAGCCCTCGGCCGCGAAAGACGTGAATCAGCTCGTTTGAATAACCGATTGCAGGAGCATAGGTATAGAGGAATTCGATGTCGCCGGCATCATATCCGGTCTCCTCTCGCAGTTCTCGCCGGACGCACGCCTCGGGACTCTCTCCCGGGTCCAGCTTGCCGGCGGGGATTTCGAGTGTCTCTTCCTGCAACGCATATCGATACTGCCGAACCATCAGGATCTCCTTCTCGGAGATAAAAGGGATGATCGCGGCGGCTTCAGGGTGTTCGATCTTCAGTCTCCTTGCGACCCGGCCGTTCTTGAGGAGCACGTCATCAAGGTGAGCCGAAAAGCTAGGTGTATGTAAGCTGGCGACCGTTTGAATTCTTTTTTCCATATCGGAAGGCCACATGTTGACCGGTGAGAGACTCGATCTCTCCGATCATTTCCTGGGAGGGTGAAACTCGGTAGCGTTTGTGAGCTGCGATGACGGCCGCGTGGTCCGCGCCCGTCTCCACCCGAAACAGAACGGCGCAAGCACCGGGGTACCTGAATAGAATGGTCTTCAGCTCTTCGAGTTTTTCTCGCGACGTCGTGGCGGGAGCCAGGGGAATCTCAATCGACTTAATCGCCTTTTGTCTCTCCGACTCGAGGCTCGCGACCTCCTGCGCAATGACCTTGGCCACGTTTTCGTCCACCTCCGCTGTTCCATGGACAATCACCGGTTCGTCGCCCTTGAGGAGCGGTGCAGCTCGATTGAATATGTCCGGAAAGAGGATGACCTCGGTGGACCCCGTCGCATCTTCGAGGTTAATCGTGGCCATCTTTTCCCCTCGTTTGGTCCTCTTGACCTTAGCATTCTCCACGACTCCAGCTATGGCAACCGGAGATTTAGGCTTCAGATTCGAGAGGTCTTGAATCGCGTACGCTGAAAGGCCCTTTAAGTCGGCCGAGTACCGATCGAGCGGATGCCCCGTGATATAGAAGCCCAAGGCCTCCTTTTCTCTTCGCAATTTCTCCCGTTCATCCCATTCCTCCCCCGCGGGTATCTCAAATGAACCGTAGGGGCCAAGCGAGTCGTCGCCTATCGAGCCGAACATATTCAGCTGATTGGGGTCCTGGTTAGCCCCGCTAAGCCTGACCACCTCGTCAAGGGAGGCGTAGTGCCTGGACCTCTCGATGTGGGTGAAATCAAAGGCGCCGCACTGAATAAGGCCCTCCAGGACCCTTCGATTTACTTTGGACGGGTCGACGCGCCGACAAAACTCCAGCAGCCCGCTGAAGGGACCGCTCCTTTCTCGCTCTGCGATGATCGACTCAACCGCCTTCAGGCCCACGTTCTTGACAGCGGCAAGTCCAAAGCGTATTCCCCCGCCTGCTACGGCAAAGTCCGCCTGGCTTTCGTTCAGGTCGGGAGGTAGGATCCGAATGTCCATGTCGCGACACTCGGCGATGTTTTTGATCGTCTTATCCTGATTCCCCATGTCTTCCGTTAGGAGCGCCGCCATAAACTGAACCGGATAATGGGCTTTGAGAAAGGCCGTCTGGTAGGCGATCATGGCATAGGCCACCGAATGGGACTTATTGAAACCGTATCCGCCAAATTTGTCCATAAGACCAAAAAGTCTATCCGCCGTCTTCTTGTCAACGCCGTTCCGGACGGCGCCCTCGATGAACCTTGCGCAATGTCTGGCCATCATCTTAACGTTCTTTTTGCCGATCGCTTTCCTCAGTTCATCCGCCTCGGCCAAGGTGTAGTCGGCCAGGACTTGGGCAATCTTCATCACCTGTTCCTGGTACAGAATGACGCCATAGGTCTCCTTCAAGATGGGTTCGAGCTGCGGGAGAAGGTACTTTATTTTGACCTTGCCGCGTTTCCCCCGGATGAAATCATCGACCATATTGCTGCCCAAGGGGCCGGGTCGATAAAGGGCTACCAAGGCGACGACATCCTCGAACACCTCGGGTCGCAGGTTTCGCAAGAGCTCTTTCATGCCCGTACTTTCCAGTTGAAAGACGCCTGTCGTGCGGCCCTCACCGCAAAGCTGAAAGGTTGCCTGATCATCGAGCGGGATCTTTTCGATATCGACCTTTTGACCGGTCGTCTCTGCGATCAATCTCAATGCCTCTTTGATGACCGTCAAGGTCTTCAGGCCCAGAAAATCGAATTTGATCAGCCCGAGTTTTTCAATATGATCCATGGTGAACTGGGTCATGACCTCGTCAGCGGAACCTTTGAAGAGGGGAAGATACTCCACCAGCGGCCGATCCGAGATGACGACTCCGGATGCGTGAGTCGATGCGTGCCGCAACAGGCCCTCAAGCGAGCGGGCGATCGTCAGCAGTTTGTTCTGCTGCTCCTGGCCCTGTTCAAGCCTCTTCAATTCGGGCTCTTCCTCGATTGCCCTGGCGAGACTGACATTCGGCCCCTCCGGCACCAGCTTCGCGATCTTGTCAACCTCGCCATAGGGAATGCCGAGCGTGCGGCCGACATCGCGAAGGACCCCCCTGGCCTTCATGGTGCCGAAGGTGATGATTTGACCGACGTTCTCGCGCCCATATTTCTCCGCCACGTGCCGAATGACCTCATCCCTTCCGTGGATGCAGAAATCAATGTCGATATCCGGCATGCTTATGCGTCCGGGGTTCAGAAACCGTTCGAACAGGAGACCGTACTTGAGGGGGTCGATGTTGGTGATGTTGAGACAAAAGGCCACCAGAGAGCCGGCGGCCGATCCTCGGCCGGGGCCCACCGGAATGTCATTGCGGCGCGCGTAGTCGATGAACTCGGCGACTATCAGGAAATAGCCTGCAAAGCCCATCTCGATGATCGTATCCAGCTCGAAATCGAGCCTCTCCTGATACTCGGCCGTCAAGGCGGAGGTAATCGTCTCACCCTCTTCTTTCCTACGGGCAAGCCTTCTTTGAAGCCCGGCTTGAGCCTCGTCTCTGAGGAGTTGGTCCAGGCTCATCCCTTCGGGAACCTGGTAGACGGGGTACTTATAGCGGCCGAACTCCATTTCATATGCGCAGCGATCCGCAATCCGACCCGTATTTTCCAGGGCCTCCATGTACCCATCATCGCCGAGGGCAATTTCCATTTCCTCGCGTGATTTGAAGAAGAACTCGTCGTTCGAGAATCGCAGCCGTTTGGGCTCGTCAATCGACTTGCCCGTTTGAATACAGAGCAGGGCATCGTGGGCCATGGCGTCGTCCCGGTTCAGATAGTGGCAGTCATTTGTCGCCACGAGGGGTATGGACATCTCCCGGCCGAGTTCTTTGAGAATAGGATTGAGCTTGATCTGCTCCGGCAGCCTGTTGGCTTGCACCTCGAGGTAGAATCGCTCTTGGTCGAAGACAGTCGCCAATTCCTGCACATGTCTTCTGGCCTCTTCGATTCTTCCAGCCATTATCAGATACGGGACGACCCCTTTGAGGCAGGCGGATTGGGCAATGAGCCCTTCGTGGTATTCCTTCAGCAACTCGATGTCCACACGAGGGTGGTAGTAAAACCCTTCCAGATGACCCAGGGTAACGAGTCGACTCAAGTTCCTGTAGCCCTTCTCGTTCATCACAAGGAGGATGAGATGATGCGCATGGGGGCGACCGTCCGGCGAGGGCGCCCGGTCTTTGCGATGACCTGGAGCGACGTAGACTTCACAGCCGAGGATGGGCTTAATACCCTTTTTGGCGGCCTGACTGAAGAGTTCAACGGCCCCGAAGATATTACCGTGGTCGGTAACACCGACGGCCTTCATCCCCAGGTTGCAGGCCTTGTCTAGGAGTTTCCCGACTCGGATGGCCCCGTCCAGGAGACTGAATTCGGTATGGACATGCAGGTGAACAAAGGAAGACGAATCTGTCATTTCACTCCCTGGTTTGATCACGTTGTCGTTTCCGTCTGTTGCGTGTGAATACCTTTCCTGGCCTCCGGCACATGATCTCTAAGGAGCGCGCAACCGGCCAGGCCGCCAACGGCGGTGGACGGGGGCAAGGGTCTGTTCTCGAAGAAGGTTCTCGGTCTGCTACAATCTCAGACCTGTCGGCGAGCCCTGTCACGATTTGGCAACCTTTCATGGGGTGCTGGTGAAGTGGGTTGCCGGTCGTAAACCTTTTCCCGGTTGTCAGACTCAGGCAAGCTATGTTACGGTATCATCCAAGCGACATCAAGGCTATTCTGGCACGTTTCAAGGTTGATTATCGATCTGACCGCTTCGCGTAAGACCCGGACTGAGCACCTCCGGGCTCAGGGTTCGGGTCTCCGGCAAGGCACCCTCATAGCATCTATCTCCCCAACCTCTCTCGGAAGACCCTATTCTGTTGCGCGACCATTGCAGAACCGACCGGTTAAGCCGCACCGGCGCTTTGGGGACAAATTGAGACGATTCACGGTAGGCATCGGAATAGCATCTGCACATGCAAACACGACAACGAGACATACTGGAAAACCGTATTGCTAAACTCCAGGCGGAGACCCATAGCCTCAGGGAAAAGCTGACGGCTCTTCGAAAAGAGAGCCATCAATTCCAGCGGGCCCTCAAAGACCATCGAAAACTCATCAATTCAATTCCAGCCAGCATCGTCCTTATCCAACAGGGCAAGATCGTTGACGTTAATGAAGTCGCCCTGCAAGAATTTGGGGTCACCGCCGAGGAGTTGATCGGCCGCGATTTCTTGGACCTGTTTCACCCCGATGAAAGGGCATCCGGAAGAAAGCTGCTTCAGCAATGGGCTGCCGGGCAGGTTGCAGCCGAGCAATGGGAGGTGACGCTCGTTTCCAAGACCGGTGATAGGTTGCTTTGCGACGCCAGGGTCAAGAAGATCCGATTCCATGGGCGTACGGCCCTCCTTAGCAGCCTGACGCGGCTCGAAAAGAGGAAGAGGTTCGAAAGCGAACGCATCCATGCCAAGAAAACGGAGGCCGTTACCACCATGGCGGGAGGATTGACCCGCCATCTCAGTCCGAATCTCGAGGTGATTGCCGAAAACACGAAGGCCCTCCAATCCCTCGTAACACCGATGCATCCGGAGGGCATTACCCGTCTGACAAATATCGAGGCCGCTGTCCGGGATCTGCAACACAGCGTCCGCAAGTTGAGCCGGTTTTCCAACACTGAACAAGATCCAACCGCCGGTCCCCGTTTCGACCTGAAAGAAACAGTGAAGGAGGCCCTCATATTGACCGCGCCGGACCTCAAACGGGCGAGCGACGAGCGGGGCATAAAGATCAATCTCAAGACCTACTTGCGACCGGTTTCACCCGTGGTGGGAGATCCGGGCGCCGTCCGCGACGTGCTGCGGCACATGATTATCAGTGCCATGGAGGCCATGCCGGGAGGCGGAGAATTATACCTGACGACAGAGGAGAATGCCGGTAGTGCGCACATCTATATCCAGGAT
>CAZAGT010000051.1:0-14319 GCA_964484515.1 uncultured Desulfobacteraceae bacterium | reverse complement strand
GGGCCGGGTATCCCGGACCGGGTCAAAGATCTGATTTCTAATCCATTCGGGACGACAAAAGATATCACAAGTGATGGGTTTGGCTTGAGACTCGCTTATGCTGCCGTAGCGGGACATCAAAAGAACATTGAGGTGACAAGCAAGACGGGGCAGGGAACCACGATCAATATCAGGCTCCCACTTGCGCCGCAAGCGCCCAAGCCAAAGAGGAATATCATTAGGGCCAAACTGAAGGATGCTCGCATCCTGATTATTGAAGATCAAGACATGACGCGCGAACTCCTATTGCAGCTACTTCAACATCGAGGTTTCATGGTCGATGGGGCCGTGAGTATTCCGGAGGCATTGAAAAAACTGAAACGGAAGAAGTATGATTTGATCGTGTCGGACGCCAGGATGTCTGACGTTCACGCGGACGTGATCGTCCACAAGATGAAGACGCTGGCTCCTGGTGTCCCGATCGCCACCCTCGCGGCCTACGGAAGCCGTGATTTGGACATGGGGATGACGGGCTCGGACGTAGATCTCATCATTACGAGGCCGATCGACATGAATAGGGCGATTGAGCAGGTCTCGCAGGTCCTGATCGAAAGGCTCCGGTGTTAAGCGCACCCCAATGTCATCTAATACAGGCCCGCGGCTACAATCAATTCTCTGTGTGGCCCGCCGCTTCGCTTGCTTCCAGTGAACCGATCGGTGACTCCAAAAACGATTATGGATACAAGGCCCCAGGCACCTTTAGCCGATAGGATGAGGCCCACGAGTTTGGAGGAACTCGTGGGTCAGGATCATATCCTTGGTCCTGGTCGCGTATTGAGGCAAGCCATGGAATCGGGCCACCTGTTCTCGGTCATCTTCTGGGGGCCTCCCGGCTCGGGCAAGACGACCTTGGCCCGGCTGATGGCCGGGTATACTGAAAGCCCCTTCCGAACGTTTTCTGCCGTCACATCCGGCGTCAAGGACCTCAAGCAGGCCGTTGCAGACGCCCGGCAGGTGCACAACCTGAATGGAAGGTCGACCGTCCTATTTGTGGACGAAATCCATCGCTTCAATAAGGCGCAACAGGACGCCTTCCTGCCTCATGTCGAAAGCGGGCTTATTATTCTCGTAGGGGCCACCACCCAGAACCCATCTTTTGAGATCATCCCCCCTCTGCTATCGCGCGCCCGCGTCATGATTCTTCGCCCGCTCAGCGAGGAGGCCGTGATCGGGATATTGAAGCGGGCGATTCAGGAGGAGCAGGCAAGGCTCGGATTTGGGTTCGAGATCCTTCCGGAAGCCTTGCAGCTTCTGGCGAGCCTCTCCGCAGGCGATGCGCGGGCAGCCCTCAACAGTCTCGAGATCGCGATCCATCATATCATGCAGGGTCAAGAGGGAAACCGTGTGTTGGACCTATCGAAGGCTCAAGAGATCCTGGGCAAAAAGGGACTCCCCTATGACAAGGACGGGGAGGAGCACTTCAATCTGATTTCGGCCTTTCACAAAAGCCTTAGAGGAGGTGATCCGCAGGCATCTCTTTATTGGCTTTATCGAATGCTCTTGGCCGGTGAAGATCCTCTCTTCATCGCGAGACGTATGATCCGTTGCGCTTCAGAGGACATCGGTCTTGCCGACCCCAACGCCCTTCCCATGGCCCTGGCAGGGTTCGAGGCCTTTCAAAAGGTGGGCCCCCCGGAGGCGGAACTTGCCCTGGCGGAGGCGGCTGTCTATCTTGCCTGCGCCCCCAAGAGCAATGCGCTGTACGTGGCCGAGAGGGCCCTCAAGGAGGAGATCGAACGTTCAGGTCCTCAACCGGTTCCGCTCCATATCCGCAACGCGCCCACCAGGCTGATGAAAGAACTGGGCTACGGGCAGGGTTACCGTTACCCCCACAACTTCCCAGGGGGATGGGTGGCGCAGGAGTACCTCCCGGAGGGGCTCAAGACGCAGACCTTCTATCGGCCGACCGAGAGGGGCTTTGAGAAGGAGATCAAACGGAGGGTTGCAGCGTACCGGAGAGGTCGCGACAGAGGGTCCCGGTAGTTGGGGCATAATCCCGGTCTGAACGTCGAGGGAGGGGCTCCTGGTCGCTGAGCACCGTCATGCCTTGACGCTATCAAGCTCTTTTTTCATGACGGCCACCATCCGTTTTCTTTCAGCTATGACGGTATAGACCAGGATCAGAAACTGCGTCCCGCAGACGGCCGCTTCCAGCAGGAAAAACTGCTTAGGGCTTTGCACAAAAAACATCAGTAGGGTGATAAGGGCCGATAGCCAGAGCAGGAGGTATCTAATCACGATCTTCGTCTCTCCGGACCTTGCTCGCACGAAATCGGCAATCTTTAGCAGGGCCAGGACGAGCACGATATCGGCGGCACTCCAGAGGATTCCCTGTAGCTTAGATGAGAGCAGATACGCTTCGGTCGTAAAATGAGCGCCAATCCACAAGAATAGAGCTTCGAGCCGTCCTAACATCCTCATCCTCCCCACTCTTTCAGTGCCCAATACGTGCGGAATCCCACGATAGCAATGACCCACTCAAACACGACCCAGAAGAGGCCGCAAAGCCTGATATAGAACACGGATATGTGGTATATCGGCCAGGAAACGAGATCGTGCTTGCCTATGAGGTGAATCAGTTGGGCCTCGTAGAAGGCATAAAATAAGATGAGAGACAGGACCAGCAGGGGTACCAAAAAGGTCGACGAGGTTTTGAAGGATAATCCGCTTGATCCCGATCCATCGGATCGTCGCCGCACCAGTCGATACACCCTCACGACATAGATCATGATGATGCCTTCGAGGATGACCCAGAGGGTGCAGAAAAAGGTGACCAGTCCCCATCTGTAGGCGACCAGGTATGACACCTTCTCCAGGTCTATGATGAGTCTTTCAAAGACCGACTCTCCGGCAAACATCAGGCAGGCAAGCAATGCGAACAGAACCGAGCACAGGAAGAGCGCCGCTGATTGCTGCGTTTCGCGACCCGAAATCGACAACCAACCCGATCGGAGGAATAGGAGGATCAGACCTTCGGCCAAGGTCCAAAAGATCGCCATCGATTGATAGAATGTATACATGCTTATATGCATTCTCTGGCGTGAGGTTTGAGGCTTAAGGAAAGATAGTAAAGCCGTCCTGTTTTTTGTTGTCTCATCGTGTCTTGGGGCCTTTGCGTACACCGCAATGACGAAGCATGACGGTCATCCCGATAGAATCGGGGCAGATGGGGTCTTCCGACAGTCCCCTAGCCCGGCTTATAGAGCCATCCCTCAGACCACATGAGGACCCCAAGCACAATCCCTGCCAGCGCGGCCCACCAACAGACCAGGCCCGGGGAGAGCCGCGGAATTCTTCTTGGCAAAGCACTCCTCCCACCGCCTCCAATCGACGCCAGGACCCCTCCCAAATAGAGGACTGCGAGGATGGGCATCAGCGGGAATCTGCGCGGAACCTCACCAGGATCGACTGCGATCGATGCCTGCTCCGCCATGCGTCTGACGGCCTCTGCACTCAACTCGGGATGTGCCTCGCGAAGCTTTGCTGCTAAGGCCTCCCTTTTTGCATGTAGGACCCTCCGCTTATCCTCCTCGTAGGCCGTTGCAGCCGCATCCAGTGCTGCCGAGCGCTGATGGGTAACGACATATAAGCCGGTATAAAGACACCCTGCCAACCCCAAGGTGAGCAGGACCGTGATGGCCCGTCCGCGGTAGGTTCGTGCGGGGAACCGGCTTTCACAAGCGAGCACGTAGGGTTTTAACGTCAGGTAGCTTGCATAGGGCGCCAGCATGAGAAAGGGTATCCAGAGCCATGCCGTCAACGGAGAAGGATTTTGCAGCCATTCCCCAGGGTCCCCCTGTTGATAATAGAAACCGAGGACGGTGTAACCTGTGGCCCCAAGAACGCTGATGGCGGCAAAAAGGGCCCAGAATAGGTTTCGAGCAGGATTGCTCCTGCGGACGAACCAAAGGGCTAGCAAGCCGGACAGGAGATTGACAAGAATCCCTCCAAAAGCCACCACGAAGCGAGCAATCGACCCGATCTCCCGATCGAATTGGTAGTACGACCATCCGCCTCCAAAAAGGCTGATGTGAATTCCATTCACGCGGCCGCCGAAGATCGCCGTTGTAAGTCCGTGACCTACGATCTCATGCAGGCACGCGGCCATTCTCGTAGCAAGGATTAGGAGCGCAAGGAGATAGACATCGTAACTAAGGATCTCATGCCAGGCGGCCGGCCATTTCTCCCTGCCCGGCTCACGCATGGTGAGTCCTTCCTTCTTGTTTGGCGGTCTGAAACTCATGGAGGGATATTTCGTTCGGCCATGGAGATCTCTTCTCGGAAAGGGAGGCCGGCCTCCTTGAACGCCAAAGAGGCCGTCAGGTTAGGCGACCGAAGCGACTTCGACGACCCGCATAGACCTTCAGCCTCTCAGCTCTCGCACCCGACCGATGATCATGGCGGCGGCGGCCTCGATCTGTGATGGCGTGTTCGATCTGCCGACGGTAAGGCGAAGGGTCCCCATCCCGATCTCAGGCGGCACATCCATCGCCGCCAGGACATGAGAGAGCTTGACTTCCCTGTCGTGGCAAGCCGCCCCGGTAGAGGCATACAGGAAAGGTGTCCCCGCGAGGATCTTGCGACCTTCGATCCCGGGCACCGAGATACTCAACGTGTTGGGAAGCCGCTCAATCGGATGCCCATGGACAACAGCGTCTCCGATCGCATCCAGAAGTAGCTCCTGTAGTCGGTCTCTCAGCTCGGCCATCCTTTGGATGCCAGGCTGAAGTTCAGCCTGTAGGACCCTGCAAGCAGCTCCCAACCCAACCGCGAGGACCGTGCTTTCCGTCCCCGGCCTGAGGCCGTTTTCCTGCCCGGCCCCGTGCAGGAGAGGGTTAATCCTCCGGCCTTCTCTAACATAGAGGGCTCCCACGCCCTTGGGGGCATAGATTTTGTGACCGGCGACGCTCAAAAAATCGACCCCTAAGTCGTTCACATCGACTGGCAGTTTGCCGACGGCCTGAGCGGCGTCGGTGTGAAGCGGCACCCCGTGATCCCTTGTAACCGCAGCGATCTCTCTTATCGGCTGCAGAGTTCCCGTCTCGTTGTTGGCCAGCATCACGGTGACCAAGGCGGTCTGGGGCTCAATGGCGCGCGCGACATCTGATGGGTCCACCTGTCCGTAACGATCCACGGGCAGGATAGAGACCCGGACGCCCAGGTCCATCAGATACAGGGCCGGGTTGAGGATCGCGGGATGCTCCACGGCTGTGGTGATGATGTGGAAATCCGCCGGTCGCTTGAAATCGATGAGGCCTTTCAAGACCGCATTGTTCGATTCGGTGCCGCCCGACGTAAAAATGATTTCAGAGGCAGCGCAGCCCAAGCCAGAGGCGACCTGCCTCCTTGCCTCTTCGAGATCCCTCTTGGCGTGTTCTCCCAGTGGATAGAGGCTCGATGGATTCCCGAATTCCCGCTCCAACATGGGTAACATCGCCTTTACCACCTCTGGATCGAGCGGGGTGGTGGCGTTGTGGTCCAGATAAATAAAGGCCTGTTTCGCTGATTCCACGTCAGCCTCCGTGCCGTCGTCCTGTGCTCTGCCTTCGGCACACGACGTGCAAGACATCCCCGACCTTGTCATGCTTCAGCTGCTTAGGACGCCGTGAAGCTCCCTTGACTTCAGATCAAGAAAACGACGTCTCACAGTCACACTGAACAACATCGGTATACATAGCCAGTTCACCACAGCGCCCGCTGGCCTTTGACCGGCAGACGGGAACATAGATTAGGAGTTGCCAGCCCTGTGCTTGGGAACGAACAACGGGCCTTACCTGATTTTCGCTCGATCAAGGTGTCACATATTTTGAAAATTGACAACAATTACCATTGGTGATAGATAGGCGGGGCTTTTGCGCCCGACGTTTATCCTGCTCAGCGCGTGTTTGCCTGGGACGCCCTCATGTGAAACTTCATAAAATGAGGTTTCTGTACTGGAACGCCCGGTCAGTCACACTGATCACCTCTGCGGCAGGAGCCAGCGCTCGTATGAAACTTCATGAAACGGGGCCATGGATACCTTAACTCGAACCGATGTCGAACAATCTCAAATGTGAAATTCGAGTGCCGACTTCATCAAGTTTCCCGGTCGCTCAACCTGGCCGCCTCCACGGCCAGCGGCTGGGCTGACGGCTAAGACGCTGAGCGACCGGCGAGGAGATAAATAAGCAGATATGGCGGATATACGGATCTTGGGGACGGGGTCTTATGTCCCACCCAAAAGACTAACCAATTTCGACCTGCAGGAGATGGGACTCGACACCTCGGACGAGTGGGTTGTTCAACGCACGGGCGTCAAAGAGCGGCGGGTCGCTGAGCCTGACGTAAACACCTCTGATCTCGCCTACGAGGCATCAATCAGGGCGCTTGAGATGGCAGGCATGACGGCCAAGGACCCTGATATCATCATCCTGGCCACGATCACACCGGACACGTGCTGCCCGGCTGGTGCCAACTGGCTGCAGGCCAAGCTAGATGCGCCGCAAGCCGTAACCTTCGATGTGACCGCCGCCTGTTCCGGGTTTATCTTCGCGCTCGACGTGGCCTCGCAGTATCTGCACACCGGCCGCGCCTCAAAAGTCCTGGTCGTCGCTGCGGAGATCATGACGCGCACGGTGGACTATCAGGATCGGACCACCTGTATTCTCTGGGGTGACGGCGCGGGAGCGGCCGTGTTGACGAAAGGCGGGGAGGGCCATGAGATCCTATCTACTCACATCCATACCGATGGCGCCAATGGTCAGGATCTCCTACTGCCGGGGGGCGGGTCGAGTACGACACCGATTTCGCATTCGAGCGTCGATCAGGGCCTCCATGTCTTGAAACTCATCGAAGCCAACGCGAGCTTTCGGGTAGCCGTGCGGCATTTTATCGAGTGCATCAAGGAGGCGGCCTCTTTCAACAGCGTCAAGATTGAGGACATTCAATGGTTTATTCCGCACCAGGCCAATATTCGCATGTTTCAATCCATGGCGAAAAGCCTCAGACTCCCCATGGAACGCTTTTACGTGACCCTTGACCGATTCGGAAACATATCCTCCGCATCCTGCGCTATCGCCTTAGACGAGGCCGTTCGCGACGGCAGCATCAAAGAGGGCGATCTCGTTTGTCTGCCCGTGTTCGGCGGTGGTTTGACATGGGGCAGTGCCCTTATTCGTTGGTAAACAGCCCGCTCTGCATCTGCACGGGTGTCTGCGCTCCCAGTGAACGGGATCTACTTCGGCCCGCCCGACGCATTGTCCAGTAGATTTTTGAGCCTGGCCAAGAACACATCTTTTCCCACAAACGACTCGATTCGCAAATCCTTCAGCTCTTCGCCATCGCGGTTCAGGAAGACGATCGTCGGTACCCCCCTGACCCCGTACTGTTTCAGGATCTCCTCGTGCTCCTCCTGCTCCTGAGTGAGATCTAGACGCAAGGCCACAACCCTCCGCGCAAGCTTGACGATCTCCGGATCCTTGAAGACGAGGTGTTCCAATTCCTTGCAAGGGATACACCAATCAGCCGAAAAATCCAGAATTACAGGCTTCCTCTCCTGCACAGCACTCGCGATCAGCGCCGGCTCATAAGGGGTCCAGCGTATGCCCGCCCGCTCCTGGCTTGCGTACAAGGGATAACTGATACCAAGGCCGATCAGGATGACGCCCAGGGCCTTCTTCAAATACCCAAATCGCGGCAGGGCTCCGCCGGTCTTTTCAAGCCAACCGAGATGAATCCCCGCCAACACCGCCACGCCGGCGATCAGCATCACGTCGCCCATATCGTAGGGGATCAGGAATCGCAGCATATAGGCCGCCATGCCCACCAAGACCCATCCTAGGAGCTTTCGCACCCAGATCATCCAGTCTCCCGACATGGGAAGCTTGTGGATTGCCCCGGAGAAGATCGCCAATACAGACAGAGGCAAACCCATTCCGATGCTGAGAACGAAAAAATAGAGTAACCCAAGCAGGGGATCGCCCTTTTGGCCCACGTAAGTCAGCAGGCCTAAGATAAATGGACCGAGGCACGGTGCCGCAACAATACCGAGGGTCAAGCCCATAAAGAAGGTGCCAAAGAATCCGCCGTAGTTCTTGGACGCCACCTTGGTGAGCCCACCGGGCAGCCGAAATTCCCAGAACCCGAAAAAGCTCAACGCTAGGGCAAGCATGAGACCCGCGATGAACACAACCACGAACGGATTCTGCAGCGCGGTGCCGATCATCTCGCCCGAGAGGGCTGCAGAGACGCCTAAGACGGAATTCGTAGCGGCAAGACCGCAGATGTAAAGGACACCGTGTATCAAGACATCGGCACTGAACTTTTGGCTCCGACCGCCGAAGTAAGAGACGGTGATGGGAATAAGAGGATAGATACAGGGGGTTAGGTTGAGAGCTAGACCTCCCAAGAAGATCCCCAAGAGCGTCAGCCATAGACCGGCGCCCGGCTTCGTGCCCGGGAAGGCCGGAGCTGTTGATTCGAGCGACGCGGCCTGAAATAGCTCTTGGTTTAGGGCCTGTGTCGGCGTCCCGGGGGGCACGATGGAGAGGGACAGCTTAACGGGTAACTCCTCGGGGGGAAGGCACGAGCTGGTGGAGCAAGCCTGATAGGAAAGTTCTCCTTCCAGCACCTGTTCTTTTACGGCCGCCTCCGGCCCAACCCTGAAAACAACCCGCACGGGTACCGCCCCCGAGAAGACCTGGACCGGTTCATCCGTGTATTCAAACTTTACCCTCTGGGGCTGAGGGAATTGGATCATCAGCACCTTGAGGCCCGGCTTTTCTTTGAAGGTGAGTACAGTGGGGATCAGTCCTCCCTCTTCGTGGGTGCTATGAATATACCAGGAGTTCTCAACGTTGAAGTTCAGGATGATCTGATAGGTGCCGTTGACAGGATAGTGATCCTGTGAGTGCACGACGTCCACCTTCACTGTTGAGGTCGCCGCGAGACAGGTGCTCAGGGGGGGGTTCAACAGCCCATAGCAGAACAAGAGGCAGACCGCCACCTTCATGATGGCACGCATTCTGCGAGAACCCCTGTCATTGGGCACGACCCCTTTTCTCCTGGGACCGTTTCGTGTCCTGAGATCCATAGACACCTCCCTCGCCTTATGCGTCGGCGGAGGCCGTAAGTGATATGGATTTTTGTTTATTTTCAGACCCTTAAGAGCAAAAATATGTTATATTATAGTCAAATCGATCCGATGTCAACTTACGGGGGACCGCCTTTGGCAAGGTATTTGATGCCTCCCACATCGGCGCAGATTCGTCATGTAAGCGAAATACCCGTGACGCTGGACAGTCATTCCAGCGCAGTAGGGATCCGGACGATGGAGTAGCGTTTCGGGCCCTGAGGACCGATTCTGGATTTAGAGTAAACGGATATGCGGGATCATGATGATATCGTCAGTTTCTACCTGACCCATCTCCGGGGTGCCGCGCAGGAGGGGCATCTGATCAAGGCGCCCTGCCCATTCTGCTCATCAGCTGACGGCGAGCAATCGGGGACCACGGTCGTCACCCTTGACCTTGAGAGCCCTTTTTTCGGCTATTTCAGATGCCTCAACCGGTGCCGGCCGGGGGGATTTGCTCCCCATTTCGGGAGGCTCCTGGGCCTCGATCCTCGCGTCGTGCCTGGGTATGACCCTGATCGCCAGACCTATGTCAGGGATAGTGCTTACCCCGTGAGGCCCATCAATCAAGAGATAACCAGATTCAGATCCCTCATGGGGGGCGAGCAATACCGGCATTTTGAAAAATCGGGTGTCTCGAAGGCCGTGATCGACGAAATGCAGATCGGCTACAACGGGCGCTACCTTGTTTATCCCTATTTTTTGGAGAACGGCAACTGCTACGCGGCTCATTGCGTTAACCCTCAGACAGATGAGGATTGCTTCTGGCATGGGGACGAGGCTTCCTTCGCGGACGATTCCCGTATCTTCAATCTTCCGGAGATAGAGCGCTGCGAAGACGGCGCCCTTTTTGTAACCGACGACGAAAAAAGCCTCCTTACGCTCAGGGAACTTGGTTATCCGGGAATCGCCGTTCCGACGTCGGCGGACCTGGAGGCCATCCCTCCGGAGCGGTTGGCATTCATCAGGGACGTCCTGCTCGTCACCAGCAACCGACCTGAGGCCGGTCTCGCGGCTCGTGTGCTCGCCACCCGGCTCGGTTACAAGGCCAGAGTCCTGACCTGGCCTGCCAGCGAAAGACGCGGTTTCAGACTCTGGGAGCTTGCGGAGACAAAAGGTCAAGGCTTCCGGTCGGCCTTCGAGACCCTGCTGCGGAAGGCCAAATCTTTTTCACCCTTTGCCTCCCCGGAGAGGGAACAGCAGACATTTTACCAGCAATTAGAGAGGGACAAGGGGAAGCAGTTGCTGGGTTTCGCTACGGGCTTCAGGGGCATGGATCACGTCCTCAAGGGGATTCGCGGCATCAATATCCTGGGTGGCCAACCAAAGGTGGGCAAATCCTGTTTTCTGATGCAGCTATCAACCGAAGTGGCCAAGCGGAAGATCCCGGTGATCTACTACGATTTCGAGAACGGTCGCCAAAAGATCTACACGCGTACCCTTTGTCGTTTGAGTCGATTGCCGGAGGAGGAACTGAGAGCGGAAGGGCTCGATCCTGAGACATCAGGGCGTTTGAAGCGCGCCTACGACCAGTTTCGAGAGGTATTGACCCATTTTCGAGTGGTGACGGACAGGAAGCTGAATCCCGAGCTTATGCGGAGACAGATCGATTTTCTGCAACACGAGACGCGCCAGAGAGCTGCACTTGTCGTCGTGGACAGTCTTCATAAACTGCCTTTCAAGAATCTGTCTGAAAGACGAACCGGCATCGATGAATGGCTTCGCCATATGGAAGCCATCCGGGATGAACAGGATGTCTCTTTTCTAGTCGTTTCTGAGCTATCACGCGGCGAGCGCGGACAATATAGTAAGAAACCGGATTTGGGGAGCTTCAAGGAATCGGGCGACATCGAATATAGCGCCGATAATGCCATGGTCTTCCTGCCGGATTGGGATCCCTTCGATACGGTCTCGACCCATGAGCGAAAAGGGGTCCTCTGGCTGGTGGCGAGCCGCGAAAGCAACCCCGGTAAGATTGCCGAATTCGTGCTGGAGTATCCTTTTTGGGGCTTTCGAGAGGTGTGAAGTTCGCTTTATCGTGGGTGATTCATCTCGCTCCGATTGCGCCCTCCCAGACCAGACCGACCTAGATTAGTTGGAAACCCTAGCCGCCTACCTGCCCGATAAGGTCCTCAGGGCGAAAGCTGAGCCGAGCGAAGAGTTTCTTCTCCACCTTTTTGCACAATTCAAAGTTGTCTCCGATCAAGCGACGAAGCCGAGCCTCGTTCCGGCCATAGCGCTGCAGCAAGTAATCGAGCCGTTCGTCTAAACTGACGATCCGATCATGATTAACCCTCTTGTCCGCATAGTACACGACTTCCTTCTCGCTAATCGGACCCTTCGGTTGGTAGTTTCGTAATCGCACGTGTTCCCCCACGATTTCAGCAATCTCTTCAAAATGGTGCCGTGAGCATATCTCGGCCCCCTTGGCTGCGTGATCACCGCCCGTACCCAAGCATGCCGTCTTGGCGATATCATGCATCAACGCGCCGGCTGCGACCTTGCGTAGCGAAAGGGGAACCCCCGCCTCTCGAAGTCCCCGTGATATGACACGGGCGACTCTCTCGACCACGAGGGAATGGGCCCTGATATTGGCCCTCATCTGATACGTCACCATCAGGTCCAGGCATTCTTCCGTGGTTGGAATCATAGGCTATGGCTCGAAGGAAACTCCATGAAATGAGGTCGTTAAAGCCTTAATTCGAACAGGCGACGAAAATCTGAAAATGCCAAATTCATGTACTCACTTCATGGGGTTTCCCGGTCGATCAACGTGGCCGCCCCGCGGCAAGAGGCGGCGCTGACTAGCACCTCTTTGACGCTTCTTGAAAGGAGGTCTCAGATACCTCAAGGCCCGGTCATGGAAGCGCCGCTTCTTGAATCACCTCAGATCCGTAAACGGTTTTGACGTTCGGCCTCAGGGCCGGAATCGCAGCAACGCATGCGGCAGCCGGGAGGCACGCGCCCCGCGATCGACGTCGTTAGGTGCCCGAGACAATATCAGAAATCGCGTCTGAAGACCAGGTGCGGGGGCGCCATGAAAATGCGAAAAGTCACGCTTTTGAGCTCAAGGAATGGCATCGAACTACCGATGATAAGGATATCAAAATTTCGATGAGCTTATCCCCCCAAAGGCTATGAATGGGTTGGTTTCAGATTCAAGAACCGGAAGATATTGAAGGGATCATGGAGGCGCTGATCTCGGAACGGGCAGATCTCGTGGTGCATATCCGCCGCGTCGGGCTCCCCTGCTCTTCCAAGCTTTTGGCGATTTTGCCGGCGCTTGAGCCCCAAAGGCCGTCCGACGGGCCAGGCGGCAGCCTGAGGCTACTCATCGAGGATCTTACCCCCAAACAGGGTGACGACCTTATCCAAGACTTCCCCGAGGTCGACATCCGATTCGGAATCCACGCCTATGGGGGGCGATTCCGCACCCATTATCAAGGGATCAGCAGTCCTTATCCTCATGATGGTCTCACCCTGGATTTCCCTGAATCGGTCGCCTTGCAGGAGGGAGACGGGACCAATCGATTCGACGATGGCGAGTGGAGGCCGTTCTCGGCCGTATTGCAGATTACCGACGAATCCCGTGGGCCTCGAATCTACGAATTGCCTGTCATAAGTTGGTCCGCATGCGGGCTCGGTCTGCTGGTGAGCCCGGAGGAAGACGACCTCGTGACCCTCCTTGAGCGGGGCGAACAAATTCCCGAAATTACCCTTTACGGTGAATCAGGGCTTCTGGTCCTCGAGGGTATGGTTAGATATAAATGGAAAGTGGAGGACGGTTTTCATCAGGGGAGTCATATCCTCGACCTGGAGATCCGAGCAGAAGAGGACGAATTTATGCAGCCACCCGGTTTCTCCCGTCCAAGGGCTTCGAAGATGTCTGAAAAGGGGCCTTCAATCGTGTGAGGCCGGCATCATCCGCTCGGACCCTTTACCAAGAAATGGCCGCGGAATCTGACAGAGCCCTTTTCTTGAATCGATAAACGATACCGATGTTCATGAGGCCGTAAGCGAACCTATGCCAAAGGAAAACGCATCACATCTCCGTTCCGTTTCGTCCAAGAAGTCGAGTCTGAGCGCCACCGTCAAGGATCAGTCGGGTAAGGGCAAGGTTCGGATCGGCGAAATACTCTGTAAAGAGGGTTACATTACGAGCGGTCAGCTCCAGGAGGCCCTGAATTATCAAAGGAAGAACCAGGGCCGACTCGGCAGCATCCTCATCAAGTTAGGGTATATTGACGAAGAGACCATCGTCAACGCCCTGAGCCGAATCCACAACTACCCCGCCGTTATCATATCCAAGATGACCCCGGACCCAGCGGCCCTCAAGCTCCTCCCCTATGACGTGGCAAAGAAGCACTTGGCCTTTCCCTTGAGAACCAAGGATAAGACCCTCGAGGTATCCATGGCCGAACCGACCGACACCACTGCCGTAGAAGAGCTGCAGGGTGAGGTCCGGATGGGCCTGATGGTATTCGTTTCCACCGAAAGCGACATCATCAATGCGTACAAAAAACATTACAACATTAGTGAGGAGGAGTACAATAGCTTCTTTGACAAGGTTGAAGAGGAAGGGGAAGAGGAGCCCGTAACCCAGGTCGAGGACTTCGGATCTTTGGTCTCTGAGGCCGCTGGCGATATGGAGCTTGAATCCCCGGATGACGATCAGGACGGAGACGAGTTCTCGGCCGGTGATGCGCCGATCATCAAGTTGGTCAACGGGATCATGATCAAGGCCGTCAACGACGGGGTCAGCGATATCCACATCGAGCCCTTTGAGAAATCGCTCCAGGTGCGATACCGTGTGGACGGCTCCCTTTTCAAATCGATGAACTTGCCCCTCAGCATCAAGAACGGTCTTATCTCAAGGATCAAGATCCTATCGGGGCTGGATATTTCAGAACGACGGGTCCCGCAGGACGGGCGGATCAAGATGCGCATCGGCAAAAGGAAGGTCGTCGATTTCAGGGTCTCCACGTTGCCCACCCTTTTTGGAGAGGGGGTTGTCATGCGGATCCTTGATCAGAGCGCCCTCAATGTCGACTTGACCAAGTTGGGATTTGACCCCGAGACCTTTGATGCCCTCAAACGCTGCATCTATCGCCCCTACGGTCTGATCCTTGTCACCGGTCCCACCGGTAGCGGCAAGACGACCACCCTCTACT
>CAZAGT010000050.1:0-20030 GCA_964484515.1 uncultured Desulfobacteraceae bacterium | reverse complement strand
CTCGGCCGTGAGCTCGGGGCCGAACGGCTTGCAAGCTTCTTCAGCGTTCGAGCGGATAACGTTTCGTTTCTTGAAAAGAGACCCCCATGGCCGGGCAATAGGGTATTACAGACCCCATTTCATGACGTTTCATACGAGATTCCGACATTTAAGTCGAATTCCTTTACGGTTGTCAATAGGTCCGAGAGGAAAGGGCCATCAATCGCGGCTCCGGATGTCGGCTCTATATTTGAAATTCACGGGTTATAACAATCCGTTAGGGCGTGGAGGGTGTCCGTGACGAGGCACGGAACAGGCGAGCCCTTGTGGGCCGGGGGGCGCGACAGAGGATGTAAATAGGAGTCTACAGCCCCAACTCGGTGAGCTCGTCCGGATTGGCGACGCTCGGATTGCTGAAGTTGAGCAGGTGATTCAGCTCATGCCCCAGGATGGATTGATCGACGATGATCTGATTTCCGACCCGTTTGCCGAAGACGAAAATCTCGTTCCGGTCGGTCGCGTAACCCTGTAAAGGGGATCCGTAGGCCGCGGCTCTTTCCCACTTGAACAACTTGCGTTGGCCTACGATGTAGACCCTGACCTTTTCCAGTTCAATCACTTCATAGAGATCGGGATCCTCCTCGATCTGGGCAAAACTTCTGTGGAAATAGTGAAAACCATCAAGCCGGTATTCCGTAGCCACAGGCATGCAGCCGGCCGGTATAAGCATGAGCGAGCAGAAGAGAAGAACGAGTGTTTTCCTTGTTGATAGAATGGCCCTCCGGCGGCCGATATTGCCCTTGCTCTTCATGTCACTATTTTGGTCTTCTGGCTATACCTCACGAGACGTATGGTTATTGATAAAATGCCTCAGTTCGGAACGCTGTTTGGGGCTCATGGCCATGAACTCCACACTCAAGCGCCTCATCTTGATCGAACTGAAGGGATTCCGAAGGGGTATTTCGGAGTCTGAAACGATCTTGCAAGGCACGTTCTGGAGATAGAAAAAGCGCTCGGCAAACAGGATGTCTATTTCAGAGAATTCATTGCTTTGCTCACCCCAGGCCATGTACTTGAATGCAAGGCCTCCTTGGCTGATGTCTACGATTTGACCCAGCGTATTCACAGATGCCTTGGGCAGGGCAAACGCGCCGTTTTTGGCCTGAAATCGTTTGTGCTGCCTTTGCTCGGCAATGTCATTTCTGGCGGCCATATATCTCTGCCGTACTCCTGCGCATGAGCGCAGGCGCACCCTTAATACCGGGGCCTAGACTCGGGACCTGATTAACTGGTTGAGGCTCTTCGTTCCTGGCCGGCTCTCCGTCGGTTGCTCGATCGACGATCTGATAGGCCACTTCTCCGATCAGAGCCGCTTCTCCTATCCGGACCTAGCCGTCTTTCCGGGATATGGGCATCGTAGATGAATTGGCGGTTGTCAAAGCCCAGCCGTCGGCCACCGTTATCGTGCCACTGTTCAATAGATTCAATCGCAGGCATCAGAACCTTTCTGCGGTCTCATAATGTGATGATGCATACGTCTTTTACACCGAACTTCCTCGCTCCCTTGATCCGTAGCGCGTCCTGCTCAGGTCGATCAAGCGGCTACGTACACATTAGAAGGAGAACGGCATAAAAGGCTATAGGTAGGACGTCTGTTTTGAGGCCTTATTTTTGAGAAATGGCAGGATAGGAAGAAAGCATTAAGCCCTGTAAGCAGGGTCTGTGCTGAGTATCGGTCTGTGCCAAAAAATGCAAATGGCCGCAGAGCGTTTCGCTTTGCAGCCTAATAGGATGATATTGTGATGTTTATGGGGTGAGTCGGATTTTGGCGGACCTTTCAGTCCTCTCTTGAATGTTCTTGCATGCGATGCAGAGGGTCGTCACCGGCCTGGCCTTTAGTCGGGCCTCAGAGATCTCTTCCTCGCATTCCTCGCATACGCCGTAAGTGCCGTTTTCGATCCTAGTCAAGGCATCTTTTATCTTTCCGATCAAATGACGCTCGCGATCGCGGATTCTGAGTGTGAAGCTCGTCTCTGACTCCATGGTGGCGCGGTCGGAAGGATCGGGAAGACGGTCGCCCTGATCGCTCATCCCGCTGAGGGTCCGGTTTCCTTCCGTCAGGAGCTCGTTCAGGCGATGCGTGAGCATGTCTCGAAAATATGTCTTTTGCCGGTCTGTTAACATGTTTGTAGTTGATTTCGGTTCAAGTGAGCTCCTCGTACACGTGGCTCATTTTGTGGGCCGGAATGACGGCTGAGGGGCTCATTAGGGCATACAGATCTTATCGGAACCTGGTTTCGTTACTTTAACAAAAGCTGCTTGTCTATTTCGGGCCGTTCACTCGCCTTTGCCAAGTTTATCCGCCTTGGGCGAGATGCCCGATGCGGAAGGGAGAGGTGACTCACTAGGTAGCCAATCGATCGGCCCTCGCCCTCCTTCTGAGCAGCGCCTGCGCTCCGATTGTCCTGAAGAAGCGTTTCCTTCTTACGAGGTTACTGAAAAGGAGTACGGCCACGCAGCCTATGATGATACCGGCGTCCTGGAAGGAATCAAAGAGGATCGAGTTGAATATGTCCGCCCATCCGGTATGACCAAGGCTCCAATTGACCTCAAATGGCCAGCAAAAGGATATCGGTGCACTGGTCAACAAGAGATCGGCCAGCACGTGGGAGAGGATCAGCGAGAAACAGATGCGGAAATCCACCCGTGGAAAAAATCGGCCGAGGCGCCAGACGTTCGCTGACAGGAGACCTGTCAGGAGGGCAAACAGAAGACTATGGGTGGGGCCCCGGTGAAGGGCGCTTCCGTTCCCGTACAGCATCAGGCCAGCGACGATATCTATGTCGGGCAAATTTGCAAGAAGTGTGATGAAGAGGGCCTTGCGCCAATTCCATAATGAAGGCTGCTTCCGACCAATGAGAGTATGAGTTGTCCATCCAATCGCTGCGTGACCCAGGGGCAGGGGCATATCGACCTCCGCATTCGGTGATGCCGTGGAACCATTCCCTATGGCGCTGAGCAATCTTCATACCGGATGCCCAGTACGTCATGAGACTGTTTAGGTAGTGGTTTTAATAGCTTAGACGGTATGGCGTGGAGGCGGGTAAAAAGTGTGAAGGGATTTTCCACTTTGGAGGTAATCCGCTTCAGCTTTTAAGAAAGGCCTTTCCGTCGACTCAACCCGTGCTGGGTTCCGGCAGCCTCAATTCCGTCAACAGAGTGCCGACGACGGAGAAGATGCCGAACACAAATACTCTCCAGAGAAGCTCGGTCACCACTTCGCCGGTGCCCAGCTCCCCAGAGCCCAGAATGGTGGATACGGCCGTATATATGACACCTACCGAGGTGCCGCAGGCGGCTGCGCCGAGGATGCGTTCACGAAACGCCGCGCCACCGGCGCCTAAAGTCACCACGGCACCACAAAGCAACGGAACCAGAAGGGCTGGCGCCCAGATTTCTTTGAGTCCCGGGAGAGTACCAGCGCTTTTGAGATAGCCCACATCCAGCACTGTAAATAGCCCTGCCGCGGCAATCGCACATAGGGCCATATGCCAGTATCTTGGCACCATCGTAGCGCGCAGCTGGCTGCGCTTCCGCATTCGACGTCTCAAGGTTAGGGGCCAGTTATAAAAAAGCTGAAAAATGCCATGCTCCAGCAGGGCCCCCCGTTCGCCGAAAACGGGCACGACGTGCACGGCCTCTGTTGCCCAATGACCCGCCATGAAACGGGCAAGGGCCGGATAGCGGTAGGTCATCTGAATGGGAAAAGCCAGGTAGCCGATATATTTAAAAAAACCAAGAAAGACGGCGATATTGTAATCTTTGAAGTTTCGTTCGCGAACAACCAGATAGAGCACGTAGAGACCCCGCACGAGAGAGCCGGGCGAGATCGGCACGACCTGAAATAGGGCGATAATCCCCAATCCGATGGCCCACGCTTGCGCTCGAGGTAGGTCAGGGTTCAGGAGCACGTAGGCTCCAGCCAACATCAGGGACACGATCTGGGTCACCGGTAGCGTACAGACATGTACTGCCAGGCTCTTGAGATACTTTTGAATAAACGGCTCCTTGATCTGTGCGGTGATGACCTTGGCGTCCTCCTCGGTCAGGAGCTGATTCTTCTGCCCCGCGGCGACCATCTCGCGAAGCCACTGCTCACGGAGGTTCGCGTCGAAATAGAGTCGAACGGGCCGTACGGTGAGATAGAACAGCCTTTCCTTGGCAAATTGCCAGTCGGTCAGAAATCGATGCAGCCTCGGCGGCAGCCAGGATAGGGGTACATGGTAGGCAAGGCGCCAAACCTGCCGTGCCACCCGTAAGGCGCGCTCACCATTCATGCGTCCTGCTCGATACCACACGATCACGTTCTCAGACGCCCTTGCCCGCACGGCACGTTTCAGATAATTCGGGCTCGTCAGGGCCTCACGGTAGTGTTTGCGCCAGTCCGGCCGGCACCAGATCTTTCTCAAAAACCGACCCAGGAACGGAATGATTCCGATGAGGAGGAAGAGGAGGGCAAGGAACCGTCTTTGGCGAAAGCGCCCATCCCATGTCTTGTCGATCAGATTCCGAATCCCCCATCCGGTCACAAAGCTGGAGAAAATAGACGACCACAAGCTCCGACTATAGAGCAGTCGCAGGTGATTATGGGTGATATCGGGCAGGGAATTCCGGTACGCGTCCTCAGCCGCCTTCAATTCTGCAAGCATTGGTGCCGTATCGGCGAACTCAGCCTGATGGGTCGCCACGAATTGATCGAGTTTAGTGAGATCACCCCGATCGAATTGCACAATACTGCCGCGCAGGAGTCCTTTGAATATCAGTGCGAAGTCGCCAGGGCTCATCGGCAGGAACGGTAAGAGGGCCAGACCGGCCCGGAAATCAACAGCCACTAATCCTTCTGAAGGGCGATCTTCAGTGCCCAACCGCTTGAGGCAATTTGGCTGGCTCTTGCAGGTAGACCATTCATACTGTCGAGCGAACTCATGGCATCCCATCTGGTGCACGAGCTGCACAAAGCGTCGCATGAATTCCCGTTTGGCGCGATACTCTGGGGAGCCGAGCCGAGCTGCATCGACCTGTCGTCCCTTCAACCAGCGTTTGAGCAGATCGAGTCGCTCATCAGCCTCCAATCGCCAAGTCCGGCCGGCAACCCATTCGCTGAGTTCGCCGCAGCTGCCCAGGTCGTGGTCAACAAGGGTGGCGTAAATATCGACGACCGCGCCCTCGTCACCAAATGTGAGCTTTGCGCCTCGTCGGATGAATTTTTGCCACAGGGCGCCGGCCCGGCCCGCCGTGGGGTTCACTTGAAGCTGAAAGGGTCCCTGGAATCCCACCCAGAAAAGGGCGTCGCGAAAGAACTTGGCGAAGGAGCTCGGCGGAATCAGGATCTTCAGGGCATAAACGCCGCCGACGGTAAGGCCGGCGACAGGTTCACCCTTTAGATCCAGGATTCGGACACGATAAACCTGCCCGGCGAACCCGCCCCCCACAAAATCCTCCACGGCCAGCCGTGCCTGAGCCTGGCTACCTTCCTCGACACCGGTCAGCTGGTATTCCAGTTGGTCACCGGGGTCGTAATGCCCAATACGCCCGGGTCTATGAAGCTTTGCCTCCCGAACCGTCTTTTCTAATTCCTTGATGACCTCAACAGAGTATGTCATGCCGTTTTGGACCTATATCGAAGTAGCGTGAAAAGAACAAAGGGATCAGCAGACATAAGAACGGTGGAGCTTGAGCTATGCAATATCCAAGCCCAGCTGCATCCTGGTCGCATGGATTGACACGAGGCTAGAACTTCACGTGCTTGACGAGGCCTTCGTACTCTTTGATTTCTTCTTGGGTTAACTCACGCCGAAACAAGCTCCGATGAACCATGATCGGCATCTTCCTGTTCAAAGCGAGTGCCAGCGCGTCACTGGGTCGGCTGTCAATGCGATGTTCTGCCCCGCCCGCGCTCAAGACCACGTCGGCATAGTAGGTATCCTCATGGATGGCAGTGATCTCGATCCGCTGGAACGCTATGTCGGTCTTGTCCAGGATTCCAAGATAGAGTTCATGGGTCAGAGGACGCTTTGGATCCACAAGGCCCTTTTCCTTGGCGATGGCTGCGAATTCGGAATCTCCGACAAAGATCGTGACATATCGTTCGGAGTCGGCCTTTTCCTTAAGCATAACCATATTTCCGGCATTCGGCTCCGATTTGAGGTAGACCTCCTTAACGAGTATCATCTCTTCAGATGCCATCTTTTACCCTTCCTTTGGGGCGTCTTCCTTTTCCGGACCCTCTTCCTCGTGAGCGAATTTCCTGACGATCTCGTCCATCTCGCAGACTCTTTCGTCTACCCTGCGAAAGAGCGTGCCTTCAGGGTAGGTTCCGTCAGGCTGGATGGTCCCGGCGGGCATTCCGGTGAGGATCTCAATCCCTGCTTCGATGGTGGAAATCGGCCAGACATGAAATTGCCCGGCTTTGACACTCTCGACGACCTCTTGTTTGAGCATGAGGTTGCGGACGTTCTTAGCCGGTATAATGACACCCTGCCGGCCGTTAAGCCCTTTGTGTTTACAGATGTCAAAAAAGGCCTCGATCTTGCGATTTACTCCGCCAATGGGCTGGACTTCTCCCTTCTGGCTCACGGAGCCGGTGACGGCAATGCCCTGATAGATGGGAATATCTGCAAGGGCACTGAGAAGCGCAAATAGCTCCGTGCTCGATGCGCTATCTCCCTCGACCAAGCTGTAATTCTGCTCAAAACAGAGTGTGGCCGTGATGGAGGCCGGTTTGTTGTGGGCGAAACGTTCCTTGAGGAAGCTTGAAAGAATCATGACGCCTTTCGTGTGCATACTGCCGCTCATCTCTGATTCACGCTCGATAGCGACGATGCCCTCTCGTCCAACGGAGACGGTTGCAGTGATCCGATTGGGTTTGCCGAATTCATGGTCGCCCGTCATGAGAATAGACAGGCTGTTTATCTGGCCGACCCTGCTACCATCGGTTTCGATCCAGAGCACATCTTCTTCGACCAGTTCCTTGATCCTATCCTCGACGAGGTTCGACCGGTAGATCCGTTTTTGGATCGCCTGCTCCACGTGTTCACGGCGGATAAAGTCGGCCTGCGCAAGGCCCGCAAAGTAGTTCGCTTCCTTAATCAGATCGGCGACGTTGCCGAGCTCCAGGGAAAGCTTCTCGCGGTCCTCGGTTCGCTCGAGGCTGTACTCCAGGACACGCGCCATTCCCGTCCGATCAAGGTGGCGCACATTTTGGTCACAGCAGAAGCTCCCTATCATGCGAGCACTCTGGAGAATATTCTCCTCCGTGCGCTCCATCCGGTCATCCATATGGGCCTTGACCTTGAAGAGCTTCTTGAACTGATCGTCATAGTAATGGAGCAATTCGAAGAGGTAGGGGTTGCCCGTGAGGACGATCTTGACATCCAAGGGGATCGGTTCGGGCCGGATCGTTTTGGTGCTAAAGACGCCGTATAGTTCCGCCAGGTCCTCAATCCGGATCTCACGGTCTCGAAGCGCGCGTTTCAGGGCTTCCCAAGAAAGATACCATTTGAGCAGATCGATGGCTTTCATGAGGAGATAGCCCCCATTGGCCCTGTGCAAGACGCCCGGTCTGATCATGGTAAAATCCGTAAAAAGAGCTCCGAACCAGGCTTGCCGCTCGATCGTGCCGAAGAGATTCGGATAGGTAGGGTTGGATTCGATAACGACCGGTGCGCCTTCAGTTTCAGAATTATCGATCAAGACGTTGACGTCATATTTCTTGTGGGCTAACTCCTTGGGTTGCACGGGAAACTGTGGGATAGCCGGTTGTTGATCTTCCGGCTTCTTCTTAAAGTCGTCGATATTCTCAAGGATATCCTCCTGGATCATCGTCAGGTGTTCGACCACGTCCGGCTCATCTTTGTACTTGTCGCGGTAGGCTCCCATAAGCTGCTCGACCACGGAAAGGGCGATTTCGCCGTCAAGCTTCGAGTGGCGCTTTTTGAAGTCCTCTTCCGCCTCACGGATCTTATGGATCGACTCCTTCATCTTGCTCTGGAGTTGGTCACTCTTTTCTCTTAGGGCCTTCTTATCCGCATCCTCCATCTCAGCGAGCTGCTCCTGGCCCATGGGTTGGCCTTCTTTTGTCGCGGGGACAATTACCATCCCGACCTGAGAAATCTGCAGAAGGAAGCCTTCGGACTTAGCCATGTCGGAGAGCTTGTCAAGAATCTCACGGCGCCTGTTTTCAAAGGCCTGGTGGACTTCCTGTTCTTTGGCGCGATAGTCTTCGCTATCGAAAAGTTCTTGAATCTTCGTTTGTAGGGTCTTGATGAACTCCTGAATGTCGCGTTTGAGTTGCTTCCCCTGTCCCGCTGATAGCCTCAGGTTCTTCGGTTTGTCGGGTTCCTTGAAGTTGTAAACGTAACACCAGTCCGAAGGTGTCCGCTCCTTTTTAGCTTGTTCCTCGAGATGGGTCCGCGTGATATAGGTCAAGCCGGATTTCGGCGGGCCCGCTACAAAGATGTGGTATCCGTCCTCCTTCATACCGATCCCGAATGCGATCGCATCGCTGGCTCTTTCCTGGCCCAGGACAGGCGTTCCGGGTGGTTCAAGCGACTCGGTATTTTCAAAGGGGAGGGATTGTGGGTCAATCGTCACGCGCAGTTGTTCTACCGAAACTTCCTCGAACTTGGCAGACATGCTTCGGATCTCCTTTGACAGAGCGGTCTTAGCTCAACAGGATGTTACTTGCCACCCAGATCGTGATACGTGAGCCTGATCGGAAAAGAGTGCGGACACGAGATTCGGATCTATGGAGGGAGAGCCAAAAAATGTGATGGGTGTCGCCGCGCAGGGTGGCGCCACGGTCCTCAGCCGGTGCTGATATTCGTGAGCAGAATTCCCCAAAACTCCCTGGGCCGCTCAAATCTTGAGACGGCCTCATAGTACCAACCGAGGTGCTGGCCGCATTGGCTACAGACGGCCATGCGCCAATCGTAACCGGAAAACCAAGAATGATATTCGGTTGCGTCGCCCAGCGCAACGGCACCAGGACAGGCAAAGAAGGTATGGAAATCACATTCCGACCCAGCAGGATTCATGAAAAGGTGGCGATTTGCCCCGGCAATCCGGATCAATCGATCGGAATGCGTGATCAAGCCACCACATGACCTGCACTGAAAGACCTTGGACCCGTTGCCGCGAATTCCGTCTTGGCTGGACGGTCGTAGAAACATGACCCCTCCCTCGAAACCCACACGTAATGCGGCAAAAAGATAACATCTTCAAGCGGAATGTCAATTGACCTGCCGCTCGGAAGGCGTTCTTTCCAGACAGGAACAAAGGAAACGGGTTCCGAAGGATCCCAGCAACCAAGACGACTTTGCTTACCAACTCCCGGGTTGGGTGGTAAGGCAAGGCCTAAGGGTTCGTGATTGGGGTCGTTGATACTTTAATGCAATGGCCGGGCGAATAGACATCGAAGAATCTCAAAATGTCAAATTCGAGTACTGACTTCATGAAGTTACCCAGCGATTAATCTGGCCACCCCCTCCCGAGGCGGGCAAACTCCTGCGGCAAGCGGCAGGGGGCACCTGAGCACAGGATAGGTTGCGAATGAAGGTCTGTCCCAGGATTTTCACGGAAATCAGTTGCCGCTGGTAAGCAGTCGTCATCTTCGAGGCTGGGTGAGGGCGCTCAGGCAGCAGTAATCCGCCGATCAAACCCGCTGCGTCGATCCCTGCCGCTTCGCAACTCCACCATCCCAGGCCCTTGAACACGCTTTCGGCGTTCGGAGCCACTTCGTCGTTCGCGCCCAGATCTCCGCTCTCCTGGCCCGCTGGCGGGGACGCCACCGCCAAGAGCGGGCAGGGCAAAGGCTGCAATGGCGGCTTCTCGTTCCTGTGGGCCTCCCGAGACAAGCCGTTTGGGCATCCTGGGGGTGGTTGCATACAGCTCAGGATAGAGTTCTTCCTTACAGGCTGGACAAATACCGTGGGTGAAATGAGCATCAAAGTGGGTCTTGACGTACCCTGCCAGGTCCTGCCAGGTGCCGTTTTCATCTCTAATTTTCTTGCAGTTGGAGCAAATCGGCAACATGGCGCGCTTGATTTCGGTCTTGGCTCTCTCGATCACGTTGCTATCCCTTTGGACGTTCTTCTCGAAATGGAATGTACTTCGGTATCCCTGCGCCTCTTGATCGTACTCAACCGTGTCCAGCACGATCCGATACTTGATTTCCGCCAGGGAAAAGGAAATGACCGACCACAAAGGACTGGGCGGGGTTCCTCGCTCCCAGGCCTGTTGTTCTTCCCAGATCTCTCCCGCAAACTGCCCCGACTCCAACATCCAGTATGCATCGTCGCCGATCTGTTCGAGTTCCACGCGGGTGTAAAAGCCGTATCTCGTGAAAACCTCCACGATTCGGCAATATCTTCGCCAGGGATCGAGTTCACGAAAGACGATGTTCATCTTTCGTTCGAGATAATGCAGAAAATAGCCGCCAATGGCCTGGTACATGGCCGCCTCACCCTGTGACCCGAAGAGGGTATGACATACCTCGCCAAGGCCGTAGAGGTATCCCTCAATAAGGGCGCTCAACTCCCCGTGTACGCCCTCATGCCTATAGACGATCTTTGCCATGAGGTCCTCCGGTCCAGATGCTTGGTGCAGAGCCAGGCCCGGGAAAAAGGCGCGTCCACTTTAGCGGTGGAGAGTACCGAATGGGCGACGCTGCGGTCGGGAGTCTTTGCCACCAAAATCCGACGCTGAGGGGGTAAGCTGAATGGAAAGAGATTGCACGAACTGCACATGAAACAGCAAAGAACATGCCAAAAATAATTCTATAGTATTTTCAATTAGTTAAATGGCATTTTGCGTCCGTGCGCACAAGATGCAACGGGGGTGCTGTCAAGTGTTTGACTTCATTTGGATTTTAGCGATCTGCCCGTTTGGAGTGGACGTCTCGGGCAAGGTTGGAGACGATCGCCTGAGTTCGGGACCATAGAGAGGATGGCGATGTCGCTAAGGAGAAACTACCGGAGTATGTTGAAGTTACTCAAATTCGAGGTCTGCGCACATCCGCTTCATGAGTTCCAGAGCCTTCGTCCAGTTCTCCTTGTTCTCAGCTTGAGGCGGCATTTCGGTCAATAACGCCCTCAGCTCATCGCAGGCCTCCTTGAGTTCATCTTCAGCCATCAGCGCCTCAACCAGCCCCAGCCGATTTTCCGCGTAGCTCGGGTCCTGATCTCGAGCGCGGCGATAGTGAACCACGGCCTTGGCCGGATCCCCCACGCTCATGGGGAAGCCAGGCGCTCGCAGGTACAATTCTCCTAGCATCCTGTCGGGCCCGCCGTGGTCCACTTTGGGGTTGAACTTGGCTGCCGCCAATGCCTCTTGCTCGATAATCGGTACGAGGCTGAGTCCCCGGACGCGATCGTTCTGGGCCTCGAGAGCCGTCAGATAGGCCGCCAGATAATGGACTCCCCCATTTTCCGGATAAATCTTCAGCGCCTCCTCGGCCAACCTGCGACCTCGTTTTGCGTCGGCCAGACGCTTCGCTTCGTCAGTCTCCTCGGTCACCAAGAGGAGATAGCAGGAGGCGGCCCTCACCGCGGCCAGACCGTCGGTTCCAGCCTCAGCCGCAAACGCTTCGGCCTCTGAGCGCGTGCAAGGCTCCCAGAGGTAGATACCCTCAGCAAGAAGCGTGTACTCTTCCCCTGCAGTTCGCTCAAGGACAAAGTCCCGTCTCTCCGGTACCTGGGCGCAGGCACTCAAAGCGCAGATAAGCAGTGCTCCGATTAGATTAGGGCGTGCATTCCCCATTCGGTCCCAAACTCACTGTGGACAAGGCCGGGTCCGGCGGACCAAATCCAGTGGTCATCAAAAGCTGCAAAAGTTGACCTGCCTCCGGATCGTCCTTCATTTTCAGGAGCACTTCGGCCAGCTTGCGGATGAAGTCGTCAGGGGAGCCAAAGGAGACGACCGGGCTGGTCGGGAGTTCAGCGCTGGTATGGATGATCTTGATCTTGCTAGCCAAGGGTAGCGATTTCATCGCCTCGTACTGCATCCGATCCAACACGACACCCGCCCCTTTCCCGCGCGCGGTGGCACGCAGGGCCTTGAGGGGACGAAATGTCCCAACGAGACGAAAGGGAAGAGCGTCAGGACTTTTTCCAAACGCGAGGCAGGCTGCGGCTCGCTGGTCGAAGAGCATGGTGCCCCAGGCCTTGCCTTGAAGCGTCTGCCAACCGTCCGGCGCATCCCGATGCACAGCCAGCCGCCAGATGTCTTTGTCGAATCCACTGGGTCGCGTAGACGCGATGGGCGTCAAATTCAGGCGGGTGCCTTCTTCGGCAAAAAAATCGAGACTTACGATTGCCCACTTGGGAGGCGTGCGCTCGACAAATGCAAGGGCCTCTTTCAGATCATTGAAATAGGTCCCACGCAGGGGTGATTTTGTTCCCAGTCTTTCTCCCAGATAGACGGCCAGCTCGTCCATGACAGGCTGAGCCTCCTCAGGCGTTCCCGGTTGGCCGGGTTGAATGATCGCAAAAGCAATGCCGTCGACAGCCGCTGCAAGTTGCGGTCGACTCAGTGCGAAGAGAAAAAACAGGCAGATGAAAAAGGTGCGCCGCATTTTAGCTACGATTCACTCCGTGAGCGTGAGGCGTGATGGTTGAGAAGTTTCAAGGCCGCCGGAAGGACCAAAAGACAGGCCAGGACACTGGTAAAAGAGCCGAGTACCATCACGGTCCCAAGACTGGCCAGCCCCCGATGATGCGCAAAAAGAAGACCACCAAAACCGATCATCGTCGTTGCGAAGCTCAAGGCTACGGCAGTCGGTGTGCTGGTACCGAAAAGATCTCCACGGCCGTTGGTCTCTCTCCAGCGCGCAAGAAGGTGGACTCCGCCGTGAACACCAATGGCGATAAGGACCGGGACACCAAAAAAATTAGCCAGATTGAAGTTCAAGCCGATCCAACCCATCAGCTCCAAAAGCCACAGTATACCTACCCCCAAGGGAAGTAGGGTCAGAGCCACATAGGCAAGGGACCGTGAGTACAGCCAGAGAATAAGGCTTACCAGCGCAACCGTCAAGAGCGCGGCGGTCAAAAAGGTCCGGTGCGTCAGACGCGCAGATTCGAGCACGCTGACCGGAACGCCGCTGACATTGGGGTCGACCGCGCGAAGATCTGAAACAAACCGTGCGAGCTTTTTAAAGTCCCAGACATCTTCGCGCGGGGCCACCTTGATTTGGTTTCGCCCGTTTTTCCCAACGTAGATGTGCCTGAGTGAGGGCGGGAGGTCGCCCGGCTCGACGGATTTCGCATCAAGCCATCGCCTGGCCTTCTCCACGGACTTCAGGATATCTTCACGCATCCGTCTTTGGAGGGTGGTCAACCGGAGGGCCCGCTGCGGGTATTCCGTAAGCTGCTCGCGAGCGTTGTTGATGTGTTTAAGGCTTTCGTCGAGCGAGGCCAATTCGGCACCGGCGCCAGCCGAAAACAATTTTTCTTCCAGCTCCTCGAGGGCGCCTTCGAGGTTGCCGAGGGCCTGAATCAGGGCATCCGGATTCGGATCCCCAGGCACCACAGCACTCGGTGAGATGGCATCTAAGGCCTTGGCGGCCTCCCGATAAAGGGCTGCCTTTTCTGCCTGCCCCTTCGGGATAATATCCAAGATGCTATCCACCGTCCCGACGCTTGGTATCTTCTCGAGCCTTTGGACCAACTTCGCCGTCTCTTTGAGGTTCCCAGCGGTCAAGATGGCATACCAGGTGGATTCGTCCGAGGCCTTCAGCAGGAGTCGCTCATAGGAGACGGATTCCAATCCACGAGCTTGAAGCTCGAGCAGATTATAGTTGAATCGAATCTTGAGTAGGCCGGGCAAGCCCACGAGGCTTACGACGGTCAGGAGGACGAGCAAACGGCGCGGGCGTGCCGAGACGCGCTCGAGGATCGGCATGGCGACGACCCGCGGCTGTGACGAGGGAAACAGGTTCTTCCTCCCGGCGGTCAGGAGCAGGGCCGGGAGAACGGTCAGCATGGCGAGCAGGCACAGGAGGATCCCCGCTCCCCCGATAAGCCCTAACTCCGCCACCCCGAGGATGTCGGAACCGAGCACGGAAAAGAAAGCGGACACCGAGGTCGCGGCACCGAGGATGACACTAGGTCCGGTTTTGAGCAGGGCCGTCCGAATTGCCTCCTCCACGCCGAGCCCCTTCTTGGTTGCCTCGACATAACGCATGACGATGTGGACGCCGAAGTCGACCCCGATCCCCACCAGGACGAGTGTAAAGACCATCGACAGCAGGTTCAACTCACGGATCGTCAACGTGGCGAAACCGAAGGTCCATGCAATAGCCAACACCAGGGAGATAAGAACCAGCAGGGGGCGCAGCCAGCCGTGCAGGACAAGCATGAAGAGGAGGCCCACCAAGATGACCGCAATCATGGCCGCCCGGGTCATATCCTTATCCGTAGTGAGCATCTCATCAGCCTGAAGCACCGGCCTTCCCGTGAGGCCAGCTTCGACATCCGGATACTCACTGCGTGTGGCCGAGAGCGCCTCGCGCACCACCCTGAGAGGTTTTCCGATGACATCCAGGGTGCTGAAATCCTTGGCCGGGAGCAGGCGCATGATCAGGAGCCGGCCGTTCTTCGTGAAGAAGTACTCGGTCCTTGTCTCCTCTAGATCGAAAACGGTCGGAAGGGATTCTTCGCCCGCAATCGTCCGATCGATGTTTTTGACAAACGCCCCAAGTAAATCGAGGGCCTGGCGACCCATCGCCGGATCTAGTTCAGTGAGGCCGCCCTGGGGGTTGGCCAGGAGGCTGGCACCCTGATCGATAAGTCCCGCCAGGCTGCCGTCCTTGAGCCAGGCGTTCAAATGGGGACTTAGGGAGATGAAGGTGTCCGTGAGGACCCGGGCTTCCTCAGGCGAGGCGAACATCAGGGCCTTATCCCCAAAGTCGGCTGCCGAGATTCGATAGTAGATCGCCTGGATCAAATGCGGGTGTTTGCGCAGCCGTTGCGCCATCTTCTCCGCAAATGCAATCGCCCTTTCCTTCCCTTCCGGCGTGTTGCGGGAGCGAATAACGATGAAGAGATATTCCTGGTCACCGAAGTTTCGTACGTGTTCGAGGTAGGTCTTGAAGAAGGGCACCCTGGAGGAAACCAGCCGATTTTGATCGGTGTTCAGTCGGAGAAAGAGGAATGCGTAGAGGGCGGATAGCAAAGCCAAGACGAGACCGCACCCGATAACCAGCCCGGGCGAGACGGAAACAAGACGCGAGAGCTTGCCGAGGAGGCCGTTCTTGACTACACTTCCGATAAGATTTTCTTGCTGCAACGTGATTTGCCGGGCATTCGGCCAGAATGGATCGGCCTCAAATAGGTCCTGCAAACGAGGATCGTCTCAATATGGAGGAGGCATCCCTTTTTGCGTCAAACCGTGAACGGAATCGTATTTCTCAGGGCCCAATAAATACTTAGGGACAGAGAATGCTCTAGAAAACTTCAAACGCCGAAACACGCGTCTCAAATTGCTGAGACACAATAGCGTGTCGAGCGCAAATGCTTAATCTTATATTATACATCTCAAACATAGTGCAATCAATAACCATCGAAGAAGCGCAAATGGCACCAAAAACATGATGAGTAGGGCTCTGTCTTTCTCAATTCCGCGCCTCGTATATTCTGTTCTGGAAGGTCATCATCCTTCGTCACGCCGCGGATCGGTTCGCTCGCTGACATCCTTTTTGCTCAAGGGAGCCGTCATTCTAGGGTTACTCGCGCAGGGCTGTGCCCTGAACCCGGTCAGCGGTCAACCCGAGTTCGTGCTCATATCGGTCGAAAAAGAGAAAGAGATTGGGGCCCAACAGGCGCGCAAGATTGAAAAAGGCCTCGGGGTGGTCAGCGAGCCCTGGGCAGCAGCCAAGTACGTGGATGCTGTCGGACGTCGTTTGGTTGAACATGCTCCCCGTCGTGATGTCGATTACACCTTTCGGATCATCGACATGGACGAGCCGAACGCGTTTGCTTTGCCCAGCGGGCATGTATACGTGTCACGCGGCTTGCTTCCCTTCGTAAATTCGGAGGATGAGCTCGCAGGCGTGATTGCCCATGAAATCGCGCACGTAGAGGCTCGCCATGCCGCTCAACGAATGACTGCCGCGGCCGCAACCGCTCCGATTACGATTCTGACCGGCATTGCGGGCCTGGCAACCGGTTTGTTCGTCCCTTCGCTCGGCAAAGAGGTGGCGGGACTGGGCCAGAGCGCAGCCAATCTCGTGCTTGCGCCCTACAGCCGTAGCCAGGAACGTGAGGCCGATCGCGTGGGGCAGGAAATCGCGGCCGATTCAGGTTGGAATCCGATCGGTATTTCGACCTTTTTAGAGACCCTTGAGCGCGAAGAAGCTCTGCGTTCAGAAAAACCACGACTCAACAGTTTCTTCGCTACACACCCTTCGACACCCGTGAGGGTCATGGACACCTCCCTCTATGCAGACCGACTCGCCGTCGCCCCTCTCGGCACGGTTACCCGGGATCGGAACGACTTCCTGTCTCGCTTCGACGGGTTGTTGATCGGCGATGATCCTGCTCAGGGCCTCTTTCAGGACGGGTGGTTTCTCCATCCGGACTTCGATTTCGCTTTGCGTGTGCCTCCGCGGTGGCGCACGCTGAACACCCGCTATTTCGTCATCACGCAGGCCCCCACGGAGGATGCCTTGCTCATCCTCCTGATTGCCGGGATAGGCGAGGATCCCCTCATTGTTGCGGAAGCACTCGACAAGCAGATGGACCTGGATCTCCTTGCGGCCAAGGAAGTCACCGTCATCGGCAGGCTTCCGGCGGTCAGGAGCTTTGTCAAGGTGCAGACCCCCGAGGGTCAGCTGGGTCTCGATCTGACGTGGATCGCCCATCGTGGCCTCGTGTACCAGATCATGGGCTTGAGCCCCATGCTTCGGTTTAGCAGCTATCGCGGCATCTTTACCGACGCGGTGCAGAGCTTTGTACCCCTATCGTCGACGGATCGTTTCGAGATTATGGAGGCACGCCTACGGATCATACCCGCCCACCGAGGCGAGAGTCTAAGCGTACTGCTGAGGCGTGTCGACGGCGTATGGAGCGTGGAGAGGACCGCGCTCATGAACGGCCTTTCAGTCGATATGAGCCTTGCTGAAGGTCAGCTGATCAAGATTCCGATTCGACAACCCTATCAACCTAAGAGCATTCGCATCAAAGTGCAACCCCGCCAAAGCAACGCTCCCCAATAACTCCTACCACGCTCGGCCCAACCATCGCAGACAGGACTTGCCCGTCTGTGTCGGGTTCGACCTACTATCTCTTTATAAGTTGGAGGCCTCGCCTCCGATTGGCGTTGGAGAATGCCCTTGAACAAAGGCCGGTGGACGATGTATGATAATAGTTGTCAAAAGTGAAGCCGATTCGGGCACTTCCGCTGCCTTTCGGGAGCGCCCTCTTCGGTCGGCTGGTCGGCGGTCGATCGCGACCGGAGGAGTTCATGGCCCTGTAGAGGCTGTCGGAAAACGCCCATCCGCAGCGTTACCCTTATCCCTCGTTAATGCGGTGTTCCAAAAGGCACGAGGCGCGAGGATCAAGGAAAGGAAAGATAAGGCTCTTTAGATGCTTTCCTATATGCCTCCAACCTCAAACCTCAAACGGTGGAATCCATAACGCCTCGTTCCTCGGGATTTCGGAGGCCTTGCGTCTGGGCATTTTCCATCAGCCTCTCTGTAGCCGGTTTTTCGACAGTCTCGTAAGTAATCGCCAGTGTGTGGGTGAAGGCTCCATCGGATATGTGGGATGTTGAGGCGGTATGAGTCTTTCTGAACGGTTTATCGATGCATGGGTTGCGGGGCTGTTTCTTGGAGCGCTTCTTATCGGGGCAGCCGGACTCACGGGGTGCTCCTCGGTTCAGGTCGCTCCTGATGCCCCCGGACCTGATGCCGCTGCGACGCCACCCCTATTTGCACGGCTCCAAGAGGACACGGACCAGGGATCCGAGCCGATCGCCAGCGATGCCGCCTTGGGCGCGCCGGAGGAAGAGGAGCTTGAGGATTTCGATGATTTTGACGATTTCGAAGCGGAGATCGATCAAATCGCCGATCCACTCGAGCCGGTCAACCGAGCCTTTTTCTGGTTTAACGACAAGCTTTACTTCTACTTCTTCAAGCCTATCGCAGAAGGGTATCGGTTTGTATTGCCTGAACCGATCCGCGTCGGCATCAGGAACTTCTTTGACAACCTTGCGGGTCCCATCCGAATCGTCAATTGTATTCTGCAAGGGAAGCCGCAGTCGTTCAGTGACGAGTTTGTGCGGTTCTTCGTGAATTCCACGATCGGCATGGCCGGCTTCCTGGATGTGGCGACTCACAGCCTGGAACTGAAGAAACACCAGGAGGATTTCGGCCAAACCTTGGCCGTGTGGGGGGTGCCGCCCGGTTTTTACATGAATTGGCCGCTTCTGGGTCCCTATACGGCAACAGACTTCGTCGGGTGGGCGGGGGATCGTTTCCTTGATCCGGTTACCTATGTAAGCTTCGATTTGGCGGAGTGGTTCACCATTAAGGGCGTCGATTTGGTGAATGAGACGTCGCTTCAGATCGGGGAGTACGAGGACCTCAAGGAGGCTGCCTTGGATCCTTACATCGCAGTGAGAGATGCCTATTATCAGTACCGGAAGAATCTGATTGCAGAATGAGCGGTCGGGTGCGGCTGTTGAACCTATGAATGTGGAAGCCTCAGCAGAAAAAGACGCAGCACGGTGCGCGGTGAGCGTCAGTCGTCCGTCGGCTGACATCCTCCTGGTCAAACTTTTTGGCAGCTGGAAGATCGATGGTCCCTCCCCTTCGATCGACGAGATCCAAAGGGAACTCGAGGCAGGACCACGAGTGATCGAGATCACCTTCGACTCCCGGGCACTGCAGGGATGGGATAGCAACCTGCTGACCTTTCTGATCAAGGTCTTTCGCGAATCGTCCCAACGAGATATACGTGTGACTGGTGAAGGGCTCCCAATGGGCGTCCAGCGCTTATTGAGGCTGGCTTTGGCTGTTCCCGAAAAGAAAGGTCCGCCATCCGAGACCGAACCGTTTTTCGCAAGGATTGGCTCCCATGCTCTGGCGTTTCTCGGCTCGGCGGCTGATATGCTTGAGTTTCTGGGGGAGGCGGCCGTCGCCTTTACGAGGATGCTCGCAGGGAAGGCCCGCTTCCAGCGCTCGGACCTGGTTTCGATTCTCCAGACGAGCGGCGTGGAGGCCCTGCCGATTGTCACCCTCATCAGCGTCCTTGTGGGGCTGATTCTCGCCTTTGTAGGCGCCGTGCAGCTAAGAATGTTCGGCGCTCAGATCTATGTCGCAGACCTCGTCGGCATCGCCATCGTCCGTGTGATGGGAGCCATCATGACGGGCATCATCATGGCGGGGCGCACCGGTGCCGCCTTCGCAGCCGAGTTGGGCACAATGCAGGTCAACGAGGAGATCGATGCCCTCAAGACCTTGGGAATCTCTCCGATGGAATTCCTCGTATTACCGCGAATGCTCGCCCTCACCCTGATGATGCCATTCCTCTGTCTGTATGCGGACCTTATGGGCGTCATCGGCGGTCTTATCGTCGGTGTGACCATGCTCGACATCAGTGCGATGGAATACTACACCCAAACCAAAGCGGCGATTGATCTGCGTCATCTCTGGGTGGGGCTATTCCACAGTTTTGTCTTCGGTATCCTCGTGGCCCTGTCCGGCTGCCTGCGGGGCATGCGGTGCGGTCGGAGTGCGTCGGCGGTGGGCGATGCGACCACGTCGGCGGTGGTCACCGGTATTGTGAGCATCATCATTGCCACCGCCGTGATTACGGTCATGTGCGACGTCCTCGGGTTCTAGGTTCGGTGAAGCCGTGGGAGTGAATTTCCCGCCATTGCCCAATCGTAACATTTTGATTCTTGAAACCTTTTTTCATTTGGTCCGTCCGGTCATGGAGGTCTCTTTTCAAAAACGAGGAATTGAGTGCGAGGTCTCGGTGTAAGGCGCTACC
>CAZAGT010000049.1:0-20192 GCA_964484515.1 uncultured Desulfobacteraceae bacterium | reverse complement strand
AAGAGACCCCCATGACCGGACGGATCGTATGCGCTAACGCGTTTCAAGAATCTAAAATGTTACGGTCAAGAGAAATCCCTGAAAATGAGAGTATAGAGGAGCGATAGCCGAGCGTCAAGGCGGACAGGTCGCCAGGTGGGGCGTCCTGAAAGTAGCCTGTTTTATGCGCCGGTTGTTTGCTGTTTAACGAGCATGATGTGCCATATGTGTTGCCGTGACTTCAGAAGTCTTGTCGTTCGACTCGGATTGAAGGAAGGCATGGACAGAGGGCAGTCACCAAGAGTGATCTTGAGGAGTGGGGGTCATCCATGCGCTGGTTCAAGGTTTGAGGCAAAACACTGAGAGCTTGCCCGCATTTGCCTTATGCCTTTTACAAGCCTGGTCTCAAAGCTCGCGGTGACGACCAAGGAGGTGAGTCTTGTGGCAGTGGAAACCGCTACCGAGGCAGGTTAAGACGGAGAGGGAAGGCCGAAGGTAGAAGGGCGGCGGAGAATCCAAACGCGTCATTCCCAGGATTTCTTCAGCTTTGCCCGAAGCTGCTCAGGGGAATTAGACGATTTCAAATGGATTCGACCTACAATTGGATCTCCATTCCTTCACGGGCAAGAAAGATGTCCGTGTTTCCCGCCTGATCAGGCCGACAATAGGTCTTTGCAAGTTCATCCAACTCCGCATCGGTCCGCCCCGGCTCATGGTGAAATAGGGCCAGCCGTTTGACCTCCGACCGGATGGCCGCCGCGACGGCGTGCTCGTAGGAAGAGTGCCCCCATCCCAGCCTTGAGGTCTCGTATTCGGCCTGCGTGTATTGGGTGTCGTGGATCAGGAGATCGGCATCCGCAAAGAACGACTCCAGCCTCTGATTCTCCTCATTCACTACCTGTTCGGCCTCTTGGGCCATGGACGCATCAAAGGCCGGATCCTCCGGATCCGCGGAGAAGACGTTCCGGTACGGCTCGGTATCGTAGGCGGTGCAAAATACCTTGCCGGCGTGCTCAAAACGATACCCTAAACACAGGAGGGGATGGTTGAGATATCTGGTTGTGAGCTGGATGCCATCGCCGAGATCGTAGGAGTCTTCTTTCAGGTCGATGTATTCGATGGCGGCGGCAAGCTGCACCTGACGAACCGGGAAATAGCGGTACACCCATTGTCCGCCAAGGATACTCTCGAGTGAATCATCCTCATAGGTGACGGGACCATAGACTCGCAGCTTGGTGTCCGGCGAATAGATCGGTGTGAAGAAAGGGAACCCCTGAATATGGTCCCAATGGGTGTGGGTGAGAAAGATCTCCGTCTTAAGAAGGTTCTCGGGAAAGCCGTTCCGCATGAGATCATTGCCCAGTTCTCGAATACCGGTGCCGGCGTCAATGATGATGCGTCGCTTGAGCTCTTCAAAATAGAGTTCGACACAGAGCGTGTTGCCGCCGTACTTCACCGTGAGGGGGCCCGGGCAAGGGATGGAACCTCTGACCCCCCAAAATTTGACCTTCATAGAGTTAGCCTTTCTGAATGACTTGTAGGAAAACCTTGGCCTTTTCGATCTCGCTGATGACGTGATCGTGGAGCGCAGACAGATCGTTCCAGCTCATGCCGACTTCCTCAAGGAGATCGTTCTTGGTCGCCTCCGACGGCGGCGGGTCTCCTGAGGAGCCTATCTGGGCAGTGTTGGCATAGGCGTTTGCCAATGCCACGATCATTACGAATTCGCGGTTCTTACCCTCCACCTCGGACGGATTATGATGGAAGAGGAGGGCATCTTTCATCATCCCGCTCAATTGCCACTTGTCGGCAATCATCTTACCGACCACACAATGGTCGATACCGAGGACGTCGTTTTCAGCACAATTCAGAGATACGGGCTCACTCTGTGCCAATTCCAGGGCGCGGGCATAAGCGCCTGCAAAATACTTGTTGAGGGGGATCTTTCCTAAATCATGCAGTAGCCCTACCAGGAAGAGCTCCTCATGTTTTGCCGCAGGAATCCCTCTGAACTCGGCGATCGATTTGGCCGTTACGCCGACGCAGAGAGAGTGAGTCCAGAAATCACTCATGGAAAGGGCCTGGAAGGAGTCTTTGCCGCCAAGTTTGTCCAATACGGCTGTGCTGAGCGCGAGATTCGTGACCGTATTGAGACCCACAAGGATGATGGCGCGGGTCAGGGTATTGACTTTTTCAGGTAACGAACAGTAAGCCGAGTTGACGAGCCTTAAGACATGCCCCGTGATGACGGGGTCGAGGGAAATGACCCGGTTGAGTTCATGGGGAGAGGTGTTGGGGCTGTTGCAGATCTCCAGAACCTTTGCCGCCGTGGTTGAGAGACTTGGCATGTGGCGAATGTAGCCATGCAGCAAGTTTAGGTTGTGTTCGCCTACGACGGGGGGTTGTTTCGTTACACAGTCTCTGGCTAACTCTTCCTTGTGCATGCCTCGCTGCGCCCGCTCCTCAGTCTGGATTCTGTCCCAAGGCCTCTAGCGCTCAGGCCCAAAAACCCATTGAGGTTTTTAGCAGGAACTGTGCCAAATACCTGACCTTCAGCCTGTGACTTTTCGCGACGTGCGAAGATGTTTCCGGGGGGCCAAAAAAGAGGATTTGATCGCGCCCAAGCGCCTGCTAGAGCGAGTGAGGGGCATCGTGTGGGTAGCGACAGACTATCTGGGCGGGTTGGCTTCGAACTCAGATTGGCCCCTCAGACTGTGCGTCAGGGAGCAGAGAACGGGTACGACGATGAGGGTCAGCAGGGTAGCTATTCCTAACCCGAAGATCACGGCGATAGCCATCGGACCCCACCACTGCGATGATTCACTACCGATATCCCATGCCATCTTTCTGAAATCAAAGCTTATTCCCGTGGCCATGGGCAGAAGTCCCAAAATGGTCGTGATGGCCGTCAGCATCACCGGCCGGAACCTGACCTGTCCTGCCCTGAGGAGGGCCTCTTTGGAGGGGAGCCCCCTGCGCACCAGCTGGGTGTAATAGTCTATCAAGACGATGGCGTTGTTGACGACAACCCCGGCGAGGCTGATGACCCCGATGCCGGTCATAATGATGCCGAAGGCCTTCCCGGTCACAAGAAGCCCCGCAAAGACGCCAATCAGGGAAAGGAGCACCGAAGTCAGGATGATGAGCGGCGTGGTGAAGCTGTTAAACTGTGCCAGCAGGATCAGGAAGATGAGTGAGATCGCCGCAAAAAAGGCCTTGCTCAAGAAGGCCTGGGCCTTTTCCTGTTCCTTCTGCTCCCCGGTAAACCGATACGAATATCCTCTGGGCCACATGAACGATCCGGGTCTAAGCCGTTCCTGGATATCAGCGATGACGTTATTAGCCAGACGACCGGAGACGTCACCTGAGATCGTCACGACCCGTTTCTGGTCGAGTCGCATGATGGCGCCGACACCGCTCGCAAGGGACACATCGGCCAGACTGGTCAAAGGAATCGGTTCTCCATTAAGGCCTGAGACCGTAATCCGTTTGATGCTTTCGAGCGAATGCCGATCCCGTTCCGGCAGGCGTGCGACGATATCGTATTCGTCCTTGCCTTCTCTGAACACACCGACCTTGACACCGTTGATGGCCCCCTTGACGGTATAGGCAATGGTGTAGGTATCCAGACCCAGCATAGCCGACTTCTCTTTGTCCACCCGAACCCGGATCTCCGGTTTGCCCCTGACGAAGTTGTCCTTGAGGTCCACCAGGCCTGGTATATCGCGAATCCGTTTGCGCACCTTGGCCGCCAGTTCTCCCAACACCAGGATATCATCGCCGGAGATCTCGATATTGACGGGCGGACCGGTAGGCGGTCCTTCCTCTTCTTTTTCAACCTGGATTTCGGCTCCGGTGATGGTGTTCAGGATCTTCCCACGAACCTCTTGCACGATCTGCGAGGAGGGTCGCGAGCGATCATGGAAGTCCTTAAAATCAAGAACCACGCGGCTGATGTGGGTTCCAGTGCCTCCTTGCGAAAACGGGTCACCGCCCACCGCCCCGATGTTTGAGATCACAAACCGGATATCCTCATAGGGCAGGACGATCTCTTCCGCTTGGGCCACCAACGTGTCGGAGGCGTTCAGATTGGTCCCCTCGGGGGCCTTGATGTTGACATAGGCGCGTTTGGGCTCTGTCTCGGGGAAGAATTCGACGCCCGTGCCGAACTTGACGAACGACGTGATGGAACTCACCAGGAGGGCAAAGGCCACAAAGACCACGATCAGCCTGTGATTGAGGGCCCATAGCAAGACATAGCCATAGAGCCGCTTGATACGGGGATCGCGGTCCCGGCCCTTCTTCTTGCGGCGAGGCTTCTTGAGGGATTGGTAACGGGCTGAGAGGACCGGGTTGATGACCAGGGCCACGAACAAGGAGGAGCTGAGGGCCATGATCAATGTTGCCGGAAGATAGCCCATGAACTCTCCCATGCTCCCCGGCCAGTAAAGCATTGGCAGAAACGCTCCCAGCGTCGTCAACGTAGACGTGATGACCGGCCAGGCCACCTGATCGGTCCCCGCGCGAGCGGCCTCCTGACGCGACTTGCCCTCCTGCATGTGTCGGTAGATGTTCTCGACGATGACGATCCCGTTGTCCACCAGCATGCCGAGCGCCAGAATCAAGGAGAAGAGGACGACCATATTCAAGGTCGTATCGAAGGCCGTGAGCAGCAGGAAAGTGATCAACATGGAATAGGGGATGGCGAGCGCCACAAAGACGGCCGAACGGCCGCCGATGAAGACGACGATCACCACCAGGACCAGGATCAAGCCCGAGAGGATGTTGTTTTCGAGATCGGAGACCATCAGCCGCACATCGTCGGACATGTCCGACGTAAGGTCGATTTTGAGGGTCTGCGGGAACAACGGCTTCATCCCACGGACCACCTGCTTGACCTCATCCGTGATACGAACGATGTTCTCTCCGCTGCGCTTTTGAACCGCCAATGTGACGCTCTTTTGTCCGTTGATCCGGCTGCGGGTCAACTGTTCCTTGGAGGCGTCGCTGATGGTGGCCACATCCCGTAAGTAGACCGGTTTGCCGTCTCGGACGAAGGCGACGATAGAGCAGATCTCGGAGGGGTGCTTGAAGTCTTCAGGGACCCGGACCAGGTACTTACCCGTCCCGATATCCATGCTGCCACCGGGCATATTGACATTGCTGCGGGTCACGGAGTTGATCAGGCTGGAGAAGGGCATGTTATAGGCCCCCACCCGGTCCAGATCGAACTCAACGTGAATTTCACGTTCCAGACCTCCGGTGAGCCGCGCGTCAAGCACCCCGGAGACAGACTCGATCCGATCTTCCAGGTCTTCGGCAAAGCTCTGCAAGCGGCGCAGGCTGAAGGGACCAGAGAGGACCACCCGGATCACAGGAAGATCAGAGAAGTTGACCTCCTGGATGACCGGGTCGTCGGCGAGATCGGCCGGCAGGTCACCCTTGGCCTGATCGACCTTGTCTCTCACCTTTTGCACGGCATCATCGATGTCCACCTTGGGCAGGAATTTTACGGCCACCGTGGAGATGCCCTCGGCCGAGGTGGAGCGGATCTCCTCCAGATCCGAAATCCCCTTGAGTTTGCGCTCAATCGGGATCGTAATGAGCTTCTCCATGTCCTCGGGCGCAACCCCTTCGTAGGTGGTGGTCACAAAGACATAGGGAATGGTGATGTCTGGGAATGATTCACGGGGCAGGATGGCGTAGGCCTGCAAGCCGGCCACGACGATCAAGACCAGAAGAGCAAGGACAGTGGCCTGGCGCTTGAGGGCAAGTTGATTAAGGATCATCTGACCAGGACCTTCATCCCCTCTTCTACTTCGGTCTGACCAACGACGATCAAGCGGTCTCCCGGTTCAAGGCCTTCCGCTATTTGGACCCGATCTCCGTCAATGATGCCGAGGGCGACGGTCCGTGCATGGGCCACCCCATCCTTTTCAACGAACAGGAGTCGTTCACCCCCTTTGTCCACCAGGGCGAACAGAGGGGCAACGAGGGCATCGGCTACGACGCGGCGCAGCAAGGCCACGCGGCCGATCATTCCTGGTCTGATGAGGTGAGCGGCGTTATCGACCACGATCTTTGCCAGGAAGGTCTTCGTGGTCGGATCGGCCTTGAACGCGATGAAATCCACGATTCCAGGGAGCTCGCGGTCGGGAAAGGCATCGATGGTGACCCTTGTCGCTTGTCCGGGACTCAGATACCGTACGTCGAGCTCAGGCACGTGGATGTGGATCTTGATCTTGTCCACGTTCACGATGTCGACCATAGGATCACCCCGCGCGACAAACTCCCCTGCGTCAACATAGAGGTGATTGATGATTCCATCGATCGGGGCCTTGATGCAGCAACGATCATGCTCGACCCTGGCCTGTCTGAGGCTGTCGCGGGCAAGGGTCCTCTCGGTTATGCTCCGATCGAGGTCTTCGCGGGCGATCATCTTCTGCTCAAAAAGCTGCTCCCGACGCTGGCAAAGATCATCGGCCAGCTTGAAAGCGGCCTCAGCGCGATCAAGTGAGACTTTGTGGACGGAGCTATCGATCCCGGCCAGGGCCTGCCCCTTCTTGACGGTGTCTCCCTCCTGGATGCCGATCCAATCGATGCGTCCGCCGGCCTCAGCGGCGACGCGAACGTCTTGCCAAGCCTCGGTGGTACCCGGCAATACAAGGACGTCCTTGATGGGTGTCGGCATGACATTCACCACGGAGACTTGGACCGCGTGAATAGGAGTCGCAATCGTTTGCGTCTGAGCGTTGGTCTCAGTATCTTTGCAGCCGCTCGTGAGCAGGGCGGTGAAGAGGGCCGCCGGAATGAGCATGGCGCTCAGCTGTGATTTCGTCATTTTCACTTCCGCTCCAAACCTCTGAATACCAGATTCAACAGACGCTTAGATCTGTCCGGATCCATTTGCTCTTGGCCTACCCGTCCCAACCGAATGCAAAAATCGATGACCCCCAAGACAAGGATGGCAACATCATCCGGATTCGCAGGAGCTAGTTCGTTGCGGGCGCGGCCCTCAAGAAAGATCCTTTTAATCGTATCGGCAAGCCGGCCGTGATATTGTCTAAAATCATACGGAGGCGCCCCTTGCGGTGGTCCGAAGATCAGATTGTGAATCATCTTAAAGAGATTCGGATTCTCTATCAGGCCTTGATAAATCCGTTGATAGAGAAACTGGAGCCGATCCAAGGCGGTCCCGGGCATCTTGAGGGCCTCGGCGAGGATGACCTCCTGTCGCTCGCTGGCCCAGTCCAGGATTGCATGAAACATGCCCTCCTTGCTGCCGAAATAGTAGTAGAGGACCGGTTTGCTCACGTCGGCCTGCGTGACGATCTCATTGACCGACGTGCTGGCATACCCCTTCTCTGCAAACAGGGCGATCGCCGCACCGATCAACCTTCGCTTTGGGCTTTTTGACGGATCTATCTGTTTTGTCTGAGCAGGCACTGATTGCCGTTTTTTGAGCACAAATTCATTTCATTATAGGTCTACCTACCTACCGGTAGGTAATTTTCGATATCTAGACCCTCTTGTCAACCCTTTTCCTGCAGGAGGTGGTATTTTCTTGAGCGTTTCTAATGGGTAATGCAAATACGATGTGACAAAGCAGCTTCAGCCGAGAGCATCCCGAATGGGCATGAGGGGCTGCCGGGAGACCCCATCTGCCTCAACATACTCACGGCCCTGAGTAACACCGAAGGGCTGCTTTATCCTCATCCTTCGTCATTGCTGAGTATAAAAAGGTCTGAAGGTTGAAGGCTGAAGGTGAAAGGGAAAATTGAAGTCTCTTCTCTTGGCCTCAGACCTCCCACCTCCAACAGAAGATTCCGCGGCAGGCTGTAGAAAACACGTTATGGCAGGACTTCGGGGAAAGAAGACTATTCTTGAATTGAAGTCAATTAGTGAGTGGCGACTTCCTTCAGAATGGAGAGGTTGCGGAGGGCCTTGCCCGCACCCACGGCGACGGCCGTCAGCGGGTCTTCCGTGATGATAATGGGGAGCTTGGTCTCTTCCCGCAAAAGGGAATCCAGGTTCTTCAATAGTGAACCACCGCCGGTCAACACGATCCCCTTATCGACCAGATCGGCAGCTAATTCAGGGGGCATCTGCTCAAGGGCCGTGCGGACCGTTCCGATGATGACGTTTACCTGTTCGGAGATCGCTTCGCGGATTTCCTTCGAATCGATGGTCAAGATCTTCGGGATTCCCGTGATCAAGTCCCTTCCCTTGACCTCGATCGTGTCGATTTCATCTGAAGGAAAAGCATTGCCGATGCTCATCTTGATGACCTCGGCGGTGCTCTGGCCGATGAGCAGATTATACTTTCGCTTGATATGCTGGATGACAGCCTCATCCATGTCGTCGCCGGCAACGCGCACCGATTTGCTGTAAACGATGCCGGCCAGCGATATGACGGCCACTTCCGTAGTCCCGCCCCCGATATCGACCACCATATTGGCGGCGGGCTCTGTCACGGGCAATCCCGCGCCGATCGCCGCGGCCATCGGTTCCTCGATGAAGAAGACCTCCCTGGCACCGGCCGAGTCGGCAGACTCGCGAACCGCTCTCTTTTCGACCTGGGTGATACCGCTCGGTACCCCGATGATGATCCGCGGGCGCACAAAAGTCCTTCGGTCGTGGACCTTTCTGATGAAATAGCGGAGCATGGCCTCGGTGATCTCAAAATCCGCGATGACACCGTCCTTCATGGGACGAATCGCTACAATGTTCCCAGGGGTGCGACCAAGCATCATCTTGGCCTCTTTGCCGACGGCCAAGACGTCGGTAGCCCCCCGATCGTTTCGCTTGACCGCCACGACCGAAGGTTCATCCAAGACAATGCCCCTATTCTTCACATATACGAGCGTATTGGCCGTACCCAGATCGATGGCCAAATCATGAGAAAACATGCCCAAAACGGTGTCAAAAAACATCCTGGTCCTTTTCCTTTCTCCTAGGCTTCTTGGCAGTGGTTCATGAATCGACGGTAAAGCGTCGCCCCATCGGCCGGGACACGAGGTCTCGAAAGAGGCCCATAAAACTTAAGTCTAGCATTTTTTTTGGAAAAAGGGAGCACAAAATCACTTTAACTAATAAGGATCATGATCTTTTTATCTATATGTGATTTCAAGCGCAATCCGGGATATCAGCCTTGCACCAAAATGACACTGATAGAGCGTATTGCATGTGTCAAATGGACACCCTCACGCAATAAACATGCCAGTGAATGAACACCTCCCTCATTCTGTCCATAGCTCCCGCCCATTTCCAGGCTCAAAGGGTGGATGCCGTTTAAGCCGTTGATATTTAGTCGCTAATCATGATGGAGTGAGGTGGGTCGAAATCACGATCCAGTCAGCACCATGAGAAAGAGCGGTGGATTTTTGACGGGGTATCCCGAAGTCCCGCTTCGCTCCTGCCTCGATATGTCTCTTTGTTATTGATTTCTTTAAATAAAATTGGTATAATTCTATTTTCTGATTGCTGCCTCTATGTCGGCGCCCGCCAGAGGTTGTCCGGCTGAGGATATCGCAACGAAATCAAGCCTCCCTCTCGTGATTGGAGTGGACCGAGTGGAGGTATTGAGTTTTTGGAGAAGGTTGATGAGCGAGAATGGATCCGAAGGGGCCGCACCGCGCAACGTTGCCTTTATCGGCAATTATCTCCCTCGTCGCTGCGGCATTGCAACGTTCACCAGTGACCTCATGAGCGCCGTGACGGCTGAAGCATCGGGAATGGATTGCTGGGCCATGGCCATGAACGACGTCCCCGAAGGCTATCCTTATCCCACTGAAGTTCGCTTTGAACTGGACCAAAAGAGCCTCGCCGATTACCGCCTGGCCGCTGATTTTCTCAATATCAACCAAGTGGATACGGTTAGTCTCCAGCATGAGTACGGGATTTATGGTGGCAAATACGGTGGCCACATCCTCGAACTGCTTCGTCACCTGCGGATGCCGGTAGTCACGACGTGTCATACGGTCCTGGCGGAACCGGACCAGGGTCAGCGTGCGGTCCTCGAGGAGATCGGGCGGATCTCCGACCGATTGGTGGTCATGAGTCACAAGGCCAAGGAGATCCTGCACGAGGTCTACAGCTTCCCTAAAGAGAAGGTCGCCCTGATCCATCACGGGATTCCGGATGTCCCCTTTGTGGATCCGAACTACTACAAGGATCAATTCGGGGTGGCGGGACGCAAGGTTATTCTGACTTTTGGCCTGGTCGGCCCGGGTAAAGGGATCGAGCAGATGATCGATGCCCTACCTGTGATTGTACGACAACACCCCGATACGGCCTATGTCGTTTTAGGGGCTACCCATCCCCACATTTTGCAGGTGGAAGGCGAGGCCTACCGTACGTCCCTTCAGCTCAGGGCCAAAGAGCACCGGGTGGAAAACCACGTCATCTTCCACAACCGTTTCGTCGATCTCAAAGAGTTGTGTGAATTCTTGGGCTCAGCCGATCTTTACGTGACCCCATATCTGAGCCGGGACCAAATCACCTCCGGTACCCTGGCTTACGCCCTTGGCTCCGGGAAGGCGACCGTCTCGACACCCTATTGGTACGCCGAAGAGATGCTTGCGGACGGGCGGGGCCGACTCGTGCCCTTTCGCGACGCGGAGGCCCTCGCCGCTCATGTGAACGACCTCCTTGATAACGAGATTGAACGGCACGCCATGCGCAAGCGGGCCTATGATTTCTGTCGCAAGATGGTTTGGAAGGAAGTGGCCGGAAGGTACTTGGAGCTTTTCGCGGAAGTCAAGAATGAGCGTGAGCTGAAGCCGCGGCCCGTCTTCTACGCGAAGACCGAACGCGTTGTTCTGCCCGAAATGCCCAAGCCGAATCTTGGTCATCTCAAGCTGATGACCGATGATGTCGGCATCCTGCAGCATGCGAAATTCATTGTTCCCGACCGCACCCATGGTTACTGTACTGACGATAACGCACGCGCCCTGATAGCCGTGGTCAAGGCCCAGGACTACGTATCGTTCAACAGCGAGCTGTTCGACATGACCTGTCGTTACCTGAGCTTCGTACATTATGCCTTTAATGAGGATAACGGCCGATTTCGTAACTTCATGGGCTACGACCGCAGGTGGCTGGAGGAGGCCGGCAGTGAGGACAGTCATGGCCGTGCCATCTGGGGACTCGGCATGACGATCGGTCACGCCAAATCGGAGAGTTATACGGGAATCGCCATGACGGTTTTCAACAAGGCCCTTTGCGTGATGAACGAGTTCGACAATCCACGCTCCCTGGCCTTCGCACTGGTAGGCATCCACGCCTACCTGAGTCAATTCAGCGGTGACAGCGAGGTGCGCCGGATTCGAGCGACACTCGCCAACCGGCTGTTCGACATGTACCAACAGAATGCGACCGACGACTGGCCCTGGATTGAGGATACCGTTACCTATGCCAATGCCCGGATCTCGCAGGCACTTCTACTGTCCGGGCGCTGGCTCTACAAGCCGGAGATGATTGAGGCCGGGTTGCACACCCTGGCATGGCTGTTGCAAATTCAGACCGACCCGAAAGGACATTTCACACCGATTGGAAACCACGGATGGTACCCCCGGGACGGCAAACGGGCCCGGTTTGACCAACAGCCTCTGGAGGTCCAAAACATGATCGACGCCTGCATCGAGGCCTACAAGGTGACCTCGGATCGGCAGTGGGTCGCAGAAGCAGAGCGATGCTTTGAGTGGTTCCTGGGCCGCAACGATTTCGATGCACCTCTCTACGATCATCGGACCGGAGGGTGTCGGGATGCCCTGACGGCCGACGGCGCCAATCAAAATCAGGGTGCCGAGTCCACACTGGCCTGGTTGCTTTCACTGTTTGAGATGTACTCCCTACTCGGCGTTGGAGCCGCTGCCGAGGAGGGCGAAGCGAACGAAGCGACGTCGGGCGAACATAGAGAAAGATAGATATGGCGTTAGATCCGATCGTCATGGTCAGTTCCTACCCACCCCGGCTGTGTGGGATCGGTACGTTCACCGAGGAGGCCAGGGAGTTTATCCAAAAAGCCAATCCGCAGCGCGATGTGCTGGTGATCAGCCACACGGATGGACGCGGAGAGGGTGTATTTCCTATCATCGACATGCGCCGTTGGGACTGGTGGCGGCCTGTCGCCGAGAAGATCGAGGAGCTTAATCCGTACGCCGTTCATTTGGAGCACGAGTACGGGCTCTACGAATACCACGACCAACGAGGCATCGGCGACAACAACGAGGGATTCCTCACTCTGTTGGAGGCCATCAGCGATTATCCCATCGTCGTCGAACCCCACACCGTTCATGGGCGGCTGCGGGACAGCGAGGCCAATTTCATTTATGGTCTCTGCCAGCGGAGCGACATCGTCTTTTTCAAATGCCACTATCAACGATGGCGTCTGGACTGGACTTTTCCCGGGTACGGGTGGACAACGCCGCGCAATATCATGGTGATTCCCCATGGGGCGCGGGCGGACAAACGTTGGGGCGTACATGAGATACCCGCCCTAAGAGAGGAATTGGGCCTGGAGGAGAAGGGCCTAGCCAAGCACGTGGTGGGGATGATCGGTTGGATCCAGTCCAACAAGCGTTGGGATATCCTGCTTTCGATGTGGGAATCGATTCATGAGGAAATCATGGTGCGCACCGGTATGGACTGGGATTTACTGGCCGCCGGGACCATGCGCGACCCGAATCACCTTAACCAATATGAATATTGGAAGACCGAAGCCTTACGGCTCGAGCAGAAAGGTATCGCCCGCTACTACGAATTCGTCCCCCGCGGAGAGGTTTACTATAAGATGATGGCCGTGTGCGATTTCATCGTGCTTCCGTCGACGGATGAGACCCAATCGGGGACTCTGGCCCGCATCATCGCCCTGAACAAACCGTACATCACCACGGCCCCCATGGAGGGGTTGACCGCCCAGACCCTTGAAAGCGACGGCGGGCTCCTCTTCACCACGAAGAAGATGCTCAGAGAGAGGGTCATCGAACTCGCCTGCAACGAGGATCTACGGATGGAGCTCGGCGAAAATCTCAAGAAATACCTGGATGAGGTGGTCTCTTGGGAGGTCGTGGCCTCTTCCTACAACCGGGCCTATGAAATGGCCCGTCAGGCGAAGCAGAACGGTAAACCGCTTGTTCTTGATCTTGAGTTTTAGTACGTACGGCCCTCAGTCAGCCCCCTCCCTTGCCGCAGGAGTCAACCTGCCTCGGGAGGGCGGCCAGGCTGATCGACCCGGAAACTTCAATAAGTTGGTGCTCGAATTCGACATTTTGAATTCCTTAGCGCGTTGAGGTATCACGGATCTTCTTTCATGAAGTTTCAAACGAGCAAAGAGCCGGTTCTACGGCACGAGGCCAACCCGATCATTACCGTTAGGGACCATCATGTCCACTCAGGGGGCTGAGCGTGCGAATTGCGATGCTTTCGCCCATCGCCTGGCGGACACCTCCCAGACATTACGGCCCATGGGAGAGTGTCGTTTCTCTCCTCACCGAGGGCCTCGTGGCAAAGGGCCACGACGTTACCCTCTTTGCGACGAGGGACTCCCAGACTGCGGCGAAGCTTGTCGCCGTTAGCGAAAAGGGCTACGAAGAAGACCGAACCCTTGACCCCAAGGTCTGGGAGTGTCTTCATATCGCAGAGGTCTATGAGCAAGCCGATCAGTTCGATCTGATCCATAACCACTTCGATTTCCTTCCGCTGAGTTATAGCGGTCTCGTCAAAACGCCTCTCGTGTCAACGATCCATGGGTTTTCCTCTCCTGACATTCTGCCCGTTTATCGAAAATACAACGGCAAGGTTTACTATGTCTCTATTAGCAACGCCGACCGGTCGCCGGAACTTGACTACGTCGCCACGGTCTATCACGGCATCGAGCTCACAAGGTTCACTTGGGTGCCAAAAGGGGGCGATTACCTCCTCTTCTTCGGTCGCATTCACCACGACAAGGGTACGGTCGAATCCATTGAGATTGCCAAGGCCGCGGGGAAGAAGCTTATCCTAGCAGGTATCATTCAGGATGAGGCCTATTACAGAGAGCAGGTGGAACCGCATATCGATGGACGGGACATTAGCTACGTGGGCAGTGCTGGCCCCGAGAAACGCAATGAACTGCTCGGGGGCGCGCACGCCTTGCTTCATCCCATCAATTTCAACGAACCGTTCGGTCTCTCCGTGGTCGAGTCGATGGCATGCGGGACCCCAGTGGTTGCGTTCGGCCGCGGGAGTATGCCGGAGGTCATCGCGGACGGGCGGACCGGTTTCCTGGTCTCGTCGATCGAAGAGGCGGTCGGCGCCATCGATCGTATCGGAGCGCTTGACCGGGGGGCATGCCGAAGCTGGGTGGAGGAGCGGTTTAGCGTCGATCGGATGGTAATAGACTATATCCGGGTCTACGAGAAGGTCCTGGCGGGATATAAAGAGGAGCGCTGATATCGGCGAAGGTTCTTACTCAAGCGAGTTTATAGCTTAATCTTAACGCGATCGGTTCCCGAACCTGTGAACGCCTATGAAACGCCTACGAAATAAGTTAGGGCACGGAACGTGAACCGGCCCGAGGTTTACCAGCCTCAGGATGACGGATAAACCCTCCGGAGGCGGATAAACGTTGAGCCGCTCAAGCTAGCTTCTACCCGGACCCCCTGGAGGAAGAACATGCGGAGGGAAGACAAGGCGATCGTTACTCGTTACGAAGGCAACCCTATTCTTACAAAAGAAGATGTCCCATATCCGGTACAGACGGTTCACAACGCCGGAGTGGTTCGTCACAACGATCGCTACGTCATGCTCTTCAGATCCCACCTGAGAAACGGCCGATCCATCATCGGTATAGCCGAAAGCGACGATGGATTTCGGTTTCGCAGCGGTCCCGCCCCCTTTATTACCCCCTCCGACCAGGATCCCTTTCGCGCCTATGAGGAGTTTGGAGTGGAAGACCCGCGCATTTGCCACCTGGAGGGAAGCTACTTGATCACCTACAGCGCCTACTCACGACACGGGGTCCGCATCGCGCTGGCGCGAACGGAAGATTTCAAGGCGATCGAACGGGTCGCGCTGATCACCCAAGCCGATTACCGCAACGTCGTCATCTTTCCGGAAAAGATGGAATCAGGCTATGCACGACTCGACCGCCCGCACTCCGAAATCTCACCATGGTCCATATGGGTTTCCTACTCACCGGACTTGATTCACTGGGGGGACTCGAAGGTGGTGATCAAACCGCTCATCTATCACTGGGACGAGATGAAGGTCGGACCGGGAGCAACGCCGATCCGGACCGACCAAGGCTGGCTCAACATATACCACGGCGTCTTCCGGACTATGGACGGCGCCGTATATCGCCTCGGAGCCGCCCTCCATGACCTGAAAGATCCGGGAGTGGTCCTCGGCGTGGCCGATGAGTGGATCCTGCAACCCGAGGATCCCTGGGAGGTGGCCGGGTACGTCCACAACGTCGTATTCACATGTGGGGCTGTAGCCGAGGGAGACGGAACCGTGAAGATATACTGGGGGGGGGCGGACACGGTCATGTGTGCAGGCACAGCCATGATCGATGAACTGGTGGATCTTTGTCGTACCAATCCGCGTCCGGCCTTAGGGGCTTGACGGGTGTGAGGGGACGGAAAGAAAGCATTGAAACCGCGTGCGGGCTATGATAGGTGGTCGAGGAAAATGAGGGAGGCCTGAAGACCATGGTAGATCGCAAGCTTTTTGTCAATGAAGACGAAATCCCCCCCGTGAGAGTCCAGCGCGAGGGATCTCCGGGCTATGGCTTTGCTCGCACGGTCTTCGATCCGGAGACGACAGGCACCGCCAACGCCGTCCTTGGGACGTTCACGATTCCGCCCGGCCAAACCGAATCCATACCACCGCATGCCCATGCCGAATACGATGAATCGGAATACATCTTGACGGGCGAGGGCTATCTCCTGATGGGTTCTTCACGAGACGAAATCGAGCGCTACGAGCTGAGACCGGGATCCGCGTTCTTTGTCCCCGCCGGGTATCCCCACTCGGTCACCAATACGGGTGAGGGAGATCTGAAGATCCTATTCTCTTTCTACCCGGGATGGGTGAGCGGAAAGACCTACAAGGAGATCGGCACCGAGCTCACCGACGTGAAAAGGCTGTGAAAGCTCGAGGGCGCCTCCACCAACCTAAGCCACTTTTTTTAGACGGAGTATGAACATGAAGTCTACGATAGTCTTGGTCCTTTTCCTTTTCGGCACCCTTCCCCCGGTTGGGACTGGCGTTCATGCCGGTGATAACCCTCAGGTCGTCATGGAGACCTCGAAGGGCCGTATCGTCTTGGAGCTCTTCGCCGATAAGGCCCCGATTTCCGTCGAGAACTTTCTCGCCTACGTGAACTCGGGGTACTACGACGGGACGATTTTTCACCGTGTTATTCCAGGGTTTATGATTCAGGGCGGCGGATTCACCGCCGACATGAAGATGAAACCCGGTCGCAGCCCAATTCAGAACGAGGCCGACAACGGTCTTAAAAATGAGCGTGGCACGATTGCCATGGCTCGAACCCCCGACCCTCACAGTGCTTCTTCGCAATTTTTTATCAACACGGTCGACAATGACTTCTTGAACCACAAACGGAAAGACCCCCGAGGTTGGGGATACGCCGTTTTTGGGCGGGTCGTGGAAGGCATGGAAGTCGTCGACACCATTTCCAGCGTTAAGACCGGTAACAGGGGGATGTACCAGGATGTCCCGGTCAAACCGGTCGTAATCAAACGCGTCCGGCTGTTCTAGTCGTCCAGAAGACCTGCCTTCCATTTTTCCGACACCCCGCAGAGGATTTGCGATGGTGTCTCTCTTGTCCGTTGTTTTCCCAAGACCAATATTCTTGTTGACGGGGCGCCTTGTTTTTTATATTATTTGAACATATGCTCAAATAATGAATCGGTGAAATCATGGCCTCTCGAAAGGCACGTCTAATGGAACAGGATGGGTGCCGAATAAGGGTTGTGCACCTGGAGAGAGTGGGGCTTGCACACCAGGAAGCCATACCGAAATTTGAGTTGGATCGGCTGGCGTCGACCTATAAGGTATTGGGTGACCCGACTCGCCTCAAGATCGTGATGGCCCTTGCAGGGGGTGAAATGTGCGTCTGTGACCTGGCGGCTTTTCTCGGCCTGAGTGAGTCGGCCGTCTCTCATCAACTTCGTCGACTAAAGGATCTGGCCCTTGTTAAGAACCGGCGAGAGGGTCCGGTTCTTTATTACTCCCTGGACGATGAGCACGTGGCAAGTCTGCTGAAGGTAGGCCTGGAGCATGTCAGGGAGTAGGGAGACTTCGTCGGGGGTATAGGTATATGAACTTCGTCTTCTCAGTATTCGTCGAAGCCTGGGAGCTTCTGCTGGAGGCATCCGTATACGTTCTTTTTGGCCTCCTGGTAAGCGGCTTGCTGCGGGTCTTTCTGAGTCCGAACTCGGTGGCGCATCACTTCGGTGAGGGGCGCTTTTCATCGGTCTTCAAGGCCGCCCTTCTAGGGATCCCTATTCCGTTGTGATCGTGCGGGGTCTTGCCTGCGGCCGTGTCGCTGCAGAAACAAGGGGCAAATAAAGGAGCCACGACTGCGTTCCTCATCTCCACGCCTGAATCCGGGGTGGATTCGATAGCGGTCACCTACGCCTTGCTGGATCCCGTCATTACTGTGGCGCGGCCCGTTGCGGCCCTAGTTACCGCGACGGCAGCGGGCGTAGCCCAAAACGTCCTTGACCGTGGCGAAGAGATGATGCGGGCGGCACCCGACCTATCCTGTCCAGTGGATGGCTGTTGCGATGGGACCTTCTGTTCGGCCGAAGAGCACAAGCGGCACCATACGTTTCGAGAAAAGATCTGGGCCGGCATCAAGTATGCCGTTATCGACGTCTGGGGCGATATGGCCAGCTGGTTCTTGACGGGTCTCCTACTGGCAGGTCTGATCACGAGTGTTGTGCCGGAGGCGTGGTTCAGCAGTTACCTGGGCGGTGGAGTGACGGCGATGCTCATTATGCTGGTCGTCGGCATTCCGCTCTACATTTGCGCGACCGCCTCAACGCCGATTGCGGCCGCATTGATCCTCAAAGGGGTTAGCCCCGGTGCTGCCCTCGTCTTTCTGCTGGCTGGACCGGCGACCAACGTGACCTCCTTAACGGTGTTGCTTAAGGTCCTGGGTAAGCGGGCCACAGGTATCTACCTCTCCGCCATCGCGCTCTTTGCGGTCATATTTGGCCTGCTCCTCGACAAGATCTATGGCATGTTCGACTTGGTCCCTCAAGCCCTTGTCGGCAAGGCCGCCGAGCTCATGCCGGCCTGGGCAGAATGGCTCGGGGCGGCGGTCCTGCTGATATTCTCCGTGAAGCCTGTCTGGAACAGTGTCAAGGGGAGGTGGAATCGCAAAAGGAGGCATCACCACGCGCATGTCGAGGGGACCATTCGTCCAGCTGAATCAGCCGTCGAAATGCCCACGTGTGTGGGTCCCACCTGAAGCTGCTCTTCCGGCCCGGTCGGGTCCTAACCGAAGCACTAATAGAATTAAGGCACAATCAGGAGCTCTCACAGCCACCAGCTTTCATCGGTCAGCTCAAGGATTAGCTAGGCCCTGACCATAGGTCTTGATATGTTTGTGTCTTCTTGTTTCTCGTTACTCGTCACTTGTGACTTTTCACTCCTTCACGCCGACAGCTCCCCAGAACGTTTCGGCGTGTAGAAACACTGCCAGTTCCTCTACCGCGTCGACGCACCGTGGCCCGGGTCTCGAATAGACCTGCTCATCCACGATCAGAACTCTTCGATCCCTTATGGCTCGCAGGACCTGGAAGTGAGGCCTTGAAGAGGGGTGAGAAGGGTCCTGGTTCATGGGGCCCCGTTGGACGAGATAGGCGTCCGGGTTCAAACCGATCAGGGCCTCCATATTCATCCGCACCAGTTTCTTTTCAACATCAATCACGTTGCGCCCGCCGGCGCGAGAAATGATGTCGTTGACGATCGAAGTGCGGCCGGCGCCAAGCAAGTTCGGGTAGCGAACTTCGAAAAACACGGTCGGGCGGCTCTCGGATGCGTCAAAACCCTCGCGAGCCCGGTCCAATCGTAATCGTAAAGCCGCTATTAAGCTCTTTGCACGTCCCGGTTCGCCCGTAAGAATCCCAATTCGCGCGATGACCGAAAAAAGGTCGGAAAATGTCGACGGGTTGAAGACGGCAACCTGAAGCCCCTCTCGCCGCAGCTGCTGGACCGCGTCCAAGGCCTCTTGGCGCCCGGCCATTTGGAGCGCCAAATCAGGCCTAACTCCTAGCACGATTTCAATATTCGGCCGCATGTGCGTACCGATAACAGGCCTGGATATGATAATAGGCGGTATTTTGTCCGCCTTTGTACGGCCCACGATGCGGTCCGCCAAACCGAGGGCCGCCAAGATCTCATTGTAGGCACCATAGAGGGCGATAATCCGTTGGGCCGGAGAAGCGAGGCGGATACTCTGGCCGAGATCGTCAATCACCTCAACTCCGAAGGCTTTAGGGCTACTCGTTGTCTGGAGGAAAAGGCCCAAGAGCACTGTAAACACCATGCCGCGTGGATCGAGCCAAAACGGCATCTTCTGTTCCGGGTGCCTGATCCGTTCGAAACGGGACCGAGTGTCATTTATCTTCCGCATTCATTTCCCCGGGTCGTCTATGGAGAGAGGGATAAGGTAATGCCGGACCTGTCTAGGGTAGGCCGGATTACGGTTGAATTCAATCAAAACGGCATTAAAAAGAGAAACAGATATGGTCTGAAATTAATTTGACTCCAGCTTTTTTCAATGGAGGAAGGATAATGGAAAACAAAGACGCGAAAGCCAACGAGATGAAATTGCGAGACATGCTGGCATGGGACGATGAGATGCGAACCGCAGCGGAGAATCGCCCAGTCATCGAATTCTGGCCGGACGAATGGGCCGATTGGGTGTCCAGTCACCGGGGAGACAGGAACCCTCTCTGGTGTCACGGTGCATTAGAGGCAAGTCCGTTTTGTCCGCTCGGATGGCATTGACGACCGAATCAATCCCTTCATGAGGTAGATGGAAGAATAAACGATGTTTACGAGAAAAACGGAATGAGGAGCGCTTTTACCGGTGATCGGTGGCCTCAATGATGGATTGGTGTGCTTTTTCGGATCTGATCTAGCGAAGCTGTCGAAAAACCTATTTCTCTGAGGCTGATGGAAAATGTCCAGAT
>CAZAGT010000048.1:0-20220 GCA_964484515.1 uncultured Desulfobacteraceae bacterium | reverse complement strand
AGCAGGTCCCGCGTGCGTTCATCCACCCGACGCCGGAGCGCATAGTTCCACAGCAGGACCAACAGGGTCACCACGCCCAGGAACGCGCAAATCCCGCCCGCAATGAGCAAGACCCTTTTCCAAGCAGAGCTGACAACCGATGCCTCGCCGAACCATTTGTCCCTGATCCGTTCGTATTCGGGCGATTTCTTCAGACCCGTCAGCTCTTCGTTCAACCTGGATAGGAGCTGGTCGTTGCCCTTCTTGACCGCGATTCGCACGGAACCCAACGGTAGCGGAGCGCCAACGGTCTTGATCTTGTTGAGCCCATGCCTCCGAACGAGGTACAGCCCGGTGTAAAGGTCCCCCAGGTAAACGGCGGCCCAACCCTTCTCAACGTACCGGAGGGCCCTCAGGTCGTCATCGAGGGGAACCACAATCGCCCCTTCTATTTTTTGCGAAAGGACCTCATGCGCAATACTCCCATCTTTGACGGCTACGGTGAGTCCGGCAAGGTCTTCCAATCTCACGGGGCCCGAAAAACTGTTAGGCACAAACATCGCCGAAGAGGGGTTCGAAATGCTTTCCGCCGTGAAATCAAAATGTTGCTGTCGTTTTTCACTCATCGGCATACAGAGCACATCTACGTCCCCGTTCTCCAAAGCGGTGTAGGCTTCGCTCCAAAGCATGGGACGCCATTCGATCTCCATGCCCAACCTTTTCGCAAGGGCCTGCAGGATTTCGACGTTGAAGCCCCTGACCTCCTCCTCTTCGACATACTCGTAGAGAGGGTAGGACTCTTGAAGACCTACAACTATTTTTGAGTATTCTTGTTGTTTTTCGGTGACTTGTGCATATGCGCCGGGTGCGGCAAAAGAAATGACGTAAAGAAGCGAAAAACATTTCAGGATGCTGGGCCAGGGTCGGAACTTCATGAAGACCTCGTCTGCGAAGCTACTGCTCCTCCGCCCTAAAAGGGTCTTTCCCCCTTTCCGGTCTGGAAGCTAAGTCGTATCCTATTCTCCTGTTTGGATACCGGTTACGTAGCCCTCTTTTGGAATTCTTGATCCGCGGTTGATCCCGTCGCCAATGGGCTTTCGGCGGCAATGTAAAGCCCCGCAAAAACGGACCCTTACGCGGCGGCTCGAATGTTGGGAGCCGCTCACGCGCACCTAAGACCTCAAAATTCCGGATGACTACCTTTTGCCGTCTCAGGCATGTTGGGGAGGGTTCAGCAATCTTTTCCTGTTCAAGAAATATGCACGTTCACGCAATCTCTATGAACTTTTCTGCAGAGGCTGTCGGAAAACGCCCATCGACGGCGTTACCCTCATCCCTCGTCACTGCAGCGTACTCCTATGTACGCCTCATTCCTCGGGATTTCGGAAGCCTTGCACCTGGGCGTTTTCCATTAGCCTCTCTGTAGCCGGTTTTTCGACAGTCTCGTAAGTATCACTGAGGAAGGTGGTTAGCCCAATCCCCGTGCCCAAACCCGTCATGCGATTTGTGGAAGAAAAACCACATTATGGAAAAAGTCACACACTGACCGGGCCATCTTAGGCCGGATCTCATCTCAAGAGTTACCTTTGGCTACAATCCGGGCCTGCTCAATGATTTTCATGCCGTAGGAATCCTTTTCCGAGATCTTGCCGACCGATATTCTCCAGCAATCGTCACACGCGTGTCTGCAATTGTCATACGCCTTTTCCCAAATCGGATTGCCTGGAGCGTACCATCTGGGCCGTATCCTCGTGCCCTTGAACGGAAAATAGCCCTCCGGCCGTGAACGAAGCGTGGACACCAGGCTCTGCGTGTACAACTCGAGACTCTTGGCTTCATGCTCTGAGAGCTTTGTCCACTCTTCTTCCGGAATCTCTATGACCACGTTTGCCTTTTCAATCCAGTCCGAAAAAAAGGGCGACAATTCCAGCAGCGGATATTTCTCCCGAATCGCATTGTAAATGTCTTCACCTTTGGCAATGCTGATGTCGTCCACCGCAGGATGAGTATCGCCATCAACGCTGGGCGGAAGACCTGCATCCGGCGTCCCGGCGGACGGAGTCGTACTCTTTGCGGTAGCCGGTGCCGCCGTTTGCTTTTCCTCTTGAGTGGATAGGACGCTGCGATGCATCCAGCGCTCCGGTTCACCTTCTTCATCCTTGAGTTTGTACCAACCCCCGACACGATAAGCAATTTGAAACCGCTGTCCTTGAGAAGCCACACCAACAACCGGATGCTCGGTCCCTGGCCCGGAACGGATATTACAGGTCATCTTGGCATAGAGATACTTTCTGGCGGGATACTTCTTCTCCGGCGCCCCTGCTCGTTCTTCTTCATCGGATGACTCTGCCTTGCTGTCATCTGGCACATCTTCCGAACTGTATTCTTCAGTAACCACGAAGACAGCTCGCTTTTCCGGGGTAAGGCACCCGGTAAGCAAATAGACGATTACGAGAGTGGCCGAAATTTCGACCAACGAACTTCTTGCAGCCATCTTTTTAATCATCCTCTTTGGTTCCGACTACCTGCGGATTCGTGTCTTTCCCCAGACGAATGTCGGTCAATCTTTGGAATCGAGCAAGAACGAGGAAAAAGGTGCGCAAGTATCGCAATATACTGCCACTTTTTCTTAAGGCCGACAATGGGTATTTTATTACCCATTTCCAAGGGATTCCCCCTTGGTTGAGCGATAAAGCACAAAATCCGTCGCCCCTGTTCTTTTGCCCGATGCTGAGAAGCAAGCAGACTATCCCCGAAGTCATATCCCTCCTCGTGCAAGTGACAATCCCCTCTGTTGAAAACCTAATCGGACTTCCGGGCGCTTGTCGGAATGGACAGTCTTTCACCGGCAATCTGTATTTGAACGGGTCTGCCCTATTCGAGACAATCCGCAAGTCTCCTCAGTTGGGCCACCGTCTGCTCAACCGTATAGGACTTCTCAATGTCACGATCCCTTTTCCGTGCCATGCTACTCTCCCCCCCGTTCCTCGTACCCGCCTCTTCCGTGTCCTGAGCTAACAGCTGAGAGCGAAAGCTCCATAACCGACGCTTCGCTCAATTACGATTCAAACACATGCTCCTCTGTACGCCGGCGCGTAATAAAATCCCAATCATATTGCACACCCAACCCCGGCCCCTGGGGGACCGGAAAACAGCCGTTTTCGTCGACGTCTTCGAGCTGGTCGCTGTAGCCGCAGACATAAACGGGAGGCACTGCATTGGGCATTCCGGGGCCGACCAAGGCCAGCTCGTAGAAATGGGTGTTGCGGATCGCCGACATGCACGCCCGCTGAGCTGGTCCGGCCGCATGAATCTGAAGGTCGATACCAAGGGCCTCGGCCAGGTGGACGATCTTCATGCAGCCGGTTATTCCCATATCGAATTCCGGATCGGCGTGGATCATGTCGCAGCCGCCCGCCAGCACAAAATTCGCCTTCTGTTCCAAGCCGCGGACGTGCTCGGTCACGAGCAGCGGGGTCTGGATCATCTCTCGCAGCCTGAGGTGGCTGAACGCCGAGGCAGCGGAATCGCGGTACGGGTCTTCGTACCAGAAGTAGCCCGCCTCGTCACAGGCTTGACCCACGTAGACAGCGTCGGCAAAGGTGCGCAGCTGACAGGCCGGGTCGATCATCAAATACATCTCGTCACCGACGCGCTCTCGCACCCCCAACACGTTCCGAGCCTCGCGACGGGCATTGCCGTCGTGCCAGCCGTGGATCTTGAACCCCTCATACCCGAGCCCTTTACAGCGCTCCGCAAAATCGGCAAAGGCCTCCGGTGAATCGAGACCCCCGCCCTCTTCTTGGCCATGGTAGCTGCTGGCATAGGTCTTGAGGTGTTTACGGAATCCACCAAGGAGTGCTGAAACAGAGGCCCCGTATTTCTTGCCGGCCAGATCCCATAGAGCAATATCGAGAGGGCCGTGTCCCATGCGGTCGTAGTGTCTGAGCTCGCGCTTGAGGTCGTCGTAGATCTCCTCACGCGTTTCAGGGTCGCGGCCGATGAGCTGTGGGGCCAGCATCAGCGTTTGGGCCAAGGAGGCCTTGGTAGCCACCCAGTGGGTCACATATTCGCCCCTGAGGCCGTCGTCCGTCTGAATGACAATGCCGTATCGCGACAGAGGCAATGTGCTCCCTTTCGAGTATACGATGTTGGCGACGCCGACGGCTTGAGACACGACGCCAAGGTCATCGGCCTCGAAAGTGAATTCATGAACCTCAACGCGATCGATCCTGCTCATGATAAGATCCTCCTTTGTGGCCGAGTCTTTACAGGTGATGTGCGGATGAAATGGCGAAAGCTCATCGTCTCAGCAGATCCACGCATCAGACGTAGAAACCATACAAAATGGGCGGCCCATTATCAAGCCTAAAGCCGGAGGGGCCGCCAGCGAGGTGGACCGATTCCCTGAACGCATGCGGTTCAGCCTCCACAATTCCCTTGAACCGTGATCGCCTTTTCGAATATCCTTCGTTACAGACGGAAAAAGGTGGAAGATAGAAGACGTAAGGCGTTAAGGTTGGAGGTTGGAGGCAAAACCGAAAGGGTGTTGTATGGCTTTATTCCAAGCTTGGTACACTTTCGAAGAACTTCGGTCCGCCCGAGGCGCGTAAACCCCCCAAAGTCGGGGAAACCTTCGGTCTTCAACCGAAATACCTACTGCGTACGAAACCAAAGGAGTGCCCATGACCATCCGGGAGATATCGGCCGAGGACATTACTCGAACGGTTAAGCGACTTTGCATTGAGGCCAACACGATCCTTGGTCGCGATGTCGTTGAGGGCTTTGAAAAGGGGTATCGCGAGGAGGCCTCGCCGGCAGGCCGAAGTGTCATTCAGCAATTACAGGAAAATGCAAAGATCGCTGAAAAAGAAGGGATACCCCTTTGCCAGGATACGGGACTGGTGGTGGTCTTCGTAGAACTTGGCCAGGAGGTCCACGTGACGGGGGGCGAGCTGAACGAAGCCATCCACGAAGGTGTCCGCCAAGGGTATCGGGAAGGTCACCTGCGCGCCTCGTCCGTTGACCCTCTTACTAGGAAGAACTTCGGAGACAACACCCCCGCAATCATTCATGTGGAAGTAACACCCGGTGACCGGCTCAAACTGCATCTTGCTCCAAAGGGATTCGGCAGCGAAAACATGAGCCGAGTGGTGTTGTTTCCCCCCTCCGCAGGCATTGACGGCGTTAAGGACTTCATCGTTCAGAGGGTGGCCGAATCCGGGCCGAATCCCTGCCCGCCGCTGCTTGTCGGTGTAGGCATCGGCGGCACCTTCGAGCAGGCAGCCTTGATTGCGAAAAAGTCGCTCCTGCGCCCCGTCGGACAGCGGCACCATGATCCGAATGTCGCTCGACTCGAGGAAGAAATATTGGAGGCCGTCAACGGTCTCGGGATAGGCCCCCAGGGATTAGGGGGAACGACTACCGCATTAGATGTCCATGTCGAAACCTATCCAACCCACATCGCCAGTCTACCGGTCGCAGTCAACATTCAGTGCCACTGTGCCCGGCATAAAGAAGCAGTGCTGTGACCTTCGTTGGGAGAAAACACTCAGGGCCGGTCGCGCGTTGTCCTTTGTCCGCTAGTAAGAACAGGTTGCTAAGTCCTGGTTTCAACGTTCCTCATGGAGCGAGATATCGTTTATCCTATTGAAACAGTGAAGCACCCCGCCCAAGGCGGGTAAACCTGGCGAAGGCGATTGCATAGACTGATGAGAATGATGGCCCGCTAAGGAGGTACAGACTTGAAACAACCGATCCCTATTCATACACCCCTGGACGACAGCGACGTTGAAAAGCTCCGTGTCGGTGACAGAGTCTCAATCAACGGAGCCGTTTACACGGCTCGCGACGCGGCCCACAAACGGCTGTTTGAATTGCTCAAACAGAACGGGGAACTCCCATTCGAATTGGCCGGCCAGGTCATCTATTACGTTGGGCCGACGCCCGCGAGACCGGGAGCGGTGATAGGTGCGGCGGGGCCAACCACTGCGTATAGAATGGACGCCTACGCACCGGCCCTCATCGCTGAGGGGCTGAAAGGAATGATCGGCAAAGGCTCAAGGGGCGAGGACGTGATCGACGCCCTGATGAGGTACAAGGCCGTCTACTTCGCTGCAACGGGCGGTGCTGGGGCCCTGATTTCCAAGAGGATCAAAAAGGTCGAGATGGTGGCCTATGAGGATCTGGGGACGGAGGCCATAAGGAGGTTGGTGGTTGAAGACTTTCCGGCGATCGTCGCGAATGACATGTATGGGGGCGACCTCTACCAGGAGGGTCGGAAAAAATACCGCCGGCAGTAGGGAAAGACCCGGGTTCAGGGGTCGGCGGTCCGGAGGCAGCGGGCAACAAACCACAGACAACCGCCACCGAGCGTCTTCGCTCGATGGCGGTCACACCCTTTCAAAGCACTTCTTAATCAACTCCTGAGCCCCCTCGTGCTCACGATCGATCTCTAAGACCTCCGCCAGGGCTTTTTCAGCCAGGATCGGCTTTCGCATTTTGAGGTAGATATCCGCGATATGCATCCTGACATCGATGTTGTTCTTATCCAGTTCCGCAGCTTGGACAAAACAAGCGACCGCCTTTAGCGTCTCCCCCAATTCCTCCCAGAGCCTCCCGAGCTTGAAAAACAGGTCCCATCTCGTCTTGTCCTGAACGATGAGATACTCAAGGAGCTTAACGGCATACTCACTGCCGCCCTTCACGAAGCAGTAATCCGCAATTTCCTCCTGCATGTCGGTGCTGCACCCGGGAAGTCGGGTAATCTTGTCAAATACCTTGGTGGCTTTGTCGATCATCCCGCGTGAGACCAGGATCTTGCCCAGATCTATCCCGCGCCTGACATGGCGTGGATTGATTTCCATAGCCCTCTCGAAATACTCGGTGGCCCTCTCCATGTCATTGCGTATTAGATATAGCTCCCCCAGGTAATGCAGCGCAAATACATCCAGTTCATTCATCTCTATCGCTCTCAAAAGAAATTTTTCTGAGCTTTCCAGTTCACTCTTCTGGAAGTAGTAGTACCCCAATTCCCGTACCGGTTTTGAGGCCTCAGGATTGGCCTTGGCCGCAAGCTCTGCTTCAGCAATAGCCCCATCCAGGTTCCCCTCTTCCTGAAATTCCCGCGCCCTCCTCAAATGCGCTACCATCGGTGGGGGGTTGTTCGCTACCTCGACCACCCTTGCGATCTTTTCTTCAAGGACCAACGTGGTCAAGGGCTTCACGATGAACGCGTCGATCTCAAACTCGCCGGACTCGGCCACATACTCTCGATAGGCCTCAGCCGTGACCATAATCACCGGGAGGTCCCTCAAACCTCTACTTTCTCGAATATTCTTAAGTATCTCGGCTCCATTCATCTCGGGCAGATTGTAGTCAAGCAAAAGCAGGTCGACCGGCTTCTCCTGTAGCAGCATCCAGGCCTGTTTTCCATTGTGGGCAAACACGAAATTCCTGCCAAACCCGATGGCATTCATCATGTGGTGGATCGATTTGCACATCTCCACAGAGTGGTCGGTTATCATAACTGTCATAGTGGTCGCTTCGATCATCCAATGACCTCACCCACGCGTTTGCATTCCAACTCCCAGATCCCTAAACCCAGACGTTCACCCAGTCGTGGGGTCTTGTTTTTGGCGCCCGCTTCTCGTATGAAACTTCGTGGAATGAGGTCTTCGATACCTTGACGCCCGGACACGCGCCGAAGAATCTGAAAATGTCAAATTCAAACACCATCTTCATGAAGTTTCCCAGTGGATCAACCTGGCTGCCCCGCCGCAAGGGGCGGCGCTGACGTCTGACTCCGGCGTATTGCGCGTCTCGCGCAATTAAAATAACGTCCTACCAAAGCTGCCGAACCCATCTGTAATAAACATAGTCGTTGTTCAACATGTACGTGATGGCCATGAACAGGTCGTTTCGCCCATTGCCGTTGAAGTCGAAGTCGGAATATATCAGGATGTAGTAATACCTGACCTTAACCGGGCCGAAATCCCGATTGAGTCCGTAGAGGACGTACCTGTGGTTATGATCTTCTGGAAAGGTATAGCTGAGTTCCGGGATGCTCACCCTGACCCCTTTGGGGATGTTGATCGTTCCCTGTCGGGGGTAGAACTCGTCTTCCTCAACATAATAGATCTCCTCTGCACGCATCAGGAACTTCATAACGGCATCAAGCGCCGTGTATTCTGTTTTGAGTATATAGGCCTTCATGTTGGGGACAGTGATCGCCGCCAGGGCGCCCACGATTGCGAGCGTCGTGATCACTTCAATAATGGTGAAGCCTTTTTTCATTCTTCAACTCCATCTTCGTTCAGGACAAGCTTCGGGCCTGATTTCGAGCCGGAAGTCGCCATCTGGAGCTCGTAGGTATAGCGCGATTTCTTGCGATATCTGAAATGGCGTAGGTCGTTGGCGGACACTGCCTCTATGGGGATATATTCACCGAGAACGTCCTCTAAGCTCGACGGCACTTCCAGGTCATGGTCCGCGGCGTATTCACGGATCGCCTGATCCAAGACAAACATGATCGGAATGGGATGCTCCGCCGCCGTAGGCATCTCACCTGCCGGGATGGATGCCTTGAAGTAGATGATCACATTCAGAAGGATGATTAGCGCCGCGAGGCTCAACCCTATGATATGCCTCGGCTCAAAAGGCTTTTTCTTTTTGGCCTTCAACTCGCTTCGGCGCTCTTCTCTCTCTACCTGCCGTGCTTCGAGTTGTTCCGCGGCTCCAACACCCGCACAACCGATACACTTGTGGCCCTCTTTCCCCGCTGGTAAGGCGCACTGCTCGCAAAGGAATACGCCACATCGTGAGCAAGTCACATCGGCATCCCTGGTTGGATGATGAGCACATTTCGAATCAGTCACGTTCTCCCCCGCCTTCCTAAGCATTCACCGTTCTTATCACCGACTCACATCTTCAAATCGACCCTTATCCGCCTTCGTAGATACTTTTCTTTCTCAATCCGAGGTCCGTGATCCAAAATTCAAAATCGTTCCGGAACAGGGTGCTCGTTCAGACACTAGTTGAGTTGTTCCCCTCCCCACGTCAGCTCCCGAATTTGTCTTTTGTACACCCCTGATACCTTAGGCATGGCCTCCTCCCGGGTCCCATCGGTTTCTGTAGACTGGGGTTCCGGCTTGCCCGCGAGAAAAGATACCAGCGGTTCCCGTCGCCTCCTTGCGCCCTTGGATCCGCTCCTTGCGGGCAAAACCGTTTCTTCCGGTATCAAGTAGTTGATCAAACGCAGGCCCGTTTCTTTACTGATCCGTGGCTCAAATGGGAATGCTCTGTCCGGCACCAGGGCCTCCATGAGGATCTTTACCTGATCCTGTTTCACAAAAACGCAGAATTCCACATAGTCACTTCCGAGGTCCTTTGCCACGGGGGTAATGAAATTCACGAAGTCTTCAAGAGAGCTTGAATCGACGCCCTTTCCCATCTTCTCCACTGCCCCCTGATACGCCTTGAAGAGCTCCTCCACGCGCTCGATTTCCGACTCGATTGTCTCGGTTTCGAACCGGATGCGGTATACCTCTCCGGTCTTTTCGGAGGAATCGGAATCCGTATCAGGCCAAAGCTGCTCTGCATCTATCTCGGCTCCGGTATCCATCACAGGCTGAGAGCCCTCAACGCCCTTCGCGGGACCAGGCTCCGCAGCGGACACCGGATCTTGAAGTTCCTTATGAAACCCATTCTTTAGCTTCTCCCTGGCCCCCTCCCCAATCGAACCGACCGCTTCGATTTCCTTGCAGTACCGAACAATATCATCGGCCGTCCGGGCGGATTGCTGGTCGCTCTCGTTGTAGAACACGACCCGCAAGACCTCCTCCAGGGAAGTGATTCCTTTGGTGGCCTTGAAAAAGCCGTCCTCCCGCATGGAGATCAGTTTCGCCTCCTGACGGGCGATGTGCCTGATCTGGCTTGATGTCCTTCTAGCCAATATGGCGTCCCGAATGGGGTCGTTGAGGAAAAGGAGTTCGTGGATCGCCGTACGCCCGTTGAAGCCCGTGTTGCCGCACTTCACACACCCGACGGGACGGCAGAAACCATAGCGCTTCGGGTCGATATCGCGAACACCAAAGGAGGCCAGGAGACCTTCTTCCGGGATGTCAGGCTGTCGGCAATAGGGGCACAGCAGGCGGACGAGTCGTTGGGCGATGACCGAAACCACCGTGGACGATATCAAAAAAGTGTCGATCCCCATGTCCATCAATCTCAACAGCGCGCCGGTGGTGTCGTCCGTGTGGAAGGTGCTCAGTACCTTGTGACCGGTCAGGGCCGCTTGGATCACCGCTGCCGCCGCCTCCTTGTCGCGAATCTCGCCAACCATAATCACATCGGGATCCTGACGCATCATGGACTTCAGAAAATCCGGATAGGTCAACCCTATCTTGGGAATGAGCTGGCCCTGCACGACCCCTTCAATGGTATATTCAACGGGATCCTCAACAGTAATGATCGCCTTTTCGCCGTCGTTCAGGTAATCCAACGATGCATATAGGGTCGTTGTTTTGCCGCTCCCGGTCGGTCCCGTGGCTAGGATGATTCCGGCCGGCTGATCAAGGATCTGTTGATATCTGTCTCTGTTGACCGGGGAGAGCCCCAACGAGTCGAGATCGACCAGCTCGCTGCGGCGGTGCAGGATCCGGATGACCACATTCTCCCCATAAACCGAGGCGTAGACCGAGGTCCGCAGATCGATCTCCTTGTCCTGCACGCGAGCCTGGATCCGGCCGTCCTGGTGCTTCCGTTTCTCCGCAATGTCGAGCCCGCAAAGGACCTTGATCCGCGAAATCAGGTTCGGAGCCAACGAGATCGGCAAATCCGTCTTGTGTCGCAATATGCCGTCAACCCGGTACCGAATGCGCAGCCTGGTCTCATTCGGCTCGATGTGGATGTCACTGGCCCGCTCGGCCACGGCGTTGGTGACGATGTAGTCGAGGATGGCGACGATGTTGTCGCTCCCTTCCTCGGAAAGAACCGTATCGCCAATGATCAGGTCCTTTTTCTCCTTCTCGAAGATGCTCCCCTTCTGTCCTTTGCGGGTCCCTCCAAAATGCCGTCTGATGGCCTTGAGGATATCTTCCCGCAGCGCGACCGCCGGCTCCACCTTGCACTTGAACATTTGACTGAGCATCCGAAGGACCTCTTCATCGAGGGGATTGCTCATGACTGCGGTGACCGTGCTGCCCTCTTTGAAGGCCGGCAACACCTTGTTCTTGACGAGGAACTCCTCGCCGATCCCGTCCAGGAGCCGCTGATCGATGTCTTGCAGTTCGGGATCGATCTTGGGGACGCCCAACTGGACAGCCAGGGCGTTAATCAACGACGCTTCCGTGATGAAGCCCATCTCGACCAGGATTTCCCCTACCTTGCCGCCCTTCGCTTTTTGGCTCTCTAGCGCCTCCTTGAGCTGATCTACGCTGATCATACCCAGATTGACGAGGAGATCGCCGATCCGAATGTTCTTGCGATGGGTTTTGAGGGTACGTCGCAACTGCGCCTTGGAGACGAACTTAAGCTCCACGCAAATTTCACCCAACGGCTTGTACGCTTCCCGCTTTTTCTGAACGGAAAGCGCTTGCGCCAGCTGCTCTTCGCTCAGAAGACCTTCGCGCATCAGCAGTTCGCCGAGCCTAAGCTTTTTGTCCTCATTGTCCTGAGGCGACTTTGCCATCTTCCTCCTTATCGCTCTTCGGATCGCATGAGGGCGCTGAGTCCCCCAAATGGCTGCTTCCCATGATCTGTCTAGGCTGGGCGCAGTCAAAGAACACCTCGGCCGTGCCGTCCTGCTCCGGATCAAACTGCCTGATGCCTGCTTTCATCTTGATCTGATCCGCCGAGGGGAAAAACTTCTCAAGTGCGTTCATGATCTGAGCGGCGATTCTCTGCAAGGCCCCGCGGGCCTCTCCCAGGGTGGTGTGAGGTAGGAGAAAGGCGAAAGAGGTCGTTTCCCACCTCGCCACGATGTCCGCCTTGCGGACTGTCTTCATGATCGCGCGCTGAATAGTCCTGACAAAATCTTCCAAAGTCATTGAAAAGGGGTCTCTGGTCAAATCCCTGGCGTTCGTAATACTGATTGTGAATAGCGTCATCGGATACCCGTTGCGCTTGGTGTTCTCGATCTCCTTTTCCAGTACCGACATGAAGAATGCGATCGAGTGACCCGCCGTCACGGCATCGATAATCGAGAGTTCCTGGGACATCTGAAAAAAGATCTTTTTCTCCAAGACGCCGTGGGCCAGCTTTAGCGCCAGTCCCAAGATCTCCTGCTCGTCACTTCGCAGCCGATTGAGTTGGATGTCTTCAAATGCAAGCACGGAGCGAATCGGACCTGAGTCCTCGGTGTGAATATAGACTTCTCCGGATCTCATCTTCGAGTTGGTAGGCCTAATGGCCTGAAGGAGCGTCTGCCTGGTGGCCTGTGGATCCAGATGGATGTCGAAACGTCGTTCGAGATGCTTTAAGACCAGCCCCTTGATCTCTTTCAAGCGATCCTCGGTGGTATTGCCGTTCTGATAGAAGATGAACTCACTGTCATGCTCATACACGAGCAGTGCCGCGCCGGTCGAAAAATCGTATAGGGAACCAATGATACCCATGAGTGAGGTTACGACGTCTCGGGGTAGCATGGTCCAGATGTCGATCATCGATATCTCATTCAAGATGTTCGCCCGGACCAGATCTTGCTCCATCAGGGCATTAGCCATGGCCAGGATCGAATTGTCTTCCAGATCTTGAATCACGCTTACCGGTGCAAAGAGCTCGCGAGCGCCCGCTCGGTTTTCCAGGAACCTGTCGAGCATCTCTTTCAGTTTCAGTTCGCTGATCGGCCGATCGAGGTAGTCATCCCCACGGCAAAGACGACTCCAATACTGTCCAATGGCGCTGCTCGGTGGGCCCATATGGACAATCGGGGTGGAGCTCAGATTCGGATCGTTCTTCAGCAGTCGCGCGGCCTGATAGCCGTTCATGCGCGGCGCCGCCACATCCAGGATGATCAGATCGGGATTCTTCATGAACGACCTGCGCACGGCTTCGATACCGTCTGTGCAGACCCAGACCTTGATGTTGAGCTGCTCAAGGTATCTCTTCAGAAAGCCGTCCGAGCTTTCGTTGTCCTCACAGAGAAGGATGGTTGCCTGCTCGTTGTTCATTCTTCAATCGACCGTGTGTTCGCCCCGCCTAGTTCCTTTAGACCAGTTATTTCGTCCTGATAGCTCGCCGCGATGCGATGAAGCGCCTCCCCTGGCGGAACGATTTGAAGCACCTTTCGAAGGTGAACCTCGGCCGCCTTGGAGTCGCGATGCCTCTCCCACAAGATTTGGGCCTTTAGAAAAAGCGCCTCGGGAAAGCGGGGCGACTTTGCAAGGACCCGATCGAGAATGGCGAGGGCCTCCGCATATTCGCGATGGTCTTTTTTATCGCGTGCCTTCCCGAGCTCCACGTAGAGCTGCTCTGAATATCCTTCATCGGTGCCCCTGATGAAGGCCACCAGTCGGCCCATCAATTCGGCCATCCTCTCCGCAAGAAAGAAGATGCCCAGGCTCCCGCCCAGTGTAAACAACACGCAAACCAGAAAGATCGTCGTAAGGGCATGTCCTTGCGCCATTCCCAACAACCCGAGCAGTAGAAAGGTGGCACAGAACATCGTTAGAAATATTGCAAAGAAACGGACCATTCACGCACCAGGCCCCACGGAGTCTCCCTCGAAAATTCGCTATCGTGCAGGGGATTAGGGATCAAGGCACCAACGAGGCATACCTCACCCTTTGGGACCACCCTGTCCTCTCATCAGCATGATTTGTGCCGGAGTAGACGTCTGACAAATTATCTATTTATTTTGATTGGTTATATGCTTTCAGGCAGGTTGTTTGACGGTCGGCCGGGGCAATTTTGGGTCAGTCTTTCCCAATCTGTCAGGGTTTTGACATGGGCGGAGGTATTTGCGTATCCCGTTTTAGGCGCAGTGTGTCACCCCGCTAGCCCCTCGTCTCGAAGGCATACGGCGACCAAGGTATGCACAAAGAGGATTACCCTGGGAAATTGACTCTCTTTCAGCGTCCTGAAAACGGGGGACTTCTTGACGAGATTGGCGGTCAGCCTGGAGACACTCCGATCTCCCTCGCAGGATTGATAGGCCGCCAGGATTTCAGCCCGCAGGATATTCAGGCGTTGGATATGAAAATCGAGATGCGTCAGGATCGCTGCGGATCCCTGCTTGACCTCTCCGTGGCCTGGAAGCAGCAGCTCCAACAGCCCGGCCGCGGCCATCTCCCTGATGCCTTCAAGGCTGGAGATGCATCCCCGAAGCGAACTCGTCATCGAAACCGGGTTCCCGACCCAATCCACGTCTCCGATGAACAGGGCCTTCCGCTCGGGCCAATACAGAGAGACGGAACAGGGGCTGTGCCCCGGAGTGGGCAGGATGACCTTCTTTCCCACCGTCCATCCTCGCCTCCCAACCCCGCCGAGGTTCAACGCCTGCATTTCATCCTCTTTCAGCGGTTGCGGCGGGGTTCGGCCGTCGATCGGGCCGGCGGCATGGATCGTGGCAATCCGTTCGAAGACGCTCAACGTCCATTGCGGGGCCAATGCGTCGAGGGCCGCAAACGGCGCGGTGAGGAGCTTGAACGGACCGAAAAACGACAGGTAGGGATTGTAGTAATTTCTGGCTTGGGCAACCTGTCTCCTGAGCACGACGATCGGATCGTTCAGCACCTTGCCGTCCTCGAATCCCTTCTCGTGAAGATAGGTACCGGTCTCCTCGGCACCCATCAGGTCTCCCAGGTACAAGTTGGCGGCGTGGTCAAAATGGGAATGGCCGGCCACGACAAACCCCCTTTTCCATTTTGCCCCGGCCGCATGCCTGCGTTGGATGTGTCCGGCTAGCCGGCTGGCGATCTCCTTTCCGCACGCCGGATCGTAGATGAACGCCTCCTCCCCGTCCTCGATGAAATAGGCGTTGCTCACCATCGGGTTGAGGGTCAGGTTGTGCCTGAACCGGCCGGCAAAAAAGGAAATCCCTTCAGCTATCTCGACAGATCCACTCATCCAACGAGCTCTTCAATCCGGTGGTTTCCCCTTGACTTGACTACTTTATTTGACTATTTTGTCGAACTGTATGATAAGAAATTTAAGGTGAGAAGGTTAAGAATTCAATCATCCCGCTGTCGAATTCCCTTCACCTTGACAGTCTGCCCTGGAGGTGCCTTATGAAGACGATGGGTATTAGCCAATTCAAGGCCCATGCGTTGAAAGTGATCAACGATGTTGCCAAATCACAGGAGACCATTGTCATCTTAAAACGCGGGAAACCCCTGGCTCAAATCGCACCGTATCGCCACTCGGAATCAGAAGCAAGAGCCGGCAAGCTTGCAGATACCCTTCTATTTGAAGAAGACATCATCTCACCGCTGGGCGAGGAAATCTGGGAAGTCAGCCGGTGAATTACCTGCTCGATACTCATACGTGGGTATGGTGGCACATGCGGCCCGCAAAGCTATCCCGAAAAGTCAAGAACCTGATTGAGGATACAACCAGATATGATGAGCTTTTACTGTCCGCGATTTCACCGTGGGAATTCAGCAAGTTGCTGGAAAAGGGCAAGTTGGGCATATCCTGTGATCCGGAGGATTGGATCAAGGTGGCTCTCGATATGCCAAAGTTGCGGTTGGTCCAACTTTCACCCACTCTGGCCTACCGTTCGACTGTCCTCCCGAGACCGTTTCATGATGACCCGGCCGACCAGATTATAGTGGCATCCGCTCGCCAGGAGAACGCCACCATTCTCACGAAAGACCGGCGAATCCTCGATTACAAACATGTCCGCACTCTGTGGTGAGGCGCGATCTGTTTTTTTCCCTGACGTCGCCCATTTCTTTCCAAATGACTCGTGCCATCTCAAGATTCCCTGCCTGTTACAAAAACAAGTCCTAAGCTGAAAAAACAGAAGATGCCGCAGGTTTGGATGTGCAGGACACTGCTGAGGCTGTCGGAAAACGCCCATCTGCTGCGTTACCCTCATCCCTCGTCACTGCGGCGTACTTCTATGTACGCCTCATTCCTCGGGATTTCGGAAGCCTTGCATCTGGACATTTTCCATCAGCCTCAGAGAAGTCGGTTTTTCGACAGCTTCGCTATGCTGTATCGACCCGATGAAGAACGCAGACCTGGAATTTTTGCCCTGTAAACGTCCGCAAAGTCGAGGCTGTGAGTGTAAGATGCCTTCGCGCGGCCTTTTCGAAAAACTTGGATCGCCGCAGCCTGAGCAGCACGATTTCCTGAAGTATTTCCCGTAACGCATTGACGTAGTCGTCAACCCCGCGGCATTCACACTTGGCAAGCATTCGGGTATCTAGGCTGAAGGTAGCGGCGTTCGGCTTCATGAGAGAGCCAGCAAGTACTCCCTCAGGTTGGTTTTCTTGTTTCGGATGTTGAGCTTCGTCCTGATGTTTCTGCGATGGCCCTTGATGGTAGCCCATGAAACATTCATCAATTCGGCGATGTCTTTGGTATCTTTGCCTTGCTTGATGAGATCGGCGACTTGAAGCTCGGTCGGCGTCAGATTGAGGTACATGGACCCGAGCTTGCGTGAAAAGGTAGATGTCACGCCTTTCAGGCTCTTCTCGATAATGGCCAATAGCGAGACCTGTTTCAAACTGAGCTTCGTGTGCTTCAGCCGATCCAGATACGGTTGAACCAGTTGCATCATGTTGGCCATGACGCTTTCTTCAAGTTTGGTCTTCTCTTCAACCCTTCTTTGCAGCAGCACATTCAGGGCGGTCTTCATTTCCTCCAGGCTGACGGCCTTGGCCTTCAACTCCTTTTCGATCTCTTCTCGTATCTGCATCTCCTTACGGAGTTGTCGGGTGGCCGCCTCCAACTTTTGGGTGCGTTGCACCACTAGACGTTCCAGTGTATCGTTGACCTCCTTCAGCTCCGCCCGCGTCTTCTTCAACTCCGCGATGTGCCGAAGGGAGCCGACAATGCCGGCGGGTTTACGCTCCTGATCCCGCGGAATCAAATCGCTTGCCAACGCCGGGAAGGTAGATCCGTTCTTGCCCTCGGTTTTTGCCGCCTCTGATCCCATGCTCCACCTCCTTTCCAGCCGGAACGTGACCGTCATTTTGTCAAAACGCTCAACAAGGAAAAATCGAAAGTGCGAAGATTGTAGGAGAGTTCTGTATTTAGCTAGAGCAACAGAGGTGCCAAGTCTTGAGGCGGCCCAAATGATTTTACCTAAAAAATCAATATTATTGAGTATTTCCGAAAATTGCAGCTTGATGGCGCAGATAACCCGGCGCTCTTCTTGGGAGGTGGCCGCCAACTCAGTTGACGGTTGTTGAGAGAAGAAGGCCTGTAACCTTTGTGACCATCGGATTTCAGAAGATGTCAACCATGTTGCCTTAGGGCGACAACACATTTTACTTTGGTGATGATACACAACGCGATCGTGTGGTCCCAAAATATGCACATCGAACGTCGAATGGGAAACAGATTTCCGATTCCCCAGGATTTGGGATCATTTCCTGCCGAACGGCCTGTCGAACAGCAGATGGGCGTTTTCCGCCAGCCTCAGCGGCGTTCTGTTGTCACCCTGGGTGGAGGAACGGAAGGTGGGGCGCTTCAAGAACTCGGCTCAGGTGATATACAGATTGCAGATCTTGCGGAAGTGGTGGCCGTAGATCGAAAGGGTGATCGCCAAGGGTATCAGGCTCGGGCGCCGGAAGAGGGTCCATAGCAGGATCTTCCAGTATTGGAAGCGTTCCCGGCCGAAGATGCCCAAACGGATGCCGGAGCGAAAAAAGGCCAAGACGCGTTGGAGGTCCAAGGGGAACTCCATTCTTGGGCCCCCAAACTCCCTCAGGAAGGTCTTGACACGTTGATAGTACACCTTGGGGGAATAGATGTGGCACATCAAATCCCGGTACCCTGAGGACAGGGTTTCGAGGCCCATCTTGGGGATGATGTTGGTCGTTCCGTCGAGGTTGTTTCCCGTAAGTGGTGCAATCAGCCGTCCCTCGAGCTTCAGGCGCTCGTACAGTCGAGTGCCGACGGGCGCCTGGAGGAGGCCGACCATCGCCGTTACGATCCCGCTTTTTTGGATGAAGTCAATCTGCCGTTGGAAAATAGAGAGCTTGTCACTGTCAAAGCCCACGATGAAGCCGCCCTGGACTTGAAGACCGGCCCGATGGATACGTTTGACACTCTCGACCAGGTCACGGTTCTTGTTTTGGCGCTTGCTGCATTCGGTGAGCCCTTCCTCAGCAGGCGTTTCGATACCGATAAAGACGGCATCAAACCCGGCCTTGACCATCATCTCCATGAGTTCCTCATCGTCGGCCAGATTGACGGAGGCCTCGGTGTTGAAGGGGATCCCTTTCTTGTCCTGCTGCCATTCGATCAACGCCGGCAGGAGGTGCTTCTTGAGGTAGTTCTTGTTGCCGATGAAGTTGTCATCCACGAAAAAGATCTGCCCGCGCCAGCCCAGCGTGTAAAGGGCATCCAACTCGGCAATGATTTGCTCAGCAGACTTGATGCGCGTACGGTGTCCAAATAGCGCTGTGACGTTGCAGAAATCGCAATCAAAGGGACAGCCGCGCGAGAACTGAATGCCCATGGAGGCGTAGCGTTTAAGATCAATCAGCTCCCACAGCGGAACCGGGGTCTTGCTGACGTCGGCAAACTCCGTTGTCTGATATACGCGCCTGGCGCAGCCGTTTTCCAAATCCGTTAGAAAAGGGGGCAGGGTGAGTTCGGCTTCGTTGAGAACAAAATGATCTACCTCCTCAAACTGATCGTACTCTTCCGTGAAGAGCGGCCCACCCGCAACGACCTTGAGTCCGTCCGCCTTGCAGCGGGCGATCAAATGGCGGGCAGACTCTCTTTGGACGACCATGCCGCTGATGAAGACACAATCGGCCCACTTGAGATCTTCGTCGCCTAGGCTTTGTACGTTGACATCGACAAGACGTTTGGACCATCCGGCGGGCAGCATGGCAGCTAAGGTCAACAGCCCCAGAGGAGGGTAAGCGGCCTTCTTGCGAATAAACTTGAGGGCGTGCTTGAACCCCCAAAAGGTGTCCGGGAATTCAGGATAGATCAACAAGGCTTTCACATCACTCTCCTTCGCCGCATAGGCGCGAATACAGACATCCCTGCCGGGCACTCCAACCAGGCCTGGTCATGGGTCGACCGATTGGTCGTCCCAGCCGAGGCTTCTCACGTGTTCTTCGGCGTATAGGCTTTCGCGAGTGAAGGGCAACGTAAAGACTGAGGGAGTGATTCCTCGTGACAAACAAGAGGGCCGGATTTTATCCACACGTAATGCTGCGCACCAGAAAGGATCTTCCGAGCCGGAATTACCCGCTACCAGTGGATCCTGTTCCACCTCGATTTGGTGAGGCTCAAAAAAGGTGCCTCACCGACGAAACTCTCAGAAGCTTCGATACTCTTATCTTAGAGCTTCTTGACGTTTGCAGCCTGCGGGCCTCGATCGCCCTCTTTGATCTCAAAGCTGACGCGATCACCTTCCATGAGCTTCTTGAAGCCAGGCATATCTATCGATGAATAATGAACAAAGATGTCCCTGCCGTCGTCATGAACGATAAAACCAAATCCCTTCTTTTCATTAAACCACTTCACGGTCCCTTCTTCCACAGCACTAATCTCCTCTCAAAAGCACAACAAAAATCCCATGCCCGAGGGCACTGGTCTGAAAAAGCCCAGGAGTCGTCAACCATGAATTGCAGTCAAAAGCCCGCTAAGGTTATGTCCTCCGGTCCTTTTTCGACGAAAACTCTATGAGACTGCCCTCCCCGATGTCAAGGGGAAAATCGTATCGTTCACGGCCTCCAAGAAAGCCCAACAGCGGGTCTCATGTAGGTGGGTCATCCTCATTCAGCGGCCTGCTCTTCGGCTTCGATCCTCGCCGCGCGGGCCTGAAGTCTTTCAGCCTCGCGGTATTTGCCCAATTTGCGGCAACACTCAGCCCTATTCCGGAAAACGTTTCCGGGAAACCTTGTTGTCTCTCGTATGACACTTCATGAAATGAGGTCTGTGATACCTTATCGCCCGGCCATGGGGGGCTCTTTTCAAAAACGAAACGTGACCTGCTCGAACGCTGAAGAGGCTTGCAAGCAAGGCGGCCGGAGCAGACTCGGAGAATGGGCCAAGGCTGTCAATCCGGCCTATTCCGCGGTGGCCCTCCGGCCGACTCGGGTAGCG
>CAZAGT010000047.1:0-20247 GCA_964484515.1 uncultured Desulfobacteraceae bacterium | reverse complement strand
CAGGGCCATCAGATTGAGATTCGAAAATCCGGATGTCGATCGATAAACGATGTAATTTCAATGTATTGGGCTCTCGATATCAACCTATTGACCCACAAATTCTTGTGAGGAGCCTCATTTCAGTTTCTTGTGACTTATTGTGACATCATTCATGTCGGACCATCGCAAAGACCTGAGACGATCAACTGTGCCACTCGCAGGCAGCAATAAAAAAGGCAGAGTCATGACTGACTCTGCCTCGAAGCTGCCCTGTACAATAATATGTGTGCCCTCGCGTCTCTCGGCGTTGATCACCATTCGTAGTCAGCGTCGGCCTTTATACCGCCCTTAGTACGCTTATGTTCTTGCTTGTCCGCCTCCAACGCATAGATCTTGTCCAACAATGAAGTGAGATCCGCATCCTTTTCCCTCAACTCCGCATCGGTTAGGCAGGGACGAAGCTCGATCCGGCTGTAATCCGCCCGCAGTCGGTCAATTTCTTTCTGGATCTTCTTTAGGCGCTTTCGAGCCACTCTGTTAAGCATATCACGGCCTCACCGGGATGCGGGACCCCGATCATCAGATTAAGCATAATTATATGTAGATTAAAACATTTGTCATCATAAATATGGTTATTTTAGATTTGGCGGTTCAACGTCTATCTGCCTCAGGAGGACTAGCCCTGAACCGAGCACTTTGGGTATATCCCAACTGAGCGAGGGCAAATTCTGAGGTCCCGGCTGCTCGGAACGATCTTTGCTCGGCTTGAAGTTCAAGGTCAGAGAAGGCCGCCCGCCTTATCCTGGTCCAACCGGAAGATCTGAGGTATGACCGCTTCCCCGATTATGGGCTTGACCTCCGTCTCTAAATTGGTATTCATTTTGAATAAACAAGACCGGCGAAGATTCTTGTCCCCGTTGCAATGAGGTGCGTGTTGGAATAAATCGGATGCTGAATACCGGCGTGTAATAGGGAATGAGGTTGCTGGTCGACCTCAACAGACGCAGGGTGTCTATTCATCCTGCTTTTTCTGATATCGATCTGAGCGGCCGGATACGAGCATCACGGTGCAGATAATCAGCCCAATTCCAATGAAGAAGGTTTTCATGATCGCCCAGAACACGTGACCCTCCTCTATAGGGAGTTGGTTCCCATGGTAAGAGCCATCTTGTGCAGGAGGACGTTATCGAATAGACGAACGTCCGCGAGTGAAAATGCATACTCGCCTTGTCTGAATGTCCTCTAAGTATGTATCGGCAAACTCCTCGCCTAAATGAAGCGGAAGTGCCTGGCGGTCCGTGCGGCCATAGGGAAGCCCGGGCCGCGGTATCCTGCACCGCGAAAAGCGATCGCCCTTGAGACTGTCGAATAACCGGCCTTCAGGCGCTGATGGAAGATCCTCAGATGCGAGGATTTCGAAACCGGAGACCCGCCCCAAAACGGTGGAGGCTGAGCGGAGTGAAGCCAAGGTATGGAAATCCCGCTGGATAGAGGTGTACGCGAAAGGCTTGAGGCCTGAGGCTTGAGGGAAAGAAAAGGGCTCGCTTACTGTCTTGCCTTGCGCACACCTCACGCCTCGCGCCGGGGAATTCATACGCCGCAGCGATGAGGGATGAGGGTAATGCAGTCCTTCGGTCTTGCTCAGGGCCATGAGCGGGTCGAACGGCAGGTCGAATGGCAGATGGGCGTTTTCCGACAGCCCCTTTAGTAGCTTTACGTGGCTATCGTTAACAAGTATTGAGAGATGAGATATAATAGAAATCCGGGCAACCGAAGCTCCAGGGCCGTCATACTCAGGCATCGGAGCTGCGACCACCAGGGTAAATCTCATGCCCCCGCCTGGTTTGCCGACACAAGCACGATCGACGTCCGCCAGAGTTGGCTAGGCCGCGGGGACTTGCCCGCTGGCGTTGATGAACACCTATGATGAGATCCTTGCTCCCATTTCTGCTTGGTTTGTTCCTCGGGGTCGGTGGCACCCTTCTCGCCCACCGGTGGGCTTCCACAAGGGGAAGGAAGCGGTTCTACGCGTTCCCGCGTATTCGACTGGCAGCCCACACCCCGCCCAACAAATGGCGCCCCAGAAACAAGAACCGCATCAGACCCGTCGTCAAGGCCGTGGCGCTGGCGTCTATTCCCGTTGTTTTTTCGCTGTTGGTCGCCCTTTATGCCATCAGGGAATCGGGATCGATACCGACCGAGGAAGCTACGCCCATGGCGGAGTCGGTTCCCATCCCCCCGGATCACCCAAGCGCCGACCTGGCGTCGGGTTCGATAGACCCGTTGGACAAGGAGTCCCGGGAACCCGATCCGCCGATCCAGACGGCATCTTTGCCGCCCCTCGCTGCTTCGTCACCGGAGCCCAAGGGCATTCCGGAAGAACCTGTCGCTACTACGGTTGAGCGGTCTCAGGAGATTCGTGCTGCGAGAGACAACCGGGAGCCTCTGCCCGGCCCGGACTCCTCTCCTCCTCCGGCTTTCTATCCCTATTCCCTCAAACTCGGTTCCTTTCGAACGCAGGCCCAGATCGAAAAGGCCGCCGCCTTTTATCGTCAGATGGGACTTTCACCCTTTTGGGTGAAGATAACCCTCCAAGATAGCGGGGTATGGTATCGGTTGTTCGCCGGTTGCTTTTCTGATTTGGCAAAAGCCGAGGAATTCAGGCAGGAATACGGCTTGACAAAGGCATTGATCAAGAAGACGAAGTACGCCAACCTGCTGGGGACATATACATCCTCGCATGAAGTTGATGAGAAGCTGCTTGCCCTGGAGGGTCAGGGGTTCTCACCCTACGTGATAGAAGGGTCGGACGGTGCCTCCCGAGTTTACGTGGGGGCCTTTCTGACCCTATCAGGGGCGGAGGCACAGAAAGAGGACCTCAGCTCGGCTCAGTTCGAGAATAGTGTCGTGATGCGCTAAGACCACTCCTGCCGAGGCCGGCCGAATAGGCCCCGCCGGGCGGTTCGTCCTGGGCCCCTACTCTATTCCAGTTACTTGGATCTCGCCCCCCGCTTAGACCCCGATGAGGTTCCTCTGCCTTCGATCGCTTCGTGGAATCGCTTCGAGAGATACGACCAGAAGGTCAAGACAAGGCGTGTCCCCACCTCGAAGGCCGCCTCTGTCAGGTCAGAAGGGTCCGTTTGAGTGCCGGATGCGGCTTTGATCTTTCCGTCGGACCCGTATCCATGCACGGAACCCCTTCTTGCCCCCATCTCGGCCTTTCCGGCCGCGGATTGCTCTTCTGAGAGTCCCAGGTGGGATTGCACCCTTTCATAGGCGGCGTTGATTTCCTTGAGTTTCTTCTCGGCCTTGGCCCTCAATCGAGGGTTCTCGGAAAAACGATCCGGATGCCAGACATTGACGACATCTTTATAGGCCTGCCTGGCTTCCTCGATGGAGGCATGGCGGTCAATCTCTAGGATTTGAAAACATCGATCTAAATCCACGGGTTCTCTTTCGAACAGCAAGGGAAACTACCGGAAAATTCAGTCGTTACGCTACCCCGACCCTCGTACCCCCAAAAAGACACCATCTGATCCGGACGGTAGCCACTCAACACCAGACCGGCTCGGCCTATTGCATGAGAACCAACGGAGCCGGCGCACAACCCAGAATAACGATAGCACAATGGAGCTTAACACGTCGTTTCGCTTGGTACAAGTCCGGTCAACCCGACCTGCTGCTGTCGGTAAGGTGGGGCCAAATGGACCTCCCCCACAATCAAGTTTTTCGTTCAAAATACCGATTTATGGTTATCACCCATAGGATTCACTGTATCAAGGCAAACCCTCCGAAAGGTGGGGACGCAAAGCCTTCGGCCTAAATCCATGGTAGACGCGGACAAGGCGGCTGGGCTGCCAGTTAAGAACATCTGACAACCCGCTACGTCCTTCCGTATGCGGGTTTTTTTATGGGCGTTGAATCCCTCAAGGAAGGAGGGCAAAGAAAATGACCATCGATCTGTCGGCAGGGGTTCCGGCCCCCCACTTCTTTGACGTCAAATTGGACAAAAAGACGGAAACAGAGGGGACAGAGCCGGTCGAGGCCTCCGAAGAGAGTGAAGACGCAAAACTCGATATGGCCAGACAGGATATCGCCAAAAAGCGGACAACCAAAGAGCTTGCAGATGAGGCCCATGCACCCGTGGGCATTTACAATGCCAAGGGCAAAATAAAACCTAAGCTTTCTTTCTAGTGTTGTGCTGCTGCGCGGCCCTTGACATCCTGCTGGAGGGCAATAATACGGAGCCCTGACCGCGGATCCTCCAATCCAATCCTGCCTTGCGAACAACACCGATATATGCTATAGCTTTCACCCCTCCTGGTGTGATCTTGCCAGCCGCTGAAACGTCCCTCCGAGACCAATTGAGGGGCCTTCGATGGGCTGTCAAGCAGATTGCTGAAGCTCCTGTAATCGGGTTTCAACTCATTCTCACATGGAATCGACGCGATGGGAGTATTCCTATGGACATAAGCAGGAAAATTGGGATCGGGATCGTGCTGATTGTACCCGCTTTCGTCGGCGGCGGTGCACTCTGGAGCATATTCAAAAGTTGGATTGCGGTGCTCGTTTGGTTGGCCCTTTTGGCCTTCGGGTACCGATCGCTGTTCGCGTGCAAATTCGAGAACACTTAGGCCAAATGCTTCGCCAAGGGATGCGAAACGTGCCACGCTGGGCGGCCCAGGTATCGCGGCCGGTTGTTGGTGTTGTGGGCATGGCGCCCTGCCTTTTTCCAGCGAATCTACCCGCCACCAGATCTTACGAGACTGGCCAAGATCGACTTCTAAGAGGCTGATGGAAGATGTTCTTGCGGTTGTCCATAACGGGAACCACATCCCGAGGCCACCGGTAACATTGGGCGTATGCCGACAGCCCCCGAAAAGATTCCCGAAGACTTGAGACGGCCATCAGATATCATGGTGAGGCTGTCGGAAAACGCCTATCTGTCCCGATTGCACCGGGATTACCCTCATCCCTCGTCACTGCGGCGTACACAGAAGGTCAAAGGTAGAAGGTGACCGGCAGAATAGCCGTCAAACAATCTCAAAATGTCAAATTCGAGTACTGCGTTCATGAAGTCTCCAGGTTGATCAAACTGGACGCCCCGCGGCAAGAGGCGGCGCTGACTGCTGTCTTTTGTCTTTGCCTTAAGCCTTACGCCTTGAGGCGTATGCCTCTCATTTGCGCCTCATTCCTTGGGATTTCTTTACCCTCGCTTCGCTCGGCTCAGTCCCCACCCCTTTGGGGCGGGTCCCCGGTTTCGGAAGCTTTGCATATGGACATTTTCCATCAGCCTCAGAGAAATCGGTTTTTCGACAGCTTCGGTACTACTTCCGCGCTGTTTTACGTCAACATCCCCCCTAAAAGCCAGGGAGGCCCCGCAAGGGTCGTAAGAGGTCGACATACACCTGGTGGGTAAAATCCGAGGTGGTGAGAAAATGGAAAAAGAGGACCTGCTCAACACGCGCGAAGTAGCGCATTTCTTGGACATTAATGAAAAGGTGGTTTACCATCTGATCGCCGACAAGGGCTTGCCGGCCACCAAGGTGACGGGGAAATGGCTATTCCCCAAGCATCTCGTCGAACGCTGGCTCGAGAGTGAAACCATTAACGTCCCCAAGGCGGTGAGCCCCCTTCCCCCTTACCACGGCCTTCTGATCATCAGCGGAAGCAACGACCCTCTTTTAGACCGAACGATTTCCCTTTTCAACCGGCTTTTTCCAGACCACTTTGCCGTGTTCGGAAATGTGGGCAGTCAAGGCGGGTTGAGTGTTCTGGGCCGCGATCTGTGCCACATCGCCACGAGTCATCTTTTGCAGGATGACGACAGCGACTACAACTTCGATTTTGCTGTCCATGAACTAAAGGGCGAGATGCCGGCGGTGGTCAACTTCTGCCAGCGGGAGCAGGGGATCTTAGTGAAGAAAGGCAATCCATCCGGGATTAAAGGCATTGCCGACCTGGCACGGCCGGACATAAGGATTGTCAATCGGCCGCCAAGCACTGGGACGCGCTTGCTCCTGGATCGCGAGTTGGACAGGCTCGGTATCGATGCGTCGCGCATCGAGGGGTACCGGAGGGAACTCTCTTCCCACATCGATGTGGCCATGGAGGTCCTTTCCGGTCGAGCCGATGCAGCTCCAGGTGTCCGTCCCGTAGCGGAATTGGCGGATTTGGGTTTTGTCCCTTTGCGCTGGGAGCGCTACGATCTGTTGGTACGCCGGGTCCGGTTCTTTGAACAGGGCATCCAGCTCTTCCTCGGTTTCCTGCACGAGGCCCCGTTCAGGAAGCTGGCCAACGGATGGAAAGGCTACGATCTTAGCCTTTGCGGGAAGGTCGTGTTCCCTCAGCAAGCCCGGATCGAAGCGTAGGGGCAGACGGTGAAATTTTTGCTGGTATGAGAGAGCTGAGGCACCGCGTTTCTTTTCGTTTTAGAGATTGAAAATGGAGACAGCAAACAGGGCACGCGGACGCTACAGGTTCAATCGCTTGGAACTGGCCGGCTCGCTCGGTGATTTGGGAACCCTACTCCCTTTTGCTATCGGGATGGTCATGATAAATGGCATGAATCCCGAGGCCCTGCTGCTCACCACGGGGCTCTTTTATATATTGGCCGGCCTGTATTTTGGGGTCCCGACCCCTGTTCAACCGATGAAGGTCATTGGGGCCTACGCGATCGCCACTGGAGTCGACGCCCTCCAGATCACAACGGCCGGCTTCCTGATGGGCGCCTTCCTCTTCATTCTTGGCGCCACGGGCATTATTACGCTCATCGGCCGCAGTTTCCCAAAACCCGTGATCAGGGGCATACAACTTTCAACCGGCGCCCTTCTGATGGTTGAAGGGATTCGACTTATCCTGGGTAATTCCGCGTTTCAGCGGCTCAACCAAACTGCTGAGCCTTACCTCGTCATTCAGAGCCTCGGGCCGGTACCCATAGGCATTTTGATTGGCCTATTATGCACGGCCCTGACGCTTGCCCTGCTCGACAGCAAGAGACTTCCTGCCGGACTTGCGGTCGTCATCGCGGCCCTGGTGCTTGGGGTAGGCCTCGGCCGGCATCAAGGACTGACCGGCCTACAGGTAGGCATCTCGATACCCGCCTTCCTGCCCTTCGGGCTTCCCTCCGGGAGCGATTTCACCGCCGCCCTGCTCGTGCTGGCCCTTCCGCAACTCCCCATGACCCTGGGAAATGCCGTCATCGCCAATGCGGATTTGGCAAAGACATATTTTGAAGGGGCTTCAGCCCGGACCTCGAATCGGGCCCTATGCGTCAGTATGGCCCTGGCCAACTTCGGCAGCTTTCTCGTGGGGGGAATGCCACTCTGCCACGGCGCGGGCGGTCTAGCGGCCCACTACCGGTTTGGCGCCCGCACCGCAGGCTCCAACCTCATCATCGGCATCATCCTGATGTTTTTGGCAATCCTCTTCGGGGCACACGCCCTAGCCATCTTCTATCTCATCCCGATGTCGGCGCTCGGCGTCTTGCTCCTGTTCGCGGGAAGCCAACTTGCCATGACCATCTTGGATCTGAGAAAGCGAAACGCTTTGTTTGTGGCCCTGAGCGTCTTCGCAATTACGGTCGCTTCGAATCTGGCTGTGGGTTTCATTTGCGGTCTGGTCCTCTGGCAAGTCCTGAAATCGGATCGAACGACCATCTAGGGGACTGACGAAGATTAGCCCGCGCCGCAATTACTCCGGCAATGAGGTTTTCCTTGACCCGCTTGGAGATCGTAACCTATAAACAAATTAAGTTTCCGCGTTGTATCTGATCCGCGCGGGATTTAGATGGTGTTTGGCAGAGCTGGGTTCAATCATGAAACGGAACGGGGACTTATGATCGCTGAGGCAAAACCCGAAAATGACCGACGTTGTATCAACTACCTGCGTCTATCGGTCACGGATCGCTGTAATCTGAGATGTTTCTATTGCATGCCGGAAGCAGGCATTGCCTATATGCCCCACGAGGAGATTCTCTCCTACGAGGAGATGCTCCGTATCGTCGATCTCGCGGTTCAATGCGGCATCCGGAAAGTCAGGTTAACCGGAGGGGAACCGTTTGTCCGCAAGGGTTTCATTCATTTCCTCGAGCAACTATCGGAGATGGAAACGTTGGATGAGATCACCTTGACGACCAATGGGGTTTTCTTGAAGGAATTCGCTGCGGCCATCAAGGAATGCGGCATTTGCCGGATCAATGTGAGCTTGGACTCTTTGCAGCCCGCCAAGTTCTCTCGCATCACCGGGCGCAGCTATTTTGAGGCGGTCTGGGAAGGTATCCGGGAGGCGGAACACCTGGGATTCAACCCGATCAAGATAAACGTCGTGGCCATGAGAGGCGTCAATGACGATGAGATTTTGGATTTTGCCCGCCTGGCCCTGGAGAAGCCCTTACACATCCGATTCATTGAGTTAATGCCGGTGGGCAAAGATAATAACTGGAAACCGGAGAGATTTATCTCGATCGGAGAGATTCTTGAGCGGATCGAGACCCTCGGCAATCTTTTGCCGGTCGAATCCAATCCGAACGATGGGCCGGCTGAACGATTTGTCCTGGAAGGTGGCCGGGGCGAGATTGGACTGATAGGCGCCCTCAGCCATCATTTCTGCGAAAAATGCAACCGCCTGCGCCTGACGGCCGACGGTCATCTGCGAGGCTGTCTTTTCTCTGACCGCGAGACCGATCTCAAGGCGCCGCTGCGCGCAGGAAGACGGGACGACTATCTCCTGGGGCTCATCAAATTGGCCATGGCCAACAAGCCGCCGGGGCATGAACACATGGCCCACGGTCCCCGCAAATGTGTCCGTCAGATGTCTAGTATCGGCGGCTGATGCCGCAAGGTGCCTATGATCCCTCATTCCGGCTGGTATTCCTCAAGCCTATGGACCTCGAAGGTTGGCGGCACGCGAAGGGCAAAGACGTCGTCGGGAATGCTCTTGTTCAGCACCATTCGGTTGGTTCGAAGGGTCAGCTTCTTTCCCCCTTTCAAAGGATTCATATCAACCTGGGCAGCGTAGAAAATCCCGCCTCGCTCTTGAAACTCTGAGAACTCCAGCACGATCCGTCGATCCGGAAAAGAGACCCGCCGAGGCAGGTAGCTGTCCGGCAAAAGGTCAATCACCTCTAGATCTCCCTCTTCCCTGTTCAAGAGTCGAAGTTGATGAGCCTTTTCTGAAATGACCCTGTCATAGGCGTATAGGCCAGGATAGCCCCTCAGGACCGTCCAAATAAGCAGCGAATCAAGGTCCCCGGGGAAAAACCGCGCGAGGGCCCGGGGCGTGAAGGGACTCACGAATAGCTTTTCATCACGGAAAGAAAGGACGTCGAGGCGACCCTCATGGATGAGGATGTGAAGGATGGGTTGACCCCAGGAGTGGGCAATCTCAATCTTTACCCTGAAGGGCTCCTTGGTCCCCACGAGCAAGACGTCCGTCTCCGCCTCCCAGTGCCAATTCCTGATGGATAGCTTCCCGCTCGCAGCCAATGAGGTAACGAGCTCCTGCTGCGCGCGCATGGTTGCGATCACGACCGCAACCTCCTGATCACTGAGAGGCTCTTCAACCGGCCTTTTCTCTATCGGCGCGCAGGAGAAAAACAGAAAGACGACGGAAAGGAGGATGAGGACGGGCAAGGATCTACAGCTCGTTCGGGCAGCGCAGGTTCTGCACATCTGTATGATCTACCCTTGAAGCTTCATCGCCGCAGAAGTTCCTTGACTCTTTCGATCTTCTCTTCCATCGCGTTTTGATTCGGATGGTCGAGAGACAGGGCTCTTTCATACAATTCGAGGGACTTTTGGTAATCCATTCGTTTGAAGTGGACGTCTCCGAGGTGCTCGTTGATCGTGGGATCGTCGGGGGTAAAGTAGATTGCGCGCTCCAAGTATTCGAGTGCTTCATCATAGAGGCCCTTTTGGTAGTAGACCCATCCGAGGCTATCAAGGATGTATCCATTGTTCGGTTTTAGCTGCACCGCCTTCTGGATCATGTCCATAGCCTCGTTCAACTTGATCCCCTGCTCGGCGTACGTATATCCGATATAGTTGAGCGCATCCGCATTCTCGGGGTCGATATCTAGGATCCTCCTCATTTGATCCAGACCTCTGTCTTTTTGGCCGGATTTGTCGAGTAAGACCCCAAGCCGGAAAAGAAGAGAAACGCTCCTGGCATCCAGGTTGAGGCCCTCCTCTACGACCTCGATGGCCTTGTGGTACTTCTTCTTCGTCTCGAGGTGCGATGCCAGCAGCAGGTATATCTTGGTCTTCTCGTCGGGTGGAGAGGTGGCCACCGCCGCCCGCAAGACCTGAACCGCCTCATCATGCCTTCCCTGATCACCAAGGATGTAGGCAATATGCATCTGTGAATCGATGAAGTAGGACGACTCCGTCTTTATCAAACGGAATTGCTCGAGAGCCGCCTCCAATTCCCCTTTTTCTTCATAGGCCGTGGCGAGATAGTATCGGGATTTGTCATCCTCAGGCCACGCCGAGACAATCAGGTCGAGCTCGTGTATGGATTCGTCAAGCTTGCCGTGCCTGAGGTAGATAAGGCCTAAGGCCTGGCGACCCGGATCACCGGGGTCCGAAAGGCTCTTGATCACCTCCATCTCCGCCTCGGCCTCTTCTTCTCGACCAAGTTCGTAGTAGATGTTGATCAGCCTTTCCCTAACCACTTCGTTCGACGGGTAATACTTCAACAGCCTCTCATAGGTTTCGGCCGCCTTTTCATACTTACGGCTCATCTGGTAGAAACTTCCAAGATCGAAAAGCGCTGGTTCCATCTTTTCGTTCAGACGTAGCGCCTGATTGTAGGCCTTCTCGGCTTCCTCGTAGTTCTTCAATTCCAGGTTGATCCGGCCTAGATAGTACTGAGCGATGGCCAATTCGGGATTCCTTTGCACGAGTACGTTGAGATGGTCCAGGGCGGACTGGTAGGCGCCTTTTCTGATGAGGATGGTGGTCAGAATCAACCTGACGCGTTCATTCGCGGGGTCTGCTTTCAAGACGGCCTCGTATTCTCGGGCCGCCGAATCGTAATCCTCCTTGGATGCGTAAATCTCGGCAAGCAGGATTCGATTGTTGATGTCCTCCGGATCGAGCTCAAGGCACTTCTCGGCGAACTGCTGGGCGCTGTCGTAGTCCTTCAGTTTCTTCAAGATGAGGGCCATCTGCCTGTTCAAGTAGGCAGCGTCAGGATCGATCTCAAGCGCCCGCGATAGGTAGTCCTTCGCCTCCTCGTGGCGCCCGTCGGCCTGGAGGAGAGACGCCATGGTGAAATAGGTATAGGCCTTTTGGAGCTCATCTTCCCCGACCTCATGGATCACCCTACCGATCTCGGGATCCTGTTCGACAGGCTGGGGTTCCGGGCTGGCGCAGGAGACGATCACCCCAAGCCAGAGGCCGCAACCGAGGTAGACGGTTCGTTTAAGATATGAATGCACTGTTAGTCGTTTCATTTGATGAAGCTTGCGAAGTTCTCTTCGAAGCCTGGGATTTCATCCGTGAGCCATTTCTTGATGTTCTTGACGATCCTCTCCTGGATCTGGCGGACCCGCTCGCGAGAGATGTGGTATTTGTCGCCAAGCTCTTGTAATGTCAATGGGTTATCGGACATTATCCGGTTGTCGAAGATATCCAACTCCTTTCCTGAGAATCTATCCCGGTATTCTTCTAGCTTGCGCAGGAGCAGTTGTCGGTTTTGCTCCTCCGAGATCCTGTCATCGATGGCTGCGCTCGGATCCGGCAAAAATGAGCCGTAGACTTCCTTGCCGTCATCGCTTACAGGGGCGCTAAGGGAAATCTCACCGCCACCCAGCCTCTGGCTCATTTCCTCGATCTCTTCCTCTTTGACGTCGAGCCGCTCGGCCAAAAGCCTGGGTTCGGGTTCGAAGCCTTGCGCGATGAGTTTGTCTCTCTCCTTGGCCAGATTAAAAAATAGCTTGCGTTGGGTCTGGGTTGTTCCGATCTTTACCAGCTTCCAGTTCTCCATGATGTATTTGAGCATGTAGGCCTTGATCCAAAACGAGGCATAATAGGAAAATTTAATGCCCCGATACGGATCGAATTTCCTGACGGCTTGTAGCAGCCCGACATTCCCCTCTTGAATAAGGTCGAGCAGGCTTTTCGTCCAATACCGATGAAAGTCCATCGCGATCTTGACGACAAGTCGAAGGTTCGAAGTAACCAGTTTGTAAGCAGCTTCCTGGTCCTTTTGATCTCTGACCCGAATTGCCAGCTCCGTCTCCTCTTCTCTCGTCAGCAGTTTGTAATGCCTGATCTCGAGCAGATACCGTTGGAGTGGATCGTAGGGGACCAGGGACCGGTCTTTTTGAACCATCGGCCGCAGATCGGCCTTGGCCACCGGCGCAAGCGTCTCGACACTGCCGTTCAGCCTCTCCTCTTTTAAGGGTATCTTCTTTTGCGCCTTCGCCATGTTATCCGGTGTCAAAATTCATGATCATGCCCGAGCGGCCATATCAGGTGGAGCTTAGGCTGGAGATGAAGAGAAATCAAGAGAGGTGCTCAGTCTTCTTCGCCGCTCGGCTCGTTTCCAACCGGTAATCCTCATTCCTCTTGCCCGATCCGAAAAAAGCGGCGCGCTCTATCCGATGTCAATCTTGAGATACCTTTTCTTGCCGGCCCTCAAGATGATGGCGTCGTTAAGTGAATCCTCAGAATCGATGATTTGGTCAAAGTTCTCAATTCTTCTGTCGTTTACGTACCCTCCTCCCTGTGAAATGAGACGTCGCGCTTCACCTCGCGTCCTGCAAAGCCCGGCCTTTTCGAACAAAAGGTAGGCCATGAGGCCTTCCTGGAGTTCCTCCGGGCTCATGCGATAGCTGGGCACGGCGTCTGAAAGGGCCGATTTGTCGCCCCCAAAGAGCTGGGCAGCGGCTTTGTGGGCCTTGTCCGCCTCCTCCCTGCCGTGGCAGAGACTGGTCGCCTCAAAGGCCAGGACCTCCTTCGCCTTTCTGAGATCCGCGCCTTCACGCGATCCAAGCCGGCGAACCTTTTCCAGCGGCAAAAACGTAAAAAGCGCCAAGAAGCGTTCAACGTCCTTGTCATCTTGATTCACCCAGTACTGATAGTATTCGTAGGGTGAGGTCAGATCTGGATCGAGCCACACGGCACCCTCGTGGGTCTTGCCCATCTTGATGCCCGCGGACGTCGTAATGAGGGGAAAGGTGATCCCGTGGAGGATTGCACCGTCAAGCCGCCTCGTCAAATCCGCGCCGGCTAGGATATTCCCCCATTGGTCATTGCCGCCCATCTGGAGGCAACAACCATAATTCTTATAGAGGTGCCAGAAGTCGTAGGCTTGCAGCAACATATAGTTGAACTCGATAAAGTTGAGTCCGGTCTTGAGTCTGGCTCGGTAGCTTTCGGCCGCCAACATCCTATTGACACTGAAATGCCTGCCGATATCCCGCAAGAAATCAATATAATTGAGACCCGCCAGCCATTCAGCGTTATTGAGCAGGAGGGCCTTATCATCACCGAATTCGAGGAACCGCGACAACTGGTCTTTGATCCCCTGCGCGTTCTCCTCGATCTGCGCCTTTCCCATGATAGGACGCATCTCCGTCTTGCCACTGGGGTCGCCCACCATGGCCGTCCCGCCACCGACGAGGGCAATCGGCCGGTGCCCGGCTCGTTGCATGTGGGCCAAGGCCATAATGGGGACGAGACTGCCGAGATGCAAACTCCTAGCCGTGGGATCAAAGCCAATATAGCAAGTGATCTTGTTCTCAAGGAGCGCATGGATTTGGTCGCGATCGGTCGTCTGTTCGACAAAACCGCGTTCCAAAAGCGTATCAAAGACGTTCTGCAACTTAGCCCTCTAGACCGGGAGCAACGAAATCTTCGGGAAAATTGAGTCTGACAACCTGACCAAGGTTCCCAAGGGACTTGATCTCTTCGCCATTGAATTCAAAGTCGATGCCCGCCGCGTTTCCGATTACGACACTGAATCCCCGCTTGGCTTTCCATTGCGGCCGGCTCCCCGGCTGAAAAATGAATTCCCTCGGGGGCTGATCGTCCACATAGATCTTGACCCACGTCCTGGTCTTGACGATCCCTTTGAGGGTCAACAACTCGGTGGGAGGAGCTGCAGGCGATTCATCCGTCCCTGAAGGCTTCGGACCCGTAGGCTCCTGAGCCGTCGTCAAGTATTCGGTCAGACTTTCTTCTGCCGCCGTATCGGTCGGCTTGTAGAGGTCATCTAAAAACGTGGCCACTTTCGCGTCGGGATCGTTAACGGCTTCCTCTATCGCCGTTAAGGCTTCCTCTTTGTTTTTTGTCGGGCCCTGCTCGCCTGCGTCCACGGATGCCGCCCTCTCGGCGATAGGTTCCGTCTGTGCTGTCTTGGGTGGCTCCGGAATGCGATCACCTCTCCAAAAATAGACCGCCACGAGGACCCCCAACAGGACGACTGCCCCGACAACATAAAGGGGGATCTTTCGGGCGGCAGGTGCGGCAACAACGGGTTGGGGAACGGACATATCGGGTGGGGTCGTGCCCTCGTAGAGATCAAAGACCTTGTCCTCATCCAAATTGAGGGCACGCGCGTAGGATCTGATAAAGCCGCGCACGAAGACCGGAGCCGGGAGGTGCTTCCAGTCTTCCGCCTCCAGGGCCTCTATGAAGTGACGTCTGAGCCGTGTGAGTTTCGTGATCTGTTCGATACTCACATCCCGTTTTTCCCTCTCGGACCTAAGGAGGATCCCTAGGCCTGTAACCTTTTCCTGCCACTCTTCCTCCATCAACGAGTCCAACTGGCTCCCTTCCTTCTCGTCGGTGTCGAGCAAACGGATTCTGGAATCTTCGTCATTCATAAAGTCATAACCTCACGGTTAATGCTCAGGTCCGGACTCAGCAGATGCCGGAGAAGTGGTTGCTGGTCGAAAGAGATTATCCTCCGGGAGGGCCACAAAGAAGGCTAGGTACGACAGCAGATCTGACGTTAGGCCTCGGAGCCGAAGCGGGTCTTCCCTCATTCTAACGTCTTCATCCTCAAAAGATGGTTTTCGTATAGGAACTCTCGCGCAGCTCCTTGATCCAAGCCGCGTAGAGCTTGTCCATCTCCTCCCGATAAAGGATGCTGTAAATTTTGTCCCGCACATCCTCAAATGACATTGACTCACCGCCCTGTTTCTCAACCACCTTCAGGATCTGGACTCCATTTGACGCAACGATCAGGCCGCTCACGCCCCCCGCGGGGAGGCCGTTGACGATCTTCCTGAGCGCTGGATCAAGATCGCTCAGTTTGAAAGTGCCCAGGTCGCCCCCTTCATCCACACCTGGCCCTTGTGAAAAGGCGCGGGCCAGATCCCCGAAGCTTTCGCCCTGCTTGAGCCTCGACAGGATATCTTCCCCTTTCTGAGTAAGCCCATCTAGCTCGCCCTCGTCTTTCGGATCCTCCCGCATCAAGAAGATGCCTGCCAGGCGGACTTGTCCCTCACTGCTGAATTTATCTTTGTTCTCCTCATAATACGCAACGATATCTTCATCTCTGACGATGATCTTCGATTTCACCTCGAAGTTGATAAGCTTGTATATCTCCAAGTCCCGTTTGATTCTTTGTCGATATTTCTCGTAGCTGATTCCTTCTCGCTTGAGCCCGGCCAATAGGTCCTCTTGGGTCAGCTTGTTTTCCCTTTTCATTTGCTCAATGGCCGTATCAATCTGCTCTTCGCTCACTTGGATACCCAGCTCGCGGATCTTTTCTTGGGCGATTCGGTCGTTGATGATGATTTCCAGGACCTTCCGGCGCGCCTGGAGATACCGTTCCTCATCTTGAAATCGGAGGTCCTCCGGCGCCAGGCCGGTCACCTCCTTCATCTTCTTGTTCAACTCGTGGAGGGTGATGACGTCATTATTTACGATCGCTACGACCCGATTGCATGTCTCAGCCGCAAGGGTAGGTTGGACACCCACCGCCGAAATGATCACACCCCACAGGAGAGGCCAAATCTTGGTTACACGCTCCATCTATCCCAGCTCCAGCTTTTCTAGAAGTTCTCGATTTACTTTGACCGTGAAAAGGCTTCTCAGTTCTTTCAACCATTGGCGGTAGAACGCTTCCTTCTTCTCCTCCAGGAGTTTAGCCTCAATCTCGGCCATCGCATCGGGCAGGCTTTTATATCCCTCCGGACGCCGAGCCATCACTTCGAAGACATGATAACCGTAAGGGGACTCAACCACGGGGCCCGTCTTGCCAATCGGGAGCGAAAACAGCACCTTTTCCATCGATTCATCCAAGACCCCCTTAGCTATCCAACCGACCTCGCCGGCCCTTTTTCCCTCCGGCGAGATCGAGTAGCGCATGGCCAGCTCCCCCATATCTTCGCCGTCCCTCAATCGCCTCAAGACTTGATCGGCCTCCTCCTTGCTTTTCGTCACGATCTGACGAAAACGCACTGCGGCCGGCTCCTTAAACTCATCCCGATGCGAATCGTAGTATGCCCTGATGTCCCGTGAGGTTACGGGGTCCAGGGTCCTGGAGGCGCGCTCAATAATCTTCTTGACCAGCAGCTGTTGTCGCAGTTTTTCTTTCCATTCCTCAAAATCGATATATCCGTGCAAAAGCATCTCTTGAAACGCCTCTTCGGGATAATCGCTTTGCATCTCTTTGACCGCTTGGTCGAGCTCTTGGGCGGAGACCTCGATGCGTTCTTGCTTACCGTACTCCAAAATCAAATAGTGATCTATGATTCTTTCGACCAGCGGGTCTATTAGCTCATTGGTTTCATGCTCGGTCATCCCCAATTCAAACGTGAGCCGCCTAAGATCCCCCTTCAGTTCCTCCGTTGTGATCCGCTTATCACCGACGCTCATGACCACTTTGTCTTCCGCCCCCCCCAGCAGGTCGCAAGCCGTTAGAGAGATGAGTATCACAAACAGGAGATAAAGACGCGTTCCAGGTGTTGTCCGCAATGCAAAAGCCTCACGTAGCCGACCCTTCCCGTCCCTAAGGGACCCGAGGAGAGCGGAAATTAAATGTATTAGCTTATCACCAACGTCACAAAAAGCAAGTCCAAAGTTGGTCCCCTCTCTGATGACAATCGCTGGAAATTACTAATGATAAGCGTTTTTAACCTCGGCACGTTTAATGGGACCCAACGGTTGACGCCGAAGAGGAACGATTGAGGGCGCTCACCGGACCTCAAGATCCCCTTCCTCGACGTCCAACTGCGGAAGGATCCTCTCGGCCTCGCGTAGCGCATCCAGGGGACTTAGGCTGTCGATCTTGATCTTCAGTTTCTGCTCTGAAAGGAATCGGTAGCGGCCGGGGTTCGTTCGCACGAGGTTCACGAGCCTCTCCGGTTTCGCACTGGTATGTGGCGCGAAGGTCAGCAACAGGCTACCGGCACTGACATCGAGTCGCGCAATGCCCACCCTTTTGAGGATCAACCTGACGGCCATAACGCCCAAGAGATTGGAGACCTCCCGAGGGGCCGGGCCAAACCGATCGTGCATTTCTGCTATCATGGCTTCCAGCTCGGATCTCTCGCGGAGGCTGGACAAGCGGCGGTAAAGGTTCAGGCGGACATCGGTGTCCGACACATATTCGGCCGGCAAATACGCCGGCGTGTTGACATTGATCTCCGGATTCACCTCTTCGTGCCAATCTTCGCCCTTGAGCTCTGCGATGCTCTGCTCGACCATTTTCAGATAGAGCTCATACCCGATAGCTGAAATGTGCCCGGACTGAGAGAAACCAAGGATATTGCCGCCCCCTCTGATCCTGAGATCGTGCATAGCGAGATGAATGCCTGCTCCCAGGTGTGAAAAATCCATTAGGGCTCGCAGCCGCTTCTCGGCGTCGTGGCTCAATTCGGAGCGATTCGAGAGCAGCAGGTAGGCGTACGCATTCTCCTTGGCGCGGCCGACCCGTCCCCGCAGCTGATACAATTGCGACAGCCCGAACCGGTCCACCTCGTTGATAATGATCGTATTAACCGTGGGGATATCGAGCCCTGATTCGATGATCGTCGTACAGACCAGGACATCAATTTCTCTCTGCAGGAAGCAAATCATGGTCTCTTCGAGTTCTTTTGCCTTCATCTGACCGTGGGCAACGGCAAATCGCGCATGTGGGATCAATCGCATCAAACCGTCGGCGATCTGACCGATCGTTTGAACGCGGTTGTGAACGAAAAACACCTGCCCGCCGCGCTCCAATTCAAATTCGATGGCATCCTTGACCGTCGGTTCGTCATAAGGGGAAAGATAGCTTTGGATGGCCAAGCGGTCCTCGGGTGGCGTTTCAATAATGCTGAGGTCCCTGATCCCCATCAGCGATAGGTGCAACGTCCGGGGAATCGGCGTGGCCGTCAGCGCCAGGACATCGACCAGGGCACGGTAGCGCTTGAGGATCTCTTTCTGTTTGACCCCGAAGCGCTGCTCTTCGTCGATAATGAGAAGACCAAAGTCTCTAAAGTTGACGTCTTTTTGAAGAATACGATGCGTCCCTATCAAGACGTCGATCTTCGCCGATCTCACCCTGGCTAGGATCTCCTTTTGCTCTGTACGCGTCTTGAAGCGGCTGAGCACAGCCACCTCGATCCCATAGGGCCCCAGCCGCTTTGAAAATGTCTCGTAATGCTGTTCCGCCAGCACGGTCGTCGGCACGAGCAACGCCGTCTGCTTCCCATCCATGGCAGCCTTGAAGGCGGCCCGGATCGCCACCTCGGTTTTGCCGTATCCCACGTCGCCGCATATCAGACGATCCATGGGTCGCTCAGAGCACATGTCCGCCAGGACCTCTTCAATCGCCTTGACCTGATCAGGCGTCTCCTCGTGCTCAAACGTGGCCTCGAATTCCCGCAGGGTATTGTCGGGAGCGGAGAAGGCGAATCCCTTGCGGTATTTCCGGACCGCATAGATCTCGATCAGCTGCTTGGCGATTTCCCTGATCGATTTCTTGGCCTTTTTCTTGACCAAATCCCACGAACGTCCCCCGAGTTGATCCAGCTTGGGTGACTGCTCATCGGCACCAACATATTTCTGGAGGACACTGATCCGGTCGGCGGGGACATAGAGCCGGTCTCTTTGGGCATACTCGATGATGGCGAAGTCGTTGACCTTCTCCTCGATCTCCATCTTGCGCAAACCGCCGTAGCGACCGATCCCGTGATCCTGATGGACCACTAGATCCCCAGCCTTTAGCTGACTGAAGGAGGTCCAGTTGAGCCCCGCCTCGCCAACCCGCTTGGCCGTACGATGACGCCTCTTGGCGCCGAAGATCTCGTCTTCGCTGACCACGCAGATCCCTAGCGAAGGCCAGGCGAAGCCCCGCGAGAGGCGGCCGATACAGATGCTCAGCCCAACACCACGGGAGACCTGGTCCCAACTCGATACGAATTCGTCCACCTCTACTCGGTAGTTGGCAAGGATCTCGCGCAGCCGGTGGGCTTGTTGCTCGGTTCGGCACACCAAGATGACCCGTGAACCGAGATTGATCCAGTGCGAGATCTTCTCAGCCAACGGCGCCATCGATACGCGGCCCTTACCGGCAAGCTGAAGATCCAGCTCATCCCCGACCTCGGAGATGTCTTCGATCTGTAGATTGTTTGCAGACGTTTCACCCGGCCTATCAACCGCCAGTCGGCTTAATTTGACCTGTTGGTATTCAGCCAGCCGGGCCCGCGTTTCGGCCGCGCTCATCAGGAGTCCTTCCGTCTCAGGAAAGGGGGACCCGCGTTCCGCGGCTTCTTGCCGGTATTTCTCGATCTCCCGCGCATACCGTTCCTCAAACTTGTTCCTCTCCACCTCTTGCCGATGGGGTTCGAGCAGAATCAAAAGGCCGTTTTCGGGGAAATAGTCAAACACGGTACTGAGTCCACTGTAGAAGTGATTGAGCCACGCCTCATGACCTGGAAAGGCCCTCCCCTCGCCGGTCGGGTTGGGCAATCGACCCATGGATCTCGCCCGCTCGACGTTCTCGTGCTCAAAGACGATTTCACTCGCCGGCAGAAGGACCAATTCCTTGATCGGATCCCGTGAGCGTTGACTCAATGGGTCAAAGTACCGAATAGATTCGAGTTGGTCGCCCCAGAATTCCAATCTGACCGGGTCGTTGTAAAGGGGTGGATAGACGTCGACCACGCCGCCCCGAACCGCATAGTCACCCAGTTCTTCTACCAGAGACGTCCGGAGATACCCATCGATCTCAAGCCTTTCCAGCAGCCTGGCGCGCTCGATCTCCTCGCCCGCTTCAAGATATTCGATCGCCGCGATCAGGCCTTCCTTCGGCAGCGTTCGGAGG
>CAZAGT010000046.1:0-20412 GCA_964484515.1 uncultured Desulfobacteraceae bacterium | reverse complement strand
GACATTTAGACATAGACTCACCACCCGCTTCGCTCGAGTCGCAGAGGACGCAGAGGAATTCGCTTTTTTGCTTTTCGCTGAGACGCCGAAAAGCAAAAAGGACCTTGCCCTTCGGGGAGAACTAACGAACATCGGTGGCCCGCATATAACTATTTGGAAATACTTTTAAACCTTGCATTTCCTGTCCGTTTCTGTTCGCCACGGGCGATAGCTGTTTTATGTTTTCCGGCCTCTCCGCGGAAAACATAAAGAAGAACAAACTCTGCGCTCTTTGCGCCTCAGCGGTGAATATCTATTCCTGTGATTAAGAAACCATATATAAATACTTTTTGCCGCATTAGTAACGTCCATTTTACTCTTTACGAAGAGCAGCATTGCTCACGCAATCCTGCCTAACAGAAGAGACCCTTACTCGTTTCCACCCACGATTTCATCAAGGATCTTGTTGACTTCAGCTTCAGGAAGGAGGCCGCTGTCAATAGCGATTTCCCTGACTGTTCTTCCGGTCTCGTAGGCTTTCTTGGCCAGGGCGGCGGACTGGTCGTAGCCGATGTGCGGGACGAAGGGAGTGGCAAGGGCGAGGCTTTGTTCCAGGTTGGAGGTGCATTTCTCTCGATTGGCGGAGATGCCTTTGACGCACTTTTCGGTTAACGCGATCGTTGCATTAGTTAGCAGCTCAATCGATTCAAGCAGGTTACGGGCGATCAGGGGGAGCATGACGTTGAGCTCGAAATTGCCGGCCTGGCCACCGTAGGTGATGGCTACGTCATTGCCGAACACCTGCCCGGCCACCTGTACGACGACCTCGGGAATCACGGGGTTGACCTTGCCGGGCATAATCGAGGAGCCCGGTTGCAGCGACGGTATTTGGATCTCCCCCAGACCGCAACGGGGGCCTGAACCGAGCCACCGGATGTCGTTGGCGATCTTGACGAGGCTTGCGGCAATGGTCTTCAACAGGCCGCTGGTCTCAACGGCGGCGTCCTGAGCGGCCTGGGCCTCGAAATGATTTTCCGCCTCTTTGAAGGGACACTTCGTCTCGTCCGAAATTCCCGCGATGACCCGCCTCGCGAAATCCGGATGGGCGTTCAGGCCGGTTCCTACGGCCGTCCCTCCCAGGGCCAATTCACAGAGGTTTGTCTCTACTCCGCGTAAACGCTGAAGGCCCAGGTCGATCTGCCTGGCATAGCCGCTGAACTCCTGCCCAAGCTCCATGGGAACGGCGTCCTGAAGATGGGTCCTGGCCATCTTCCTGATCCCTGTGAACTCATCGGATTTCGCTTGAAGTGCTTGTTGAAGCTGCTCCAATGCCGGCAACAGTTTTTCCCTGATCTGCATCAATGCGGCAATGTGAATGGCGGTGGGGATGACGTCGTTACTAGACTGCCCCTTGTTTACGTGGTCGTTCGGATGGACGGGTGACTTCCCTCCCCTCTTGTCAGTAAGGATCTCGTTGGCCCGGCCCGCAATGACCTCGTTGGTGTTCATATTCGTGGAGGTCCCGGAACCGGTTTGGAAGACGTCGACTACGAACTGATCGTCCAGCCTGCCGCTCGCGACCTCTTGGGCTGCGGTCTGGATGGCTTCGGCCAGCTTCGTGTCGAGAAGACCTAATTCGTTGTTGACGCTGGCGGCGTGTTTCTTGATGAGGCCGAGGGCACGGATGAAGGAGCGCGGAAACCGATACCTACTGATGTTGAAGTTCTCAACGGCCCTTTGGGTCTGGGCACCATAATAAGCATCCTCGGGAACCTGCACGCTGCCCATACTGTCTTGTTCTTCGCGATAAGCCATTTCCTTTTCCCTACCGAAATGCTATCTCACCGCCCGCTTGCCCCGCTGACGCGAGGCTTCACTAGAGACGCAGAGCTCGCAGAGAGAGATCCTTTTTTCCACTGCCGCTGAGAGGACGGCAGTGGAAAATTGCTCAGCAGCTAAGCTGCGACACATGAAAGAATGTCATTTTCGCGTGACTGTATCTTTTGTTCTTTGGGTTCTTAAAGCCTCAGCAGAAAGCCAAAAAGACCCACCCCTGTGACATTTGCGGGTCTCTAGGGAGCTTACTCCCCCTCTCACCAGGGAACAAACGTCCCGCCGGAGGCTGAATGCCTTTCATTTGCCCTCCTCTCAAGAGCAAATGAAAAAACATGACTTCTCTGTGTCCTCGGCGTCTCTGTGGTGAAAAGTGTTCTTTATTTTCTCGCCTTGATCGAGTCGTAGGTGCAGCCCATGAGGCCGCAGTACTGGCCTACGTACTCGGCCTTGGGTCGATAGAGGGCCGGTTTCCCCTGGGCCTCACCGAACTTCTCTTCGATGATGTGAGAGCACCAACCGGCGACCCTCGATATGGCAAAGATGGGCGTCATAATATCCCGCGGGATACCCATGATGTGGTAGACCGGCGCACTGTAGAAATCCACGTTCGGCTGAATGTTGGTCTTGCCTCGCTCCTTGAACTCCTTGAGCCCCGCCTCCTCTACCTGGGTTGAGAACCGATGCCATTTCTCTTGACCGGTCTTCTTACCGAGCCGGGCGGCCATATCTTTGAGGTATTTTGCCCTGGGATCCATGGTCTTGTACACGGCATGCCCCATGCCCATGATCCTGTCACCGCCGTCGAGCCGTCCCTTGACCCAACCGGGGATGTCCTTCTCCGATTCGAGCGCCAGGAGCATCTTCATGACTTGGGCGTTGGCGCCGCCGTGGAGGCTCCCGGAGAGGGCGCCGACGCCTGCCGTCACCCCGGCGTACATGTGGGCGCGAGTGGAGACGACCTCGCGGCAGGCAAAGGTGGAGGCATTGAAGGTGTGATCGGCGTGCAGCGTGAGACAGGTGTCCAGATCCTTGGCCATCTCCTCGTCAGGCTTTTCGCCGTGAAGCTGCCACAGGAAGTTTGCCGCGTGTGAGAGTGTGTCGTCGGATGGGAGCGGATCGAGACCTTGGCGAATACGGTGCCAGGCCGCCACGACCACCGGCACGCGGGCAATCAACTTGATGGCCTGGCGGGTGTTCGAGTCCCTGCTTTCATCAGTGAGATCCGGATCAACCATGGCCAGCATCGGGATGGTAGCCTGAAGCACATCCATGGGCGACGCCTCTTTCGGCCACTGCCTGTACCCCTCGTAGATGTAGTCTGGTACCTCTCTGGCCTTTACGACCTGTTTGCTGAAGATCTCCAGCGCGGCCTCGCTCGGCAGGGTTCCGTTGAGTAAGAGATAAGCCACCTCGATGAAAGACGAATTCTCGGCCAGGTCCTCGATACGATACCCGCGATAGATCAGGATACCCTGTTCTCCGTCGATGAAACTGATTGCCGTGTCGGCGACCGTAACGCCCCTCAATCCGATATTCTTGACATTCACTGCTTCAGCCATGCGAACCTCCTCCATTGTCCGTTGTTATCGATAGGAACAGCGCGCAAGAAATCAAAGTGTTCCTAGCCGGCTTTCAGTTCGTCCTTCACATAGTTGAGCGCGCCGCCGGCAAGTAGCAGTTTGCGCTGACGGTCTGAGACCTCGAGCACGGTGGTGATGGTTTTGCCGTCGGCATCGACCGGGATCTCGGTGTCCCCGCGCTCGATGCGTTTGCGGATGTCAGGGAAGCGTAGCGTGGCCCCCTTTTCAAGTTGATCGTAGTCGGCGGCGTTCTTGAATGTGAGCGGCAGGATACCGAAGTTGCAGAGGTTGGCCTTGTGGATCCTGGCAAAGCCCTTGGCGATCTTGGCGCGCACCCCCAGGTACCTGGGGGCCAGGGCCGCGTGCTCCCGGCTCGATCCCTGGCCGTAGTTCTCACCACCGATCACCGCAACGGTACCCTTTTCCTTGCTGTATCCGGAAAACTCAGGGTCGATCTGAGAGAAGACAAACTCGCTGATGGCCTCGATGTTGGACCGTAAAGGCAGGATCTTGCTCCCGGCCGGCATGATACCGTCGGTGGTGATGTTATCGCCAACCTTGATCGCGATAACGACCTCCAGGGTCTCGGGCAGGGGACCCATTTCCGGCAATGGCTTGATGTTGGGGCCGCGAACGACCTCTGTTTTCCGGAGCTTCGCGGAGGGTGCAATGATCGACGAATGCTCTAACAGATATTCTTTGGGGTCCTCGATCCTGGGATAGTCCATTTCTCCTGCCAAATCCCGCGGGTCGCTGATCACACCCTTCAGGGCCGCGGCGGCAGCTGTCTCAGGAGAACAGAGATACACCTTATCGTCTTGCGTGCCTGAGCGGCCGGGGAAATTGCGGGGAAACGTGCGCAGGCTGACTTGACCCGTTCCAGGGGCCTGTCCCATACCGATGCACCCAAGACAGCCCGATTCGTGAATGCGGGCGCCGGCCTTCAGGAGCGAAAGGACGCCACCCTGGGCCGTGATGTTTTCGATCACCTGACGGCTGCCGGGATTGATGTGAAACGAAACGCTTGGGTGACAGTGCCGCCCCTCCAGCATCTTCGCGGCGACCATGAGATCCCGGTACGAAGAGTTGACGCTGCTACCGACAATCGCCTGGTCCACCTTGATCCCCGCGACCTCTCGCACCGGAACCACATTGCCGGGCGATGAGGGGCAGGCGATCAGGGGTTCAACCTCGTTCAAGTCGATCTCGTCATATTCATCGTACTCGGCCCCTTCATCGCCCGCCACCCCGCGCCACGCATCGCCCCGGCCCTGGGCCTCGAGATAGACTCGCGTGTTGGCATCGGAGGGAAAGACGGTACTCGTGGCACCTAGTTCCGTTCCCATATTGCCGATGGTTTCGCGATCAGTGGCCGAAAGGGTTTGAACACCTGGTCCATGGTACTCGATGATCTTGCCGACGCAGCCCTTGACATCATATCGCCGCAGCATCTCAAGGATGACATCCTTGGCACTCACCCAATCGGGCAATTCTCCCGTAAGCCTCACCCCCAGGACCTTCGGACACGGCAGATGGTAGGGGTGACCGGCCATGGCCAGGGCCACGTCGAGGCCGCCGGCCCCGATCCCCAACATCGAGACGCCGGCGGCACCAGGTGTGTGGCTATCGGCACCCAGCAACGTTTTTCCCGGAATACCGAACCGTTCCATATGCACCTGATGGGATATACCATTGCCTGGTGCGCTGAAGTGGACGCCGTAACGGGCGCAGGCCGTCTGGAGGAATCGATGATCGTCGGCGTTCTTGTTATCGGACTGCAGGATATTGTGATCCACGTACTGCGCTGAAAGCTCGGCCCTGACCGTGTCAAGCCCCAGACTTTCAAATTCCAGCATAGCCATGGTCCCGGTGGCATCCTGAAGCAGGGTGTGGTCGATCCTGATGGCGATATCTTCGCCTGGAACGAGCCGGCCCTCGACCAAGTGGGCCTCCAGGATCTTGTGAGTCAAGTTCTTCGGCATCATGTCCTCCAAACAAGGCAGCGTATTGAATCATAATAGTAGAGTTATGCTGTAGACTTTCTGTTTACTCAGCCATTTCGGAATGATGGAATAATGGAATCGTGGAATGCTGATCGCATATCAGCGCCTATAGAGGATGCCCAGGCTGAATGGGTCATCGATGGCCTGGGCCAAGGCCTTTTGGCGGTCCGAGGGGTCGTAGCCCTCCGGCAGGGGATGGACCCATTCCTTGAGGTGATCCCAAGTCTTGAACGCCTTATCAAATGTCAGGCAGGTCGTGTACAGATGAAAAAAGGAAAATCCTTCGTGCTGAATCCCCTCGATCAGGACCTCGGTAATCTTCTCAGGTTCACCGGCAAAGAGCCTCGCCGCAAAGGATGTTCCATAGGCGAGGGCCATTAGACTGGCATTGAGAGGCTCGTCGGTTGTCCCCTGTGGTGACGCCTTGGTCTTATAACCGTGCGGCGTACTGGGAGATGGCTGGCCCTTGGTGAGACCATAGATCGAATTGTCAAACAGGAGGTAATTGACGTTCACATTCCGTCGCGCAATGTGCGGCAGATGTCCGCCGCCGATGGCCAGACCGTCCCCGTCCCCGCCGACGGCAAAAACGGTCAAGGCCGGGTTGGCCAGTTTTACGCCGGTGGCGACCGGAAGAGCCCGACCGTGAACAGTATGCAGGCCATAGGTGTCTGCGAAAAACGGGTAACGACCCGCGCACCCGATACCCGATACCGTGACCACCATGTGGTGCGGAAGCTTGAGCCGCTGGATGGCATTGTTGAGGCCCTGATGGATCCCAAAATACCCGCAGCCCGGGCACCACGTGGGGAGGTTGCCTGAACGAACGGAAAAGACATCCGACTGTTTCAGCTTGGCCACCTGTGCGGCCAGAACTCTACCTGGAGTTTTCATGGGAAATGTCCGTAGTCATCAATGGTCTGTTGTCGAAATCCATCGCGGTCTAAATCCTCACAGCCTTACTATTCGCTTTCACCGCAGAGACGCAGGGCACGCGGAGAGTTTGTTTTGTTTTTTTGCCTTCCGCTGAGAGGCCGGAAAGCAAAAATCAGCAACCCCTTACGGTTTCTCGGGAATTGGAGATCCAATGATTTAATACACTCCTTGGTCGTTCAGCAGAATTGAGACCTTTTCCTTTGCCGTCCTCTCAACGGCAAAGGAAAAATCAGTATTCTTATCTCTGTGATCTCCGCGACTCGAGCGAAGCGGGCGGTGATATTAAAACGCTATAATATAATGTTGTTATATTAATAAACTAAATCAAAGTTTCAATTTTTCTGAGGATTAAGTTGGGTGACATCGGGATGCCGGTGGCCTGATTTAGACGGAGCACATCCTTTCGGTGGAGGTGTCCAATCAGATTGGCCAGCTGTCCTTGATAGTTCAGCTCGGGGATAAGGACCTCACCGCATCGATCCATGAAGCCCCGAATCAGATCGGCATGATACGGGAAGATCGAGGTGACCTTGAGGGCACCCACCCTGAGGTCTTTTTGCTGAGCTTTTTTAACCGCCTCCAAGGCGGAGCCGAAGGTGGATCCCCAAGCAATCACACCCACGTCCAGTTGGGCATGTTGACGGAACTCTTCAGGAACGGGCAGATCCTTCAACGCCCCGTGAATCTTACGGTGTCTCTTCTCAGACATCTTCATGTGATTGTCGGATGTGTAGTCCGGCTCCCCTCTCTCGGTATGCTCCAGGCCCGTGGTCGCAAAAAGATAATCCTCCATGCCCGGGATCGAGCGCGGAGAGATTCCCGATTCCGTATCCGCAAAACGTTTGTAAATCCCTTTCTCACCTTCCTCGGGGTAGATGTTTCCATCCTTAGTGTCCTCCTCAGAAACACTCGGCGCCTTCACATTTTCGACCCGATTATCGAGGAAAAAATCGGTAAGCACCACGGTGGGCGTCTGGTATTTCTCGGCCAGTCGGAAGCTATGCACGGTATAACCGTAGCATTCGAGGACGTTCGTGGGTGCGATGACGATACGGGCGGCATCCCCTGACCCGCCGAACACCGCCGTATGGAGATCGGACTGCTCCGTCTTTGTAGGCAGACCCGTGGCCGGGCCGCCTCGCTGCGCATTGATGATCACCGCCGGGATCTCGGCCATCACGCCGTGGGTGATCAGTTCGGTCATCAGCGAAAAACCGGGACCGGAGGTCGCCGTCATCGCCCTTGTACCGGCATAGAAACTGCCCAGCACGGCCCCGATCGAGGAGATTTCGTCCTCCATTTGCAGCACCCGCCCCCCTTTCGCGGGCAGGGCCTTGGCGAGAAACTCCATAATCGGTGTAGCCGGTGTAATCGGGTATCCAAAATAGAGCTTGAGGCCGGCGTCGAGAGCTCCTCGGGCAATCGCGACGTTACCGGACCACAGGACCCTGTCCGCCGCCGCGGCCTCCTCCTCCAGCAAGAACAGCTCTTTTCGGCGGCCCTCGAAGTTATCAAGCGTGTAATCATAGCCGGCGTCGAAACTCTTGATGTTGGCCGTTAGGACCTTGTCGCCCTTGGCTTTAAACTTCCTTTCAATCACGGCGTGGAAGATCTCCGGCGCAACACCGACGAGGGCCGCAAAGACCCCGAGGGCGGTCAGGTTCCTCCCCCGCTTCGTGCCGGCCGCTGCGGCCGCGAGGTCTCCGAATGGGACACCAAAAAGGTCCGTATCACCCTCCACGTGCGCCGCGATGGTCTGTCCTTCGCCGACGTAAGTCGGAGGTTGATTGTCGAACAGAACGGTCGCCCGTTTTTGGAGATAGGGAATCCTGGAACGGGACTGTTCGTCGTCCAGAGAGATCAGCACGTGAGTCTTGTCATCCAGCGCCAGCATCTCCTCGTCCCCAATCCGCGAACGGGTGACACAACGGCCAAAACCCCGTATTTCAGCCGGGTACGAGTCGAAGGCCAGCACGGAAAGGCCCGCTCTTGACATGGCTTCATTAAGGAGACCCCCGGCGGCGATGGTGCCGTCGCCCGACATCCCACATATCTCTACCGTCACATCCACGTTTGGCACTTCAGAACTCCGTCCACCACGAGGTGTTGACCATGACCCCCTCCATCTCAAAGATGCTCTCTACCGGGACCTTTGCTTCTATCTGCTTGCCGACCAGATTCAGGGCCGCTGCTCGTCCCAGGGCCACGGCATTGTCGTGTCCGACCGAGACCCAGTAGTCCCGGATGTCAGGATGATAGATTTGAGCGCAATCGCCTGTGGCATAAACACCCTCAAAGCCGGTATTCAAGTATTCATCCACCAAGATCCCGCGGTCGATACGGAGGCCGGTACGAGCCAAGAACGAGATGTTGGGCACAAGGCCGAAGAAGGCCCCTATCAGACCTACCTCAAACCGCTGATCGTCCACCTCCACCTCGCAGACATAAGGCGTAGCACGGACTATACTCTTGACCCTGCGTCCCGGCAGGACCTCGACCCCCTGTTTCGATAAGCTCCTGGTGGCCTCAGCGGCCAGGCGCTCACTGAACCTGAAGGGCCAAAAGGCCTCCTCATCCAACATGAAATAGACCTTTTTCCCCAAATGGAGCAGTGCCCTGCAAACCGCCATCGATGTGAGGTCGCCTCCAACGAGCAAGGCGCTTTCAACCTGAGAGAGGTGCTCCATCCAAACCCGTGCATCCCCGAGCGTTTTGAGCGTCAACATAAAGTCCTCAAGCATCCTGTACCGCTCTGGAATCCGGGGCCTGCCGCCCACCGCTATGATCAACCCACTGTAGGGGATGACCTCCTTGTGATCGAGGGTCAACTCGCGGCGTTCCAGGCAGACGTCGATCACCGTCTGGCCGCTGCGAAGCTTAATACCCTCACCGCTATACTCATCACGGCGGCATACAAACAGGCCGCCTTCTTCTGTCTTTCCAGCAATGAGGTCAGGCAGTTGATGAGGCCGGTAGCAGCTATCGCGATCGCGGCTGATCAGGGTAACACGCGCCTCGGGAGCCTCTTGGCGCAGGGTGTGGGCGGCCTCATTGCCGGCCGGCCCATTGCCGATGATAACAAAATGCTCCTCAGACATCTCCGTCCTCCGTCCCGGCGAAGCGTTCCACCAGCTCGACCCTGCTGACCGAGATGCAATCCACCGGGCAAACCCGCATACACTCCCCGCATCGAATGCAACGCGCATTGTCTATCACGATGGCATTGACATCCCGCCAGCGGGTGGTTTCCACAAATCCAGTGATGGCACCCATCTCGTTGGTCTTGACCTCATCCACCAATTTGATGCAGTCCCGCGGCGCTACATCGATACAATAACGACAATAGATGCAGCGGCTGAGATCGATCTCGTAGTGGAGATAACAGAGATAGCAGCGCTTGGCCTCTTCGGCGGATTGCTCGCGCGGGTAGCCGATCTCGACCTCCTTTTCAAAGGATATCAGGCGATCCGCAACGGGTTGGATCGTCGGCATGTCCTCTCGCGGCAGGAAATCCCAAGTGCGCGCGCGATCCGTTGTTCGAGTCTCTTGAATCCGGACCAATCGCTCGCGAAAGGCCTTGCCGCTGAGATCCTCAGCGATTCGTTCGGCCGCCTTCCTTCCCATGGCAATGGCTTCGATGACCGTGGAAGGACCGGTCATGTAATCCCCCGCAGCGTAGAGACCCGAATGGGAGGTCAGGTACGTTTCACGATCGGCTAGCAGGATGCCTCGACCGTCTTTGTCGCCAGGGGTATCGAAGGCCTTGGGCCTCTGTCCGGTGGCCACGATGACAGTATCCGCCGGCAAGATGAATTCGCTGCCAGCGATGGGGGTCACCTCGCGCTTTCCATCCGACCTGAACTCGCCCGGCAGAGTCCTGACGAACTCCACCGCCTCCACCCGCTGATCGCCGATCACACGTTGCGAGAGCATGAGCGCATTGATCTTGACGCCTTCCGCTTTGGCTTCGATGATCTCGTCCTCGGTGACCACAAGATCTTCCTCGGTACGCCGCAGGCACAGGGTGACATCTTCAGCGCCCAGACGCAGGGCCGAGCGGACACAGTCAAAGGCCGTGAATCCGGCACCGATCACAAGAACGTTCTTGCCCACGGATGGCGCGCGGCCGGAGCAGACATCGATCACGAATTGGAGACCGGAATAAACCCCCTCAAGCGTTTCGCCCGGAACACCAAGGGTATTTGCCTCGTAGCAGCCGGTGGCTACCAAGACGGCGTCATGTTCACGCACCAGGTCCTCGATCCGGATATCGGTACCGACCTTCACGCCCGTCTTCAGCTCCACACCGAAACCGAGGATGTAATCGATCTCCGCTTTGAGCATTTCGCGTGGCAGCCGAAATTCGGGGATACCGTATCGAAGCATGCCGCCCGGGTGCTCGAACGCCTCATATAGGGACGCCGAAAACCCGAGAGTTGCGAGATCGTGGGCGGCGGCCAAGCCGGCGGGCCCGGCGCCGATGATCGCCACCTTCTTCCCGACAGGATCGAAGAGGGGCTTAGCGTCCTGGATGGCATCTCCCCTGTAATCCCCGGCCGCCCGTTTGATATGGCAGATATTGACCGGTTTGCCCAGCTCGGGCTCTCCATGCCGACAACGGTCCTCGCACGGCCTAGAACAGATCCGACCGAGGACCCCCGGCAGGATATTGGCCATTCGGTTGATGTCGTATGAGAGGGCATGCTCGTCTTCGAACACGGCGCGGATATAGGCCGGGATGTTGGTGTACGCCGGACAGGCCCCCTGGCAAGGGACATTGACGTCCATGTAGTAGAAGTCTGCGGGGTCGCTGGAATACTGAATCTCGCTTGTCATGTGAACCTCAAGAAGAAGGGACTATAGCAACAGAATCGAAACCTCAGGCTCGAGGATCGAGCCCTTATCTTTCTGTTTTTTTTATTTCCCGCTTCATCGTGTTGATGTACTTGGTGATGGGGATCTCCTTAGGACAAGCGCGCGTGCATTCGAAATGGTTGACGCACGCCCAAGCCCCATTCGGATCGTCAACCTGTTCGAGGCGCTCGAGGTATCCCTCATCGCGGGAATCGAAGATGAACCGAAAGGCCCAAACCAGGGGAGCCGGCCCCAGAAATCGCTCATTCTCGTTCACCACCGGACAGGCGCCCGTACAGCAAGCGCAAAGGATGCACCGAATAGCGGTATCGACTTTCTTGCTGTCCTCCGGCGATTGCAGGCGCTCCTTTTCTCCTGACTCGGCTGGACTTATGAGATAGGGCCGCAGGAGCTTGATTTTTTCAAAGAAAGGTTCCAGATCCACGATCAGATCTTTGAGGACCCTGTAAGACGGCAAGGGCTCCAGGACGATCTCAGAATCCTTATAGTCCTTCACCAGTCGCTGACACGCCAGGGCACAGCGACCATTGATCCTCATGGCGTCGGAACCGCAGACACCATGACCACAAGACATCCTGTAGCCAAGCGTTCCGTCCTGCTCCCATTTGATCCGATTCAGGCAATCGAGGATGCGTTCTTCAGGCTCCGCCTCCACCCGGTAGATTTGGTACCGGGACTCGCGGTCCACTTCCGGATCAAATCGCAGTATCTTAAGTTGAACATCCATATCAGTACACCCTCGGCTTGGGCTCAAAACGGGTGACCGAAACGGGTTTATAGAAAAGCCGTGGACCCTGTTCGCTCGTTTGGACGAGGGTGTGCTTGAGCCAGTTCTGATCATCCCTCTCGGGGTAGTCCTCTCGCGAATGGGCTCCGCGACTTTCTTCCCTCGCCAGGGCCGATATCAAAATGATCTCCGCAAGATTAAGGAGGGATTCGAGTTCAACGGCTTCCAGGAGTTCCATATTAAACCGCCTCCCCTTGTTACCGATGCTCAGATCTTCGTAGCGCCGTTTCAACTCCTGGATCTTTGACAGGGCAGTGCTCAATCCTTTTCTATCACGGAAGACCGAGCAATACTCGCTCATCGTCGCTTGCATCTCTTGACGCAATACAAAGGCCTTTTCACCATCCGTTCTTTCTCGAAGTCGCTCTATGCGCGTACTCGTTTTGCGGCTTGCACCTTCCGGAACTCTTGCAGCGGGGAGTCTCTCAAGCTCCTCCAGGATCTTCCTTCCTGCTCGACGCCCAAAGACCACCAGGTCGACCAAGGAGTTTGTTCCCAAGCGGTTGGCCCCGTGAATCGATACGCAGGCACATTCGCCTGCTGCGAACAACCCCGGAACGGGCCCATGTTCGTGGTCCAAGGCTGCACCTTCCAAGCTTGTGGGAATCCCTCCCATCATATAGTGACAGGTCGGTTGCACTGGGATGAGGTCCTTAACTGGGTCAAGGCCGAGATAGATTCGCACGAAAGAGGAGATCTCGGAAAGCTTTTGTCCGAGCAGCTCAGCGCCGATATGGGTCAGGTCCAGGTAGATGAAGTCTTGTCCGTTGATCCCACGACCTTCGCGGACCTCTTGGGCGATCGCCCGTGAGACCATGTCCCTGGGGGCGAGGTCCTTTAATGTCGGTGCGTACCGCTCCATGAACGGCTCACCTTGACTGTTTCGCAGGATACCCCCTTCACCCCGCGCAGCCTCGCTGATGAGCACACCAAGTCGCCGAATACCCGTTGGATGAAATTGGACGAACTCCATGTCCTCCACCGGGACACCAGCCTTATAAGCGAGATAGACGCCTTCGCCCGTGTTGGCAAAGCAATTGGACGTGGTCTTAAAGACCTTGCCGAACCCACCCGTGGCCAGGAGCACCGCCTTACACTGAAACGCGTGGATCGCACCGGTTGCGAGTTCATAGGCCGTCAGCCCGACAACCCGATCTCCGTCCCGAATGAGCTCCATCATCTGGAATTCTTCATAGACCTTGATCCCCTTGCGGAGGGAGGCCCCATAAAGGGTGTCGAGGATCACCCTGCCGGTCCGATCGGCGGCATAACAGGCCCGCTTGACCGCTGCCTCGCCGAAATTACGGGTATGCCCGCCAAAGGCTCTCTGGGCGATGGTCCCTTCCGGGGTCCGATTGAAAGGGACACCCATATGCTCCAACTCGTAAATGGCGCGGGGCGCATCTTTGGCAAGGATCTCGGCCGCATCCTGGTCGGTCAAGAAATCCCCACCCTTCACCGTGTCGTACATATGCCATTCCCAAGAGTCCGGGCCCTCGTTGCCCAGGGCGGCGGAGATCCCCCCCTGGGCCGCACCCGAATGAGAGCGGGTCGGATAGACCTTGCTGAGGAGCGCTACGTCGCAACGGCCGGCCAATTCCACGGTTGCCCGCAGACCCGCCAGTCCGGCCCCTACAACGACGACGTCGTGGCTAAATTCCATACGCTTTAACCGAAAGGGTTTCTTTTCGTGCTGCTAAGCCAAATCAGGAGGTACTCATCATGAAACAGTGTACAAATGAAGTCAATCTCGCATCATCGGCCGCTCCTCCACTCGTGCTGCGGTCTAGACAACAGGGCGGGTTGCGGTTCGATGGATAAAAAAACAAATTAATTCATCGCATACTGGCACACAAGCAAAATCAGAGCAGCCAACCCAAGAACCGACACACGGCATCTGGATTCGAAGGGCAGTGAGCTCAGGGGGACAGGTAGCGTCTCATCCTATTAGGTGAATTTGTCGTAGAAGATCCTCTCTTCCGGAATGCCCTTCTGCCCCAGAAGCTCGACGCATGATTCCACCATCGCCGGCACGCCGCAGATGTAGACATCGACCGGGGCCTCGTCGGGGATGTACTTCTCTATCAGATTCGTGACCCGTCCCCGTTCTCCGCTCCAGCCGTCTTCGTCATCGGCGCGTGAGAGGGCGGGCGTATAGGTGAAGTTGGACATTTCTTGAGCCATTTTCTTGAGCTGATCGTAGTAGAGCAGGTCCGGGCGTTTCTTGTCACCGAAAAAAAGCGTGATTTTCCTTTGAGTATTCTCTCTCTTTAACTGGTGAAGCATCGATTTGATCGGAGCCAACCCGGAGCCCGTGGCGACCAACAGAATCTCCCTATTCGACTCGCGCAGGTAGAAGTCGCCATAAGGTCCTATGATCGTCAACTGATCACCCTCTCGCAGGTAATCATGCACATATGTCGAGACCGCGCCCTCCGGCACCCTTGTGATTACAAGCTCGATGGCGTGCCGCTCCTCCGAAGATGAGGCGATGGAGTAGGCCCTGAATTCAGGCGCCTTGATGAGTTCGTACTTGGGAATCTGGAGCTGGACATATTGGCCTGATTTGAAGGCAATTCCTTCTTCCGGACTTAGGATTTTCAGCCGGAGGCCTTTGTTATCCGGAGTCAAGACTTCCATCCGCTCAACCGCGACCTTGAATTCCTTGATGAGAAAGAGCTCTTCGGGGATCTCTACCTTCAGGTCGTTCTTGACTTTGACTTGGCATGAGAGCCTTACGTGACCCTCGCTTTCTTCTTTGGAAAGATAGGGGGTCTCGGTGGGTAAGATCGGGCCGCCTCCCTCACTGATCTTGACCTTACACAAGGCGCAGGTGCCCTTTCCTCCGCACGCGGAGGGGATAAAGATCTTTTGCTCCATCAGGGTAAAAAGGAGGGGGCTCCCGCCCGTCACGAGCACATCTTTTTCTTCATTGATGAGGATATGGCTTTCACCGTAATCGGCGATATAGAGGGCCGCCACTTCCAAGAGCAAGGCCAGGAGCGCCGCAATGCCGCTGATCGTCAACAGGCTGAGGAATAGTTGGAGCATAACGAGCACAAACCGTTATTGGATCTGAATCATTCCGCTGAATGCGATGAATCCCAGGGACATCAACCCCGTGATAAGCAAGGTGATGGCGGGTCCCTCCAGGCCCTTCGGCAGTTTCGCCGTCTTTTGTATCTTTTCGCGACTCGCCCCGACAGCGATGATGGCCAGCATCCACCCGATGCCGCTTCCGGCCCCATAGGCCATGGACTGAACGAGATTGTACTCCCGGATAATCAGGAAAAGGGATGCCCCGAGGATGGCGCAATTTACCGTGATGAGGGGGAGGAAGATGCCCAGCATGTAGTAGAGGGCTGGGAAAAAGCGCTCCACCGTCATCTCGACCAGCTGAACAAATGCGGCAATAATCACGATGAAGATAATGAACCGGAAATGGGTGAGGTTTAAGGGTACGAGCAGGTAATAGTAGACCAGGTAGTTGATGACGGCCGTGCAGGTCATGACGAAGACCACGGCCACGCCCAATCCCAGGGCTGAGCGGACCTCGCGCGAAATAGACAAAAACGGGCACAGCCCGAGGAAATTCGTCAGCAGGATATTGTTCGTGAATATGGCGGCGAAGAAAATGGTGCCCGCGTTTAATTCAACCATCGATCTTCCTCATCTCCAACCAAAAAAGAAAGGCGTGCGGTCCGATAAGGCCCAGCTGCACGCTATATGTATTTGCCGGCTTACGGGCGACCTCGGAATAATGGAATAAGGGAACGATGGAATCATGTGTCTTTGAAATGAACCCCGGCATTCCGGCATCCCAATATTCCAGCCCATTTCCTTGCACCCAGGACGTCAATATATCTCGCGGGTCAGGGCTTCTACTCCTCTCCCCCTGGAGGGAAAAAGGCCTTTACCATCCACACGTAGATACCCAGCATGAAAAAAGCACCCGGCGCCATGATCATGATGGTCCAGGGTGTGAAACCCGCGGGCATCACCCTGTAGCCGAAAAGGGTGCCGAACCCTAAAGGTTCGCGCACCAACGCAATGGCCAGCAGGACCGCGGCGTAACCGAGAGAAACAGCCAGGCCATCCAACAGGGAGGCCAACGGGGGATTGTTTCGGGCGAAGGCCTCACAACGACCCATGATGATGCAGTTCGTAATAATCAGTCCAACGTAGGGACCCAGGGCCTCGCTAATGTCCGGCAGATAGGCCTTGATCGCGATATCCACGATAATGACATACGACGCGATGATCAGGGTCTGAACCATCATCCGGATTCGCATCGGCGTGTAGTTTCTCAGGATTGATACGGTCAACGAAGACATACAAAGGGTAAAGACAAGACCGGCATTCATCACGAGAGTGTTGACGAGGAGATTTGTGACGGCAAGGGTGGAGCAGATCCCCAGGATCTGCCGCAACACGGGGTTATCCTTCCACAGACCGACCTTGAAGATTTCAAGATGACTCGGAGCTCTCGCCAATACTGCCTACCCCTTCTTCACCGATCCCCAAACCTCCCTGAGGAAATGGTCGAGTTCTTGATTCACGAAGGCCTCGACTCCCCGACTCGTCCCGGTCGCTCCTGTAATCGCGTCGAGATCATTAGGTGCTTCCCCGGTACCTGCCGGCTTCAGGTAGAATATCTTTTTGTTGTTTTCGATAATATGAATTGGAACGCCGACGAACTGAGAGGTAAACCAATCTTCCGTTATCCTGCCACCCAGTCCGGGGGTCTCCGAATGCTTGTAAAATGCAATCCCGATGATCTTGGAAGCGTCGGGATTCACGGCAACCATACCGGAGATCGGCCCCCAAAAGCCAGCACCTCCAATCGGAAAAGCATACCCTTTAACCGTCCCACCGTCTTCATCGTGGCCGATGTAAACGGTCTTGTTCCCTGCCTGGATGGTTTGCACGCGTTTTCGGAACAACTCTACCACGTCCTGATCCGACATTCCTTCACCAACCGGAATCGCAAGCACCTTTAGGATAATCTTCTGAAGTTTCAGTTCCTCGTTCCGGTTGATTCTCCCGTCATTGAAAACCTTCACCGCGCTCACCAAGGAGGTAAAGCAAAGGGTGATCAAAAACATGTATCCAACTGAAAAAAAGCCCTTTTTCACTTCTTGGCTCCCTGGATACGGCGAACAGTCTGATCCAGAATCGGCACGAAGGCGTTCATGATGAGGGTTGCGAACATGATTCCAGCCGAGAAGTTGGAGAACCCCCGTAACACCATGGTCAGCCCCCCGATCCCCCCCCCGTAGATCCACTGACCTCCTTTCGTCTTGGCGCCGGAGATCGGCTCGGTAGCCACGAAGGCGGTCCCAAAGAGAAACGATCCGGAGATGACGGCGGACACAGGCGAAGGCACCGTGGGAAAACCCAATCCGTGCAGAACACCGACAAGGAGCGTGCCGCCTAAGAAGCACGAGAGGGCCAAGCGCCATGGCGCCGCCTTCTTGAAGATGAGAAAGGCGCCGCCCAAGAGAACCAAGAGCGCGGAGGTCTCACCAAGGGAACCCGGGATGTTGCCTAAAAAGAGGTTGCCTAGGGAAAGCGATGCGCCGTTTCTGAGGGCCGCCAGAGGGGTCGCACGGGTCACGGCGTCCGCCGAGTTCGCCCAGCGGACAACCCCCCCTAGCCCACCCCACATGGGTTCTATCCATGAGTTGGTCAACTGAATGGGGAACGTGATGTAGAGGAAACAACGGCCCACCATGGCGGGATTGAAGATATTCTGTCCAAAACCGCCAAACGCCATCTTCCCAATGACGACGCCGAATATGATTCCGACGATCACCATCCAAAGAGGGATCGTTGGCGGCAGCGACAACGAGAAGATCATACAGGTCACAAAGATGGCGGACGTCACCGGTTTGCCTTGCCTGAACGTGAATAGCGCTTCCGACGTGATACCGAACGGAAACGATAAGGCGACGACCGCGAGTGCTCGCCACCCGAAGATGTAGATCGAGGCCAGCACGATCGGCGTCAGCGCATAGCAGACGCGCAGATGCGGTTTCTGCAGCTGGAATAGCTTATCCGGTATCTTGAAACCCTTGACGGTAATCATCCTTGGAAGAAACGCACATTGAGTATGCGGCCCTCACAGTCTACTTGGAATTCTAAGTTGAAAGCACCGATGTTGACCGAGACTTTCTCTCTTGCCCGATTATATTCGGAAGGGTTATTCTAAATACAAGAACGTCTTGGAACCGTCAATCAGATTCAACCTGCAACCGGTTTCGTCGAACCGGGGGCTACCCGCTCTTACGTTGACTTTCAACGTCCGCTCTGCTAGCGTCTGCCCTTTGATTCATGGCACGCACTCAACCTATCAGGCGCCGATTACGCTCAAAGGAGAGAAAGATGGCAGATCAAACCAAGAAGAACCTTCAGGAGGCCTTTGCCGGGGAATCTCAGGCCAATCGTCGCTATTTGGCCTTCGCAGAAAAGGCTGCCCAAGAGGGATTTCCAAATATTGCAAAGCTCTTCCGGGTCGTTGCAGAATCCGAGACGATCCATGCCTCCAACCATTTGCGCGCCATGGGCGTCGTCAAATCCACGAAGGCGAACGCGGAGGCGGCCCTAGAAGGAGAGATGGATGAAATCAACGATATGTATCCGATGTTCATGGATCAAGCGCAGCGGGATGCAGACAACGATGCCTTGAAGACTTTCTATTGGGCCAATGAGGCGGAAAAGACCCACGCCGAATTCTATGAAAAGGCCGTCGAAGCTCTCGAGCAAGGACAGGATCTCGAACTGAAAGATCTCTACATATGCTCGGTGTGCGGGTGGACGGTCGAAGGAACCCCGCCGGAGAAATGTCCGATCTGCGGCGAGAGTAGGGACAAGTTCAGGCTGCCCGGCTAGTTTCCATCCTGAAAAGTGCCCTTTCCCCCCTGAGCGCAATTCTCCGCGGGTTTCCACCTGCAGCGTACTGGATGTACGTCTCGCTAAAAACCCTTGTGCGGCCTTGCTCAGGAGAAAAATGGCACCTTTCCGCATTGGAAACTGCCTTTTACGTTGTATCATCTCTTGTTGATAACCGAGCAGTCACCCTTTGCAGGCCGACACTCCAAGGTCGGGCTCCAGGAGAAATGGACACCATGGACATGGATTCAGTCAAAGAATGCCGCTTTTTTGAGCGCGTCAAGGAACGCGACAAGGTGGGTGTGTGGGGGTTTGGCAACGTCTCCCGCGATGTGGTCCTTTCCTTGGTCGCTGAAGGTCTGGGCAAGGAAATCGTTTTCTATGGCAGGCCCAAGGGGAAATACCTCAACCGGGCCGGCGCCTGGATCAATGATTTAAAAGCCAATACGGTCCGCCGGCCCCGTATGTTGGGCACGAATAATCTGGACGATATGGCCGGGCTGGACGTCATATTCATCGGTGTGGGGGCCCCGCGTAAGGAAGGCCAGAGCCGGCGAGATCTCTTGGCCGTCAACACGAAGGTCATCGGACAAGCTTCCGTCGAAATCAGGAGACTCTATGAAGGATGCTCCAATACGGAACTACCCATTCTGATCTATATGGGTAATCCCGTGACGACGATGACGTGGGTAGGATACAAGGCCTCCGGCTTTCCCAGAGAAAACGTGATGGGGCAGGCCGGCAACCTGGACTCCCGCAGGATCTGCCTTTCTATTGCCCACGAATTCGGTCTCTCCGGTAGTGACATGCGCGGGGTTGTGTTCGGCGAACACGGCGACTCCATGGTGGCCAGTCCGCGCTATTTCTCGGTCGGCGGTATTCCCCTCGAAACAGTCATGCAGGCTGAGGGTATCGATCCCAAGAGGATCAGGGCGCTGATAGAGGAAGCAAAGAAGGGTGGAACTCACTTTGTCAATGAAACCGGCCAAAGCGCGTCGGCCGGGCCGGCCAAAGCGGCCTGCGACATGTTGCGATGTGTCATTTCCGGAGAACCCGAGATTCAACCCATCGTGGCGGTTATCCAAAACGAATACGGACTCCTGGCAGAGACGGACGGGCTCGATTCGATGGCTTTCGGGGTCCCCGTCAAGGTCGGTCCTTACGGCGTGGAAAAAATCTATGAATTGGACGTAACGGATATCCGCGAAGGCATGGTGCACTCTGCCGCTATCATCAAAGAGGATATCAAAGCGGCCACTGAGATTTTGAAAGACGAGTTTGGCATCGAATAAGAAACAGGGATTGGGTGTTGGGGACTAGCTAGCAGCGCCACCTCTTGCCGCGGGGCGGCCGGCTTGATCGATCAGAAAATTTCACGATAGCAGTACTTGAATTTGACATGTTCAGGTCTTTCGGGGTGCGTCGCCCGGTCATGGGGGTCTCTTTTCAAAAACGAGGAATTGAGTGCGTTGTCTCCGCATAAGGCGCTACCCGAGGCGGCCGGAGGGCCTCCGCGGTATAGGCC
>CAZAGT010000045.1:0-20437 GCA_964484515.1 uncultured Desulfobacteraceae bacterium | reverse complement strand
AGGTAACGTTTCGTTTTTGAAAAGAGACCCCCATGGCCGGGCGTTAAGGTATCATAGACCTCATTTCATGGAGTTTCATACAAGGCCGAGAGGAAACGTGGTTGCCCGTAATCGTCTAGCTTTTTAAGATTGACACCTCGCGTTGGTTTCAAAGACGCAGTGTGATAGTGATACAGTTGCCCTAAGGGGAGTATATTCTAATGTCTATCCTAGAGGAAAGCTGGTTTGCCCACGTCAGGCGGCCGGCTCGGTATATCGGCAACGAGATAAACGCAATCAAGAAAGATCCCTCCAAGGTCGAGCTATCGATCGCGCTGGCGTTTCCGGATGTCTATGAAGTGGGTATGTCCCATGTGGGACTCAAGATCCTATACCATTTGTTGAACCGCCACGATTGGATCGCGGCCGAGAGGGTCTTTACTCCTTGGGTCGACTTGGAGCGGGAGCTACGACTGCGAGATCTTCCGCTGGTTACGCTTGAAACAGCTCGAAGTTTAGCAGAGTTCGATATTATCGGTTTCAGCCTTCAACACGAGCTCTCTTATACCAACGTACTTACCATGCTCGATCTATGTAGAATCCCATTTTACTCTGCGAAACGGGATCCCTCTTACCCGCTTATCATCGCCGGCGGTCCGGCCTGTTTTAATCCTGAGCCTGTGGCGGAACTTTTCGATGCCTTTGTGATCGGAGACGGCGAAGACGCCATCCTCGATATCGCTGTGTTAACCCGGGCTGCGAAGAAGAAGGGCGTAAAGAGCAAGGAACAGATGCAGGCGGATTTGGCTCGCATAAAGGGGGTTTATGTGCCGCCCCTCTTCAAACCCCATTATAGGGCGGATGGCCCTCTCAGTTCAATCGAGTCACTGAGTTCCCGTTGTGAAAGAGTTGAAAAGGCGATTGTCGCGGACCTCGATCGAGTGCCCTTCCCGGAGGCCCCGGTGGTACCTTTCCCGGAACTTGTCCACGACCGGTTAGCGGTCGAGATTGCTCGCGGCTGTACCAGAGGATGTCGTTTTTGCCAGGCGGGTATGATCTACCGTCCGGTGCGAGAACGTCACCCTGAATCGGTGATCATGAGCGCTGAAAAGGCGTTAAAGCTGACCGGCTTTAGCGAGCTCTCCCTGCTGTCCCTCAGCACGGGTGACTACAGCTGCATCGGCCCACTCTTGAAGAGCCTGATGGACAGGCAATCTGATCAGAAGACGGCGCTCAGCCTCCCTTCCCTTCGGGTCGATACGCTCGATCCGGCCTGGCTCGAGGAGATCAAACGGGTCCGCAAGACCGGATTCACGCTTGCCCCGGAAGCGGGCAGTGACCGACTTCGACGTCGTATCAATAAGGGCCTGACAAACGCCGATATCTTGGATATGGCCCACAAGGTCTACGGTGCCGGCTGGAACCTGATGAAGCTGTACTTCATGGTTGGCCTCCCGTTCGAAGAGGATCAGGACCTTGAGGACATTGCACGGCTTGCCGAGAACGTGGCGCGTGTCGCCAGGGAAAGCGGCAAGAGGGCCAAGTTGAATGTAAGTCTCGCCACCTTTGTTCCGAAATCCCATACGCCCTTTATGTGGTCTCCCCAGATTACCGTGGCGGAGAGTCATCGGCGCATGAAACTCGTCCAGCGCAACCTCAGGGATAGCCGCATCCGTGTCAAATGGAACCAGCCGGAAATGAGCTGGCTGGAGGGCATCTTCGCGAGAGGAGACCGAAGGCTGACGTACGTGCTGACCGAGGCCTGGCATATGGGAGCCAGATTCGATGCCTGGAGCGAACAGTATAAGATGGATATCTGGCAAACGGCCTTCGCACGGTTTGGCCTGAGTCCCGATTTCTATCTCCTGCGATCGAGGTCGATAGAGGAAACCCTACCTTGGAATCATATCCATTGCGGAGTCGAAAAAACCTATCTCGTCAGAGAGTGGCAACGGGCTAGGGAGGGAAAGGTAACCGAGGATTGCCGGGATAGATGCCTGGGATGCGGTGTCTGCGATCACCAGGAAGTCGCCCCGATCATACACATCGATGGAGTGCCCTCGATTGTGCGTGAAGGCCAGCGCCCAAAGCATCAACCAGTTCCAGTAGCAAGATACCGCCTGACCTTTTCTAAGGTCGGGATCGCGCGGCTGCTTAGTCACCTTGACATGATTCGACTCTTCGCACGGGCATTCAGAAGGGCCGGGCTGAACATGGTCTATTCCGAAGGATATCATCCCATCCCGAAGATCTCCTTTTCCACCGCCTTGCCGGTGGGCATGGAAAGCCTCCAAGAGGTCTGTGAAATCGAGCTGGTTGGGGCCTTGCCCATCTCTGCCCTAAGGGACAGAATCGATCGTCAGCTTCCGCAAGGAATCGAACTGATCGATATGGAGTACATTACACACGACAGAAAAAAACCTAAACCGAGGGAAAGCCATTTTCGTGTCACCTTCAACGGCCTCCCGATTGATCAATGCGCGATCGAAGACTTCTTGCGAGCTAGTCACTATCCAATCACCAAGACAAGGAAAAGGGATGCATACGTGGTCGACGCCAAACCCCTTGTCAAATCTATGAAACGTCTATCCCAAGGTAGGCTCGAATTGGTCATCCGGCACGGAGCTCAGCCTGAGCTAAGGCCCATCGATATCGTCAAGGGGATATTTCATTTGGATGACGCTCAGGTGAGCCGTGTCGGACTGTTGAAAACCAGGCAAGTCACTGAGATCTGATGGCTCCGCTTACGAGGCTCCTGTTGAGGCTGTCGGGAAAGGCCCATCTGCCGTTCGACAGGCTCACGGTCCTGAGCAGAGTCGAAGGACTCACGGCCCTGAGCGAAGCCGAAGGGCTGCGTTAACCTCATCCCTCGTCATGGGGGTGTACTTCTATGTACGCCTCATTCTTCGGGGTTTCTTTACCTTCGCTTCGCTCGGCTCAGTCCCCACCCCTTCGGGGCGGGTCCCCGGTTTCGTCCCGCTCGAAGAGAGCGGGATGGGCATTTTCCATCAGCCTCAGAGAAATCGGTTTTTCGACAGCTTCGTTATGAGCAGTGGTGGCGATTGCCTTCGACCGAATGCATGAACGAAGTCGGTGCTCTTGTCCGGACATCACGTCACTTTTTCCAGGACTCGAACCTTTATGCCAAGTGAATTGATCATCAATACACGACCCCACGAGACTCGTGTTGCGCTCGTCGAAAACGGGACGGTAGTGGAACTCCACATTGAGCGCAAGACGGGACAGGAATTGATGGACAACATCTATCGTGGTCGGATCGTGAGGGTTCTTCCAGGCATGCAAGCGGCCTTTGTCGACATCGGTCTCGATAGGACCGCATTTTTGTATGTCGCGGATGTCAACAGAGACTTCCGCGAGTTGGAGCAGAGCATGCTCCGTAACAGCCACGAAGGTGAAGAAACAGCCTCTGAAAAGGATCAGGAAACCGCGGAAACGATTTCCGGGATTGCGCTAGGCATTGAGGACCTTCTCCAAGAGGGTCAAGATATCATGGTTCAGATCTCAAAAGAACCGATTGGAAATAAGGGGGCACGAGTGACTTCCTATATATCCATACCGGGTCGCCATCTCGTCCTCATGCCAACGGTCAATCACATCGGTGTTTCTCGAAGAATCGAAGATCCTGGAGAAAGAGAAAGACTGAGAAGCATTATACAGGAGATCAGAACGGATGAGTTTGGGTTCATCGTTCGGACCGTGAGCGAAGGTGCCGATCAGGCCAAGCTCAAGTCCGAGATGGATTTCCTGCTGCAACTTTGGATGAGCACCCAAAAACGGATGGCAAATCTGCCTAGTCCGTCACTCTTGTACAAAGATCTTAGCATCTCATTGCGGTCGGTGCGCGATCTATTCACCCAGGAAGTGGACCGACTCATCATCGATTCAGGGGAAGAATACGCCAGTATTGTGCAGTTCATTAAGACCTTCGCCCCGAGGTTGAAACATTCGGTCGAGCTCTACGATGGAGCCGAACCGATCTTTGATGCTTACGGCATTGAAATGGAGATCTCGCGCGCCCTGGAAAAAAAGATATGGCTGAAATCCGGCGGCTATATCGTGATAGAACTCACTGAAGCCTTAACGGCCATAGACGTTAACACGGGGAGCTACGTCGGCAAGCGGAATCTCGAAGAGACCATCCTCAAGACCAACCTGGAGGCCGTCAAGGAGATCGCCTACCAACTTCGCCTGAGGAACATCGGCGGCTTGATTATCATTGATTTCATCGACATGGAGAAAAAGGCAAACCGCGAAAGGGTTTTTATGGCCTTGAGAGAGGCCCTAAGCAGGGATAAGGCCAAGACCCATATTTCACAGATGTCCGAATTGGGTCTCATTGAAATGACACGCAAGAGAACGCGTGAGAACCTGAACCGAGTGCTAAGCGAACCCTGTTACTATTGTGAAGGCCAAGGCACTCTGAAATCAAAGAAGACGGTTTGCTGCGAGATATTCAGGGATTTGGAGAGGGAGGCGCTCCAGTCTCCGGATGCCGATCACATATACATCAAAGTTCATCCTGATATCGATAACGCCCTTAAAGAAGACGAACAGGAATCGATTATCGATATTGAAAAGAAAACCGCCCGGCGCATCGTTATCCTGGCTGACGATAGCCTTCATTGGGAACAATACGAAATCAGCCCTTGAGGTGCTACCATCGGCGTACACCCGCCTGCCTTCCGTAAGACACGTCCTGTTCGCGCTCTTGCCCTTTTCCATTGACATTAAGCTATTGTTATGATAGAATTTTTTCCTTTTAAGCCAGCATCCGCGGCAGCAGCGGAAGCCCTGTGTGGTGTAGTCTTGTTGCGTTCTAAAAAGAGAAAACCGTTACCGCTAACCCACTTTCTAAGGTGCCTGCTGAGGGCGTCATTGGGGGCATATTGAGGATTACGAAAGGGCGGTCAAACCTGGATCTCCTATTGGGGGGCATCATTGTGGTGCTCTTCATCGGTCTTTCGTGGATAAAACTGCCGTTCTTTGAAGGCGTTGAGGGACTCCTATACGACGCTGAGATGCGATCTCTATCGTCGAATAACCGTAACCACAGCCGAATCGCGATCATCGAGATCGACGAGAAAAGCACAAACCGCCTTGGAGAGTGGCCGTGGCCGCGCTTTATCATTGCCGAACTGCTCACAAAGCTCAACAGCCAGGCCGGGCGAATCGTCGGTCTCAACCTCCCTTTTGTGAAGAAAGAGCCCAACCTCGGCCTTAACGAGGTGAAAGGTTTCATCGAAAAGGCGCAAGCCTATCCGGCCGGTAAAGGCGGAGCAGCCTACAAGAAGTGGGTTCTCGAAAATCTCGGCGAAATAACCGCGAAGCTTGATGGGGACCGTAAGCTTGTCAATGCCGTAGCAGAAAACGGCAAGGTCATCCTGCCGGCTTTCAGCCATCAGGGGCACTTTGAGGGTGGAAACAGCGCGGAACAAGTGATGTCGGCCCTTCAAGATGGATACCTGACCCAACAGGATGTTCCCACTTGGATGAAGCAGAGGTTTTTTTGCGAGGAGCTCTTTCTACCGTTCCGTGAGCTGACCGAGGCTGCGTTAGGCCTAGGGGCTGCTAGTCCCTCTGGAGCAGGTTCCACGGGCGGACGATCATACCCTATGTTCATCAATTATAAGGGGATGTTCATCCCTTCATTTCCGCTCCGAGTCGCCATCGCTCACCTCGATCAGAAACCTGAACAAGTCCGGGTCGAATCGAACCGGATTCGACTGAAGGATACCGCCATCCCCCTGAGCGATGGTGAATTGCTTGTAAGGTATAGAAATGGTGCGTTTTTTAGCCGATACTCGTTTATCGATGTCCTCCAAGACGAGGCAACAGCGTCGGCCCTGGCCGAGGAAATCGTCCTGATCGGGTTCGGCGCGACAAAAGAAAGGGGCATTGATACGCCGATCTCGCCAGCTATGTCGGAAACCGAACAGAGCGCCCATGTCCTGGAAAACGCGCTAACAGGCCGCGCGATTGTTCGCCCGCCCCTCATGGGTTACTTTGAGACGCTGGCCATATTGCTGCTAGGGCTGCTTGCCGGCTATTTCACACCCCGGATGGGGATGTTGGCGCGCACGGGCCTATTGGGGGTGCTGATCCTCCTGGTCCTCATTTGCAGCTTCTACATGTTTCTCCAATTGGATCTGTGGTTTAAACCCACGTATGTCGTTTGTTGTCTCATAAGCGTATACTTGCTCGTTTTGGTGAAGCAGAAGTTTACCGGCGCCGTCACCACAGGGGGGGCGACGGAGGCGATCCGTTCGCTCGGGCTTGATCATCAAGCCCGAGGGCGGCTGGATTTGGCCTTCGACCAATTTCGAAGGCTGCCGCTGAATGATCAGACCAAAGACCTCATCTACAAGCTGGGCCTTGAATACGAAAATGAGGGCATGACCGACAAGGCCCTGTCGGCCTATCAACATATCAACGAGGGCGAGGGTTATCGGGACCTGAATCTCCGCATCCAAAGATTAAAGTCTTCGGTAAAATCTTCCGAAATCGAAGAATATAGGAGTATAGCCGAGCCCAGCCCTCTGGAAGGATCTTCGGATGAGGCAAGACTGACGGTCGGGCGTTATCAAATCCTGGAGGAACTTGGAAAGGGTTCGATGGGGCTCGTCTACAAAGCCCTGGATCCGAAGATCAACCGTCTCTTGGCCATCAAGACGATCCGATTCTCGGACGAATTCGACGATGACGTCATTGCCGAAATAAAGGAGCGATTCTTCCGGGAGGCCGAAATCGCGGGACGGCTGTCCCATCCGTCGATCGTGACGATTTACGACGTGGGAGAAGACCGGGACCTCACGTATATGGCGATGGAATTGTTGGAGGGAGAAGACCTTGACAAGTTCATCAATAAAGAAAACCTATTGTCTTTTATGAAGGTCCTTGCTGTTACCGCCAGAGTCGCGGACGCCCTCGGTTTCGCTCATGCATGCGACGTCATCCATAGGGACATTAAACCGGCCAATATCATGCTACTGAAAGAGGGCGGGGTGAAAGTTACTGATTTTGGGATCGCGAAGGCCCTTTCGTCCTCTAGGACCAGAACCGGCGTCATTCTAGGTACGCCGAACTACATGTCCCCTGAGCAGATCATGGGACAAAAAATTGACGCTCGTTCTGACATATTCTCTCTCGGTGTCTTGCTTTTTCAGTTGCTAACGGGCGAGCTTCCGTTTCGAGGTGACAACTTGAGCAGTCTGCTCTATCAGATCACCCAAGTGCGTCACCCGTCGGTGAGAGAGTACAATCCCAAGATCCCAAAGGCCTGCGTTCAGATTATCGATCGGGCGTTGGCGAAGAAGCCCGAAGAACGCTTCAAGGACGCCACCGAAATGGCAAGACTCATCAAGTTGCTTGTGGCAAAGATAGATCAGCTAAGGAAGAAGACCTAAGGGGTTTGCATTCTCTCCGGACTCGGCTTGAAGGAAACCTGTTAAGATTGGAGTCGTTTTGCTGATCAGGGCATCGGGTATATCTGATGTGGGGCTGAAAAGGGAGGGGAATGAAGACTTTTTCTCCACGGACGATGCCATGGGTCTCTACATCGTTGCGGATGGTATGGGAGGCCACTTGGCCGGAGAAGTCGCAAGTCGAATCGCCGTGGAGATGATCAATAAGAGCCTGCTTAAATGGGTGGACGAGCAGACGCCGGAGGAGGAGCTATTCGGCAATCCAGACAGTTCCCTTACCGCAAGGGGCAACTATATTCTCAGTAGTATTCGATTGGCCAATAGGGTGGTCTATGAATTGGCCCTCGAGAATGAGCAGTATCATGGTATGGGGACCACCGCAGTCGTTCTGTCGGTAAGCCCTACCCTGGTCGTTGCCGCCAACGTCGGCGATAGTCGTATTTACATGTTACGCAACGGTCATATCGAGAGGCTGTCCAAAGATCATACGATCGTTGCTGAACAGGTCGACATGGGTATCATGTCGGCCGAGGAAGCGGAGAACTCTCCGCTCAAACACGTCCTGACTCGAAACCTAGGTTCGGCTGAGCATGTGGACCCCGATATTTTTGAGCTGGAGCCCTCTGAGGATGACCGCTATATATTGTGCTCCGACGGCCTGACCGACCTCGTGGCCGACGAAGAGATCCAGGCACTCGCCGAAGAGGAGCAGGAACCTGAGAAATTATGCCACCGTTTCGTTGAAATGGTCACGCAGAGGGGTGCCCACGATAACACCACGGTGGTTTCCGTATTTCTCGAGGATTTCAAAAGGCCGAGCGAAGGGCCCATGAAAAAGGTGGGTCTCCTTCTGGCCGACACCTTAACCGGCGTAAACAAGGCAGTAAGAAAATTCAAGCCGTGAGAAGGAACTGACGAGCGGCAGCCGTTCGCTATCTGACATAATGAGTTGAGGCAAAATCTTAAAGGGTGAGAGGGGAAAACGACATGCCCAGACTGGTCCTAACATTTAACGATCAAGTGATCAAAGAGTATCCCTTCCTAAAAGAAAGCGTCACGATCGGCCGCAATGCCGACAATACCATTGTCATCGACAACCTGGCGGTTTCCGGGTACCACGCCCGGATCGATAAGACCGGAAGTGATTATATCCTGACCGATCTCCAAAGCACAAACGGCACCTTTGTGAAAGACCAAAAGGTCGTGACTCACAAGCTTGCCCACGGAGACGACGTCATCATCGGGAAGCACGCCATTCTTTTCGTGGCGACGGAGCAAAAGGAAGATGCCGAGGAAGAAAAGAAGCAACTCGATCTCGACAAGACCATGATGTTGGATACCGCCAAACAGAGGGAGTTGCTTTCTAAGCAGAAAATCGAGGTCGTGCCCCAAAAACGCCCCAAGAAGCTGGGAGTCTTAAGCTATATCGACGGCTCCGGTCTGGAAGACATCGAGTTGACGAAGAAGCTGACGAAGATCGGCAAGGCGGATTCTTCGGAGATAAAACTCAAAGGTTTCTTCATGGCGGGAACGGCTGCAACGATCAGCCGACGACCATCCGGTTATACGATTTCCAATGCCGGCGGTGTGACAAAACTGCGGGTCAATGGGGAGGTCATAAAGGACTATATTCCGCTCAAGGATTTCGATACCATTGAGGTGGGATCTTTTAAGTTCCAGTTTTACGAGCGGGAGGTAAAGGAGTCGACGTAAGGCGAAGCGGCGCAACCGATCTACATGGCCAAGACATCGATCGGCGCCGCCACCACGCTCGAACCTATTTGGGTCTCGATTTTAGCTCGTCAATTCTCTTCTTCATCTCCTCTCTCGTAAAGGTCTTATCGCATTTCGCACACTGATATGTCTCGACTTTCATTTCATCATAGATGAGCTCATCGGAAAAATTCACGCCATGGCACCGGATTGAGAACCTATAAATGGGCTTGAAATCCCGATTGTGGCATTCGTCGCATTCCACATATTGATCGATGAACTCCATTCAGATCTCCTCTCTCGGGGTTGGCCCTCCAGAAGAAAGTGCGTTAGATGTTTACTTCTATCTTGTCCATCTTCTTTATGCAACTTTTTTGCTGTCGGGAACCCGTCGAAGGTTACAGATAGGCCAACGGTGGGAGGTCCTTACATCGCCTGATCGCCTCTAAGACCCCTACGGCTCCGGTCATCATGTTATCTCCCAAAGGAGCCCCAAGCTGGAGCGGCAGGCTTGAGTCTTTTATCAGGTTTCTACGGGGGCCGGTCACGACGATGGTTTCCACGGCCCTGAAGCCGTACGAAGAGCGAATATAGGCCCCGTGCCCCCCCTCAACCAGGATCTGACGATGCTCCAAACCTCCGTCCGCAAGGTCCCGCAGCAACTGCTCCAAGCGAACGAGCGTGATATCCTTCGTATGGTATTCAAAGAATCCCGCGATCTTTTCGCCCTCCATGGCTGCACCAATGGTGTGGGAGGTTGCCACATCCAGCAGCAGTTTGCGCCTCCTCTGCCGGGCGTGCGGATCCAGGGATGCACCCAAGATCGCGGCCATGCCGCTATCCATGACAAATAGCTCCGGGGTGGGTAAGGCCTTGGCGGTATCAGCTATTGCCTGCAGACGGGTGAAGACGGGTGGGACGTTCCCTGCGCGGTACAAGAGTGAATGGGGCAAGGGGTCCCGATCCAAGCGATCTCTGAAAATCTGGTGTCGAAAATCGAGATGAGATACGCCCTTGGGCGGCACCCCGTGGTCCTGGGCGCAGATCCCGACAAAATCGAAGGAAAAGGGAACTCCGAAACCTTTCAGAATCGATCTGATCCGTTCCAATTCGATATCGCCGATATTGAAGTCGGTGTGTGCTCGGTCTGCTTTCAATTTCTCGGCTTCGAGATCGTCAATCACTCGAATGCCCATGGAGGTAACCCTTTCCAGGTCGTGATGAAGCGTGGCAGCCGACGATCTCGACATGATGACCTCAGCCTGATCTACCCTTTTACGCAACACTCCGCTAATCTCGCCGCCGCCCATCTCCTTACCCGTGACTAGGATGGGGCCCCGAAGATCTGCAATCTCTTCAGCCAACCGTTTCACCGGAGACTTTACGACAGCCTTGTAGTGCACACCGCGCTCATCATCGTAGTAGAGCATGTCCAACGTTCCGGCGCCGATGTCCAGGATCAAATAGGTACTCATGTTCGTATCTCCAGGCGAAGATTTTGCGCCGACTCCACTTGGCGGTTGCCTATCTTCCCAGTTGATCGCGTCATATCACATTCGGCAGGAACTTTGAAGTCACCCTTCACGGCAATCGGATTTGTGCATCTCCGCACGGATTTCTGTGCGTTTTCATGATCATTCCTTGGAATTCACTACTGCTATCTCCCTTTAGGCCTGAGGTCAGCCGATGTGGACGGAAGGGTCAGAAACCTGTCTGGTTCCGCAGCCGACGGGGCTCTGCGCGCATCCGCGTCGTCCCATTTTAGCGCTTCCTCTAAGAGAAGTGGGGCGGCAACGATCCCTGGCATACTAATTGATAGGAGCCTTAAGCACCCTGCCCACCGCATCCGAGATACGCTCCGGGCAACTCCAAGGCATTCACGCCGGCGACAAACGTGTGGGCCGAAAGGGACCATGCTTGTCGGCCCGCGGCAGATTTGAAAGCGAGAAGAGTGTCACTTGTTGAGTGATACGATTGATTCTCTGAGGCAGAAAGGGGGGCTCCACCATAAGGAGGTCCGTTATGCGATACAGGAGAATGTTTCTGGTTTTGTGTCTGATAGGTGCTCTGCTTCTTGGTTCTGTTCCGACGGTTTGGGCCCAGGAGGACGCGTCGAAGATCAACATCAACCTAGCTTCAGCCGAGGAGATAGCTCAACTCAAGGGGATCGGGCCCAGTTATGCTGAGCGGATCATCGAGTATCGAGAAACCCACGGTCCCTTCAAATCCCCAGCAGACATAACAAACGTCAAGGGGATCGGCACCAAGACCTTTGAAGCGAATAAGGGGCGGATTACAGTAGACTAGGCTTTTTGCGGAGCCCTCCTTTCTGTGTATCAAGTCTACCCGTCGATTCGGCTACACCTCCCGTTCGAGGAACAGCCGTGCCATGCTTTCCTCATCCTTGTCAACGTCCGGCCCGGATTTCAACTCCGAAGGGCTCGTCGGAGGAGGATGCAGAACAAGCCCGCGAAAAAGATCCCAGGAAGGGCATTCCTGGAAGCGGAATAGGTGGGCCAAGCAGCGACAGTCGGATGAACCAAACCCTTTCGCTGGTACCTCCCCGTTCATGGATTCATGGAGAAGTGCGGCCCATAAATGTTCTTGGATCTCCTCACCCCTTGCCAGCCATACCTGATCGAGGTGGGCCACCTTGCGCAAGGCGTCAATATGCCAGCGGCTCGGAGCGAAAGGGTTGAGGTGGTGCTTTAGGCGTCCCCCGAGTCCTCCACGGCCGAGTGCGCTACCCACGTAGGCAAAGTAGCCGGCCGGGAATCGAAATCGTCCCAAGCGCCCGATCTGCAATGTACGCCTCCGGTCGAGCCTCAGAATTAAAATGTAAGTGCCACGCACTCGAGGGAATTGTATCTCGTGAACCTTCCGAAAAACGGTGCGTATGGTCATATGTCATCCCCGCCGCTGGCCTGAAAGCAGCCAACTTGATCGACCGGGAAACTTGACGAAATGGTGCTTGAATTGGTCATTTTCAGTTCTTCAGCGCGTGTTCACCCGGCTGCTTCACACCACTTGCTTATCAAGTTTCATCTACAACGACCGGTTCCCGGAACAGAAGGTCAATTGACGCAGCAGCCGTGGCAGCTAACTCTGGATGGGATTCCATCAGATTTCGCACTTGCCGCAAGTGGTCGATCGTTCTCGCGATAAGCGAGGCCATATCGCCCTCGTCGACCGGCGTAAATGATAATAGCCTCTCCCATCCGATACCCTTGGCCCACAGGAACAGCGCCGCCGCGGGCCAAAATTGGATCGGTGGACTCTCAAACCCCCTGATAGTCTTCAGCCCTCCAATCTCTCCTATCGCTCCCAGGATCGCGTCAAAGACCGCTTCCATGTCACGCAGGCTAGCCGGGCTCTCCCTCCCAAGCTCCACCTCCTGGATTCGATCCCAGACAAATGGAGCGATGCTTCCCGCCAGGATCTCGGGAGATTGCCCTTGAAGCACACCCCTGCGGATGGCTTCGGCAATCAGGAGCGGTTGATCCACCCGCAGCTTGGAGGCCCAGTGCCCGTCCGCAGTCAATTGATCATCGGCGGTCACGAAATCTGTTTCTCTCAAAAATCTCACATGACGCTGAAAGCTAAGCCACAGGCCTCCTCTGATGCCTTCGATGTGCGGCTCGAGGCGTTTAAACTCCTCAAGCGCACGTTTCACGCCCTTCTTCTTCAAGAGGTGACAGGTCTCAAGGTGCTCGCAACCGGTGCAGGTCGCCGCCATAACGCTCGAACCGCCCGTGCAGACAGTTCGGGTTTCTTCCTCAGGGGCAGGGATCTCAAGCGCCCCAAGATTCTGCACCTGGACGTCGTCAAATAGTTGTTGCAGATGCCCCAACGAGGCATCCGCCGGGAGGTCCAAGCACGTGTCGAAGACTCCTCTAATGCGATCGAGCGGAACGTTCTTTAGCTGAATCCTGCCCTTCTTCGCTCTCAGGGCCCTGCCAAGTCTATGAGCCCTACATGCCGGCTGATCGCGATCCAAATGCGTCTCAAACGCGACGTAGATACCCTTGTCCTTGTGCTGAAAAAGCCGACCAGGTTCTAAGTACTTTCGATAGATGTCGGCCCTTTTGGTCCTCCGAATCGCATCGGCCCTCAGGCGCGCCTTCCGCTCCCGCCTCGTCCTACTCTGAATGTTCTCAACGATGATATACGGATCGCCCGGACCGCATTTCCCTTTCGGCATTGCCTTCTTTAGGTCTTCCAACATACGATCCCAGCGCACTTGAAGCTCTGATCTCGATCGCATGTTCTGGAAAGAAGCGAATGACCGGTCAAGAAGATCCTTTACCTCAATTGGTCGCTGAGACAACAAGAGATTCAATGTCATCGAAAAATTGATATGGATCTGACTTACAAGCGGTTCTGGTGGTGAGTCCTTCAGTTCATAGATGAGCTGAGCGTCTTGATGGAGACCGGGAACGACAAGCGCGAACCCGATATTGTCTTTGCCTCTCCTGCCGGCCCTCCCCGTCATCTGATGAAGGTCCGTAGCCGTCAGATTAGCGAACTCGTGGCCGTTAAAACGGTCACTTTGAAGCAAGACCACGGTACGAGCAGGAAAGTTCACGCCTGCGGCTACGGTTGAGGTTGAAAAAATGGCCTCCAGGTAACCATTGGTCATAAGTCTTTCAATCAAGACCTTCCAGAAAGGTAGCTGACCCGCATGATGGGAACCCACCCCTGAATCCAGTAGCGCTCTCAGCTGGCGATGGTGCTCAAGGTAGGGATAAGTCATTAGAAACGGCGCCAGCAGCTTTTTCATTTCTTCCTTGCTCTTGCGAGCCTTCACCGTTCGAGAGCAGGACCGGAGGGCCTTGTCGCAGTCCGCCCTCGACTTGAGAAAAAATATGGCTGGAAGGAGATCGAACTCGCGCAAAATCTTTATGATTTCACCAAAGGCCGGTGATCGAAACCCCCTCCCGGCCCTCGCGGAGGGTGATGACTCGAACTTCTTAACCCGGGGCGCCAGGCCTTTTCTGCCGCCCAATGGCGACAGGAGGCCATCGGGGAATAGAAAAAGGGTCTCCAAGGGAACGGGTCTTTCGGTGGCGCGAATGACTCGTGTCGGTTGGCCACGAATCTCCTCAAGCCAGGACGCGATCTCTTCAGCATTGGAGATCGTGGCGGAAAGCAGTAAGAGTCGAACCCTGACCGGTAGGTATATGAGAACCTCCTCCCATACCACCCCGCGGTCAGGATCACTCAGATAGTGAACCTCGTCGAGGATGACAAGGTCTGCCCCGATCGTGGCACCGGTCTGCATGGCATCATAAAGTTGATTGCGCAGGATCTCCGTCGTGCCGACGATAATCGGGGCAGTTGGGTTTTCTTTGCGATCACCCGTTAAGATGCCGCAATGTTCAGCCCCAAATTCACGGCGGAATTGCAGATAAATGGAATTGGATAGGGCCTTGAGGGGTGAAGCGTACCAGGATCTTCGGCCCTGGGAGAGAACGGCCGAAATCGCTTGGGAGGCTATCCAGGTCTTGCCGGATCCGGTGGGCGCGCTGACAAGGACATCCCCTTCGGTTACGGCATCCAGCGCCTGAAGCTGAAACGGGTCCGGCTTGAAGGGGACCGGCTTGGGTATGCCGATCCTCTTGATGGCGTTCCTAAGCCGTGGATCCAGCCGGGGATTGGCATACATTCGTGGTTCAGAGTTGAAGGCCCGTTTCTTTGGGTATGGCCGGCCTGCCATTCGGCGTCGAGAAGGATTCCGGTTGCCCATAAGTCACATGTTGGCCATGTGCAAACGTGTTTGCATGGTGATATGAATCGTTATCCGGACAGGCATTGCTGTCTTTCCCCTGAGAGGGACCAGGATCTCTTGAAGCCCGCCGAAACGAAAACTTCGGAGGCCAGGATTCACGCGCGCCGTTCTCTTAACCGTTATTTGACCAGCTCCTTGGCGACCAAATCCATATCTCGAAGGTTATCCGTCATTGCGCCTCCGAAATCTAATGTCTTGAGCTCATCTATCATATCATCCAGCAGGGTACCGCATCCTTGAGCGATCTTGTGCCCGTTGATATAAGCCTTTTCCAGGACCTCACGCGCAAAGAGCCGCGCCGTGGCCCTCATGAATTCCTCGGAACGCTCCTTCCCGTCGTACAGGACCGATTTGTGGCACAGGGCCGTACCCACCTCACACCACGTCATCATATCCGCAAGCAGAAACATGACGTACTGAGACTTCACCAATTTGGCCTTTCGTGCCGCGAGAAGGATGTCATTTAGCACCTGGATTGCCTCGCGCACCTTACCGGCACCGCAGCCCTCCGGCAGACCGGCAAGGCTTTCCGCCATCTGACCGTAGAAGAGGCCTTTGGAGCGAACAGTCTCTCTCATCCGATACATGGCGATGATGCTCCGTTGGATCTCGCTCGTACCTTCATAGATCGTCGTGATCTTGAGGTCTCGCTTGATCTTTTCCACCTCGTACTCGCGAATATAGCCGTAACCTCCAAGCCCCTGGATGGCGTCGTTGGCAGTGGCATCACCGGCCTCCGTGGCGAAATATTTAGCGATGGAACCTTCCACCTGCAGATCTTCTTCGCCACTGTCCAGCCTGTGAGCCGTCTTTTCGATATAGGCCCGCGCCGCCTCCAGACGCACGGCGTTGGGTACAATCAGTTTGTGAGTATAACCCTGCTTTTCCGACAGCGGAGTACCGAACTGGACTCTCTGCTTGGAGTAGGCGATCATGTTGTCAAGTGCGGCCACGCCGCCGCCAAGACCGAAGGTCGCAACCATAAGCCTCGTATAACCGAAGACTTCATTTGACTGTTTAAGACCCTGACCTTCGACACCCCCAACGAGATCCTCCACGGGCACAAAAAGATCTTCAATCGTGAGCGAACAGGTATCCGAGGCTCGTATGCCGTGTTTGTCCTCGTGTTTTCCCGGGGTGAGCCCTTCGGCCCCCTTCTCAACGACAAAGAATGAGGGACCATTCGGGGTATCCGCTAGAACAGTGTAAAGGTCTGCTACACCTCCGTTCGTTATAAACTGCTTCTGCCCATTGAGTCTGTAACCCTTCACCGCACCGCCTTCATCCAACACTCTCTCGGCCTTGGTCTTCAGGGCCTGGACATTAGATCCGGCCTCCGGTTCCGTTACCCCGTAGGCGACGATGAGTCCCTGCTCGGCAATCTTTCGGATGTACTTCTCTTTTTGCTCCGGCGTAGCGCCCACTCTGAGGGGGTCCATCCCCAGGCAAATGGCTAGAAACGACGTCGCGACGGCCAGGTCCATTCGGGCCATTCTCTCGGAAACCGCCGCTATCTCCGTTGCGCCCGCCCCCAATCCGCCGTATTCCTCGGGTATAAAGATCAAATGGAGTCCAACCTCAGGGCCTTGCATAAAACGGATGAGATCCTCAGGGAAGTCCCCTTTGTGATCCATATCCAACTTGGTGTCGAGAGTCAGTCTGTCTTTCTCCAGTTTGGATATGGTCTCAAGGATCATGGATAGGACCTCAGGATCCATCTTCGGATGTTCGGTCATTTTTGTGCCTCCTCACGCCGTATTCTTTCTGTCGCCGGAACTCTCGCGATCCTCAAGGTGCATCAACCGTATCCCGCAAGGATTCGCTCGTCTATGTTCCGGACTAGTACTCGATCCCTTTCCGGGCTTTCACACCCCTCTTAAGAGGATGCTTAATCTCCCTCATTTCCGTTACAAGGTCGGCCGCCTCAATGATGCGCGGGTCCGCGTTTCGACCGGTGAGAACCACATGGAGTTCGGTCGGCCTTGCTTTCAATGTCTCAAGCACCTCTTCGACAGGGAGAAGATCGTAGGAGATAGCATTATTGACCTCATCCAATATGATCATATCGTACCGGCCGGACGTCATCTGTTCCCTGAAGAGATTCCAAGCCCCTAGGACAGCCTTCCTATCTTCCGTATCCGCACCCTTTCCGCCGTGATGGATGAACCCTCTACCCATCGGTACAATCTCGAAATAGGGCTCGAGGCTCTTGGCGGCTTCGAGCTCACCGTAGCGCCCAGAGCCCTTGATGAATTGGATCATAAGGATTCGCTGGCGATGGCCGGCGCTCCGCAGCGCCATTCCAATGGCTGCCGTCGTCTTTCCCTTCCCATGACCCGTAAAGACGATAATCATGTTTCGCTCAGCGGCTCACAGCCTCGTTGAGCAAGGCTTCTCAATCGGTCGGCCTCAGGGGCGGTGAGCATCTCAGGCAAGGAACATGTCCCCCCCGTCCAGCAAAAACACCTCGAGGCCGACGCCTCAACGCCTTCCAACAAGCCAGACGGTTACAAAAAATCCCGGATCGAGTGATCGGGATTTTGCGTGCTGGCGTTATTATTTCCCCTGAAAGAGAAGATTATGCTAGTCTTTCGCAACCTTGGCTTCCAGACGCTCCAGTAACCCCTGATAGGATGACTTCATGATAATGTTATTAAATTGAACACGGTAATTGTTGACCAGGCTGACACCCTCTATCGAGACGTCATATACATACCAGTCTTTCCCGCGTCTCCTGACGCGATAGTCGACCGATACTTCCTCATTCTTCGTGGTGATGATCTTCACGGAGACTACGGCGTAGCCTCCATCCACACGCTCACCGACATAGATTACCTTCTGGCCGGAGTAATCCGAGACCTTATCCAGATAGGTCCGTTCGAGCAGTTCTCCGAAAAGAACGATGAACTTCTTTTTCTCCTCCGCCGTCCTCTTCTTCCAGTGTCTCGCCAAGGCCCGCCGCGAAATCGCTTCCCAGTCGAAGCGCTCATCGACCGCCTGTCGGATCTTTCGATTCCTTTCGGACGCATTCTGCGGGCCCTTCAGTTCGGGATCGCTGACGATAGCGATGATCTTGTCGGTCGTATCTCTAATCTGATCCGTTGGAACGCCCGCCGACACCGAGCGGGCAGCCGCAAGCGTGAGTATGCATCCCAAAGCGACATAAAGACAAGACCTAACGGACATAGTAAATGACTCTCCATCCAAGATTGGAGCACCCCGCTCCGCGGGTCTTCCTCCAAATATATGCGGCACTCCGCCGAACCCAGCCGCCTCTTTTATCCTTCCTAGCAGGCTACTGCACAGGACGGGAGCCCAATGGGCTACGCCGCCATCCGTTGCCGGTCCTCCCGTGCTCCCGCACGGCACAACCCGCCGGAGGCGGGTAAACCCGGCCAAGGCGAGGGTTACCCCGTTGAGTCCTCGGAGATCGACTCATTGCAGGTCTGACCGTTCCATAAATCGCATCATTTAAAGCTCTGAAAGGACTCCCTGCTGATTAGGCAGTAAGGAGTCCACAAAACGACATGGTCATCAAAGCACTAGACAGAGACGGCCATGTCAGATCTTTCCGAAGACGAAATTGGAAATCAACGCCTCGAAGTCTATCGCGGGCTGGGTCTCGCGGATGCGTCCCCCCGGTTCGATGATCTCTTCGGATGCGCCCGGCGTGATCTGGATATACTTCTGACCGATGAGGCCCTTAGTCTTTATCGAGGCAATCGCGTCCTCTTGGATCTTCAATCCCTCAGGTAGCAGCAAGACGACCTTGGCCTCGTAGTCTTCCATTCCGATCTCCTTGACTCGGCCGATCTGGACCCCGGCGATGACCACAGATGCGCCCCGCTTCAGGCCCCCCGTATCTGAGAAGACAGCACTGATCTCATAGCCCTTCTTACCAAAGGCCTCCATCCTTGCCAGCTGAAAGGAAAGATAGCCGAGGCAGAGAATGCCCGCAAGCATAAACACGCCCACCGATAATTCGAGATCGATCTTTCTCATGCCGGCCCTCCTCACGATGACCTCCGCTGTAATCTCTCAATGGGTCCTGACACCGATACGTCCGAATGCCCCCGATGCATACGATAGGGAAAGCAAAGACCCGGCGCAGTGATCTATTGCTAAGAAACGGGACCTTCGACGCTACCCGTTACGAATTGATGGACGATCGGGTTTTCGGAAGAGAGGATCATTTCAGGTGTTCCTTCCGCAACAATGATTCCCTCATGTAGCATAGCCACCCGATCGACAATCCGAAAGACCTCAGCCAACGCATGCGTCACAATGATACCTGTAAACTGCAGCCTCTTGTGCAGCATCTCGATGAGGTTCAAGCTTGCGTGGCTTATCACCGGGTCTAATCCGGTCGTAGGTTCATCAAAGAGCATGATTTCAGGTTCTCGGACCAGGGCCCGCGCTAGGGCGGCACGTTTCTTCATGCCTCCGCTGATTTGGGAGGGATATTTCTCCTCCGCTCCCCGCAGACCTACCCGCTCCAGTTCAGAGAGGACCTTCGCCCGGATCTCTTCCGCGCCCAATTTGGTCTTTTCACGTAATGGGAAGGCTACGTTGTCAAAAACCGTCATGGAATCGAAGAGCGCACCACCTTGAAAGAGGAATCCCAATCGACTCCGCAGCCGGGACAGGCCCTTTCCGCTGAGGGTACTGATGTCCTTCCCATCGAGGGCGACACACCCCCTGTCCGGCTTCATCAGGCCAACCACATGCTTAAGAAGAACGCTCTTACCGTATCCACTTCTCCCGATGAGGCCCAAAACCTCGCCCCTGGCGACGCGCAGGTTGACCCCCTTAAGAACTTCCGCACCATCAAAAGATTTATGAAGATCTTTGATATCAATCATTCTAACCACATTCCCTAACGCTTTGTGAAACTCCCTGTCACCACAGGGCGTGACGGGTCCAACGGTCGACAGGGGCCCCCTCAAAAAAGGATCGAGGTCATGAAATAGTCCCAGATGAGAATCAGCACGGACGTGACCACGACGGCTTGGGTGGTGGCCTTGCTCACGCCTTCGGCGCCAAAATCGTCTCCGGTTCCCGTGTAGTAGCCTTTAAAGCAGCTGATCCAGGCAATCAGGATGCCAAAGCTCAAGGACTTGTATAGCCCCTCCAAAATATCGACCGTATCCACGGAGTTTGCCATTTCGCCAAAGTAGGTGCCTACCCCGATGCCCAACAGCTTCACGCCCACAAGGTATCCCCCGAAAATGCCCACCACATCGAAGATGGCTGTCAGAAGCGGAAGGGCAATAATGGCGGCGATGAAATTGGGGACCACGAGATAACGAAAAGGATTCAGCCCCATCAGTTCCAAGGCATCGATTTGGTCGCTAATACGCATGATTCCGATCTCGGCCGTAATAGCGGAGCCTGCCCTCCCTGTCACCATGAGGCCTGAGATGACCGGTCCCATCTCTTTTATCAAGGCCAGCGCCACCATCGGACCGAGGAACGCATCAGAGCCGAATCGCGTCAGGGTGTAGAACCCTTGAAG
>CAZAGT010000044.1:0-20529 GCA_964484515.1 uncultured Desulfobacteraceae bacterium | reverse complement strand
CGCATCTTCTGCGTTGCCAAGGGCTTGCAGTAGGCTACTACGGCTGCACCCTCGGCGCCTGGAATCTGCAGCATCCTCGTTTTTTGCAGCGTTAGGGTTCACTGTGAGGGTAGAAAAGGCACGGGACCTCGGTTTTTAAAGTTGGGTGAAAGCAGACAGCGTGATAGAATATGACCCTAATTGAGCGAAACGTTAATTAGGGAGCTTTCAGTTCTCAGCATTCCGCTCATAAATACATTCGGAGGGAGAATAACTCACTCCATGATGGAACTTAGTTTTTGAGGTACGGAGCCCTGTTTTACAACAGACAAGGGGCGACGGACATGGAGCGTTTTCGCACCATTAGATAGCGGGATAGAGGGTTGGCAGGAGAAATGTCAACAGGCCAGCCTTTGAGTCAATCTTTGCAATGACAAGAATAACCATCCTGGGAAGTCTAAGGATGTCGCTTCAAAGAACGAAGACACAGACGGCGGTTCATTCATGGCAAACGCAATCATTACCGGAACGGGTAGCTATATTCCAACCTTAAAGGTACCGAACGAGGATTTTTCTAACCACGAATTCTATGATGCCGACGGGACAAAACTTGCCAAATCAAACACTGATATCATCACCAAGTTCGAGCAGATCACCTATATCAACGAAAGAAGATACGTAACGGAGTCGCTTAACACCTCCGACATTGCTTTTTTCTCTGCAAAAGCGGCGCTGGATGGTGTAGATAAGGAAAGCCTTGATTGCATCATCGTCGGGCAAAATGTAGGGGATGTGCGCGCGGCTACCACAAGATCCGACATGATCCCAACCATCGCTGCTCGGGTGAAACACAGACTGGGCATTGAAAACCCTTATACCTTGGCGTTTGATGTCCTCTTCGGCTGCCCGGGATGGCTGCATGGCGTGATCCTGGCTGATTACTACATCAAGTCCGGGGATGCCAAAAAGGTCCTTGTGATTGGCGCTGAGACCCTTTCAAGGGTTTCGGATCCCCACGATAGGGACAGTATGATATATGCTGATGGGGCCGGAGCGACACTATTTGAAGCGACCGACAAGGATGCTGGAATCCTATCGCACGTCACTAGGTCGGATACGCTTGAACATGCGCATCTGCTAAGGATCGGTGTGTCATATAATCCGAATCATAACGGTGACGGGTTGTACCTCAAAATGGACGGCCACGAGATATATAAATACGCCGTCAAGGTCGTCCCCCACGTCGTAAAAGAGAGTATTGACAAGATCGGACTAACCCTAACCGATGTGAAAAAAGTCTTGATACACCAGGCCAATCAAAAGATGGATGAGGCTATCCTGAAGAGACTATTCAAGCTCTACGGCATAAGAGATATCCCCGAACACATCATGCCGATGACTATTTCCTGGCTTGGCAACAGTTCGGTCGCAACCTTGCCCACCATGTTCGACTTGCTCCAGAGAGGCGAGTTGGAGAACCATAAACTGCATTCAGGAGATATTGCGGTATTCGCTTCTGTGGGAGCAGGTATGAACATCAATTCGGTGGTTTACAAGATGCCCTGACGTCTATGCCGCATAAGACGGCATCACCGTCAAATCCGAAATTCGAGTATCGAAATCGACTCGGCTGAGCAATTCGGCCCTGTGCCATTCGGCCTTGAACTCATGGCCGAGAGGCTCGTCGCAGGCCGGTGCGTCGAATTTGAGATATCAATGCGGAGAGCCGTACCCCGCTCGAGCAGAAGGTTCGTGCACGCCTTGTCCTTTTGGTGGGAGTTCTTAACCAGATTGCCGTATTTCTAGGATTTCAGATGAGAGGAGGACCTGATGATGGCTAGGAAGGACTATATCAACGAGGGGATCGAAAACATTCGCAAGCAGGGCAGCCGAATAGTTACCGGTGAGATTCATATGCTACCAGCCGCGTCACTGATGAAGGCCGCGGGGGTTATCCGCTCGGTGAAAGAGCGCAGGAAGCCCCTCGTCACCATTGTCAATTCCTTTACGACCCACATCCCGGGCCACGCTCATCTAGAGGATCTCGGTCACATTCTGCAAAAGGCCCTCGAAAGATTAGGCTTCAACGTCTGGTACGCCAACATCGGCGCTGCCGTCTGCGATGGAATCGCGATGGGCCATTTTGGCATGAAATACTCCCTTGCGAGTCGCGAACTTATCGCCGATCAGATCGAGACCATTGTGGGTGCGCATCCCTGTGACGGTTGGATCGGGCTGGGCAACTGCGACAAGATCGTTCCAGCCATGTACAACGCCATGGTGAGGTTGAATATCCCGGCCGTCTATGTCTCAGGAGGTCCTATGCTGGCAGGGAAGGGCGGCTCCGATCTGATCAGCATCTTTGAGGGCGTCGGTCGGCACGCAGCCGGGAAACTCAGTCTTGGCGGTCTTGAGCGTCTTGCCAACCGTGCCTGTCCGGGATGTGGCTCCTGCGCGGGGATGTTTACCGCCAACTCCATGAATTGTCTCGGCGAGGTAATTGGTCTGGCCCTTCCCGGCAACGGCACCACGACGGCAGAGCTGTGGGCAAACAGGATGAAGACCAAGACGAAGCCCAATCCAGCACGAATCAAACTTGTCAAGGAATCCGCCGGGGTCCTCAAGCGATGCATCGACAAAGGCATTCGCCCCCTTGACATCGTTACGGCGAACGCGATTGACAACGCCTTTATCTGTGACATGGCCATGGGCGGTTCGACCAATACGGTGCTTCACGCACTGGCCCTGGCCTCTGAGGCCGGGATCAAATACGATCTCAAAAAGCTGAATAGGATTTCGAAAAAGACGCCCTGTATCTGCAAGCTTTCACCCTCCCGGCCGGGAGCACACATCGAGGACGCGCATGCAGCGGGTGGTATCGCCGCCATCCTCAAGGAGATCGCACGCCATTCCGAAGCGGGCCTTGATCTTACGGCAAAAACCGTGACTGGCAGGCTCGGTGATATGGTTATGAAGGCCCCCGAACCCGACGGTGACATCATCCGACCGGTGAAGAAGGCCTTTAGTGCCACGGGCGGCTTGGCGGTCCTGTCCGGCAACCTTGCCCCCAAGGGGGCTGTTGTGAAAACGGCCGGGGTGAGCCCCGACATGATGTCCTTTGAAGGTCCGGCCAAGATCTTTGAATCCCAGGACAAGGCGCTGGAGGGGATCCTTAAGGGAAAGGTCAAGGATGGTGATGTCGTCGTGATTCGCTATGAGGGTCCAAAAGGGGGGCCCGGGATGCAGGAAATGTTGAGTCCCACCTCGGCCATTACGGGGGCGGGTATCAGGGCGGCGCTGATCACGGATGGCCGTTTCTCCGGCGGTACGCGCGGGCTTTGTATCGGTCATATTTCACCGGAGGCGGCCGCCGGCGGTCCCATCGCTATTATCCGGAACGGAGAACGTATCAAGATCGACGCGGCGAAGGGAACCCTCGACTTGATGTTGAGCCGCGCGGAGATCAATCGTCGGTTGAAGGCCCTTAAGCCATTCCGGTCAAAGGTTGCACGGGGTTGGCTGGCGCGCTACAGCGAACACGTCACTTCAGCAGATACGGGTGCGGTGTTTGATATCTGATGGTCTATCCGTGATCAAGTTCAATGGGTGTCCATCCGGAAATGGCCGCTTTTTTCCTGAGCGGCCGTCTCCGCGTGTTTCCATCTGCGACGTGCACGGAAGGCCAAAGGTAGAAGGCTGAAGGTAAAAGAGAAAGAAGTGCCCGAAATCCTTTCTTTGTGCCTCAAGCCTCAAATCTCAGACCTCAAGCCGGGGCTTATGCTTCGGTGAAGACTGTTGTGCGGGCTTATCTAGCTATGGGCCATCCTTTCTTGGATAGGAACGTGTGCCGCGCCCTACTTGTCTTTCTGGTTCGTGTACCAGTCGATCTGACGGCAGATTCCTCGAATAATCCTCACCTCTCTTGCGCGCAGTGGAATACGTGAAAGAAAACGCCGTACGTTCCACATCCAGTGCTCCGGGTTTTGCGGATTGATAAACCCGATCTTCATGAGCACCCCTCCCAGGTGGTCATACATTCCCTCTAATTCGAATGAATTCGCCAAGCGCGGCTGGCTCTCCGTCACTGGGTCCCTGCTCACCAAGAACAATTCGTAGCAGACGATCATGACCGCTTGGGCGAGATTCAGGGAAGAGAACTTCGCGGTAGGGATGCTGACGATCGTATGACAGTTGCGCATTTGTTCGTTTGAGAGCCCCCGATCCTCGGGTCCGAAAAGAATTGCAACCCTGTTGTTTTGCGTGACGGAAATGAGATCTTGAGCCAATCGGCGGAGATCGCAGGTCGCCGGTCGATGGGCACCGATACGCGCGGTCGTTCCGATCACACGTTGATAGGGTCTTAGCCCGGTCTTCAGGTCATCGCAGACCTCCATCTCTTCGACGACCTCAATCGAAGTCCCGGTCGCCATCTTGAGCACCCGTGAAAGATCGCAGTTCTTAGGTGCCACCAGCATGAGACGTTGGAAGCCCATGTTGTGCATGGCTCGCGCCGCAGATCCGATATTTTCGGGGATCTGGGGTTCGACCAGCACTATGGTGATGTGATCTAAATTCACTCTGTGTCCCTGTGAAGCGCCTGCCGGACAAAAGAATCGTTATGCTGCTCGATTTTGGACATCGCGAGAGGCCTGCCCAAGTCGAATGGATATTACGGTGGCACGTGTCCTATCCCCTATAGTCTATTTTGGGGTCTCGTAAAACACAAATGCTGCGTGAGGCTCCTCTGAAGCAACGGCATGTTTTGCTTGCGCCGGTTTTGCGCTTCCTGTAAAAGGGGCAGGTTTGGCAACCTATCCGCTTGGCGCCGGTCGCTTAGGCCTCTCCAGCGACAAGCAGGCGGTGCATGGGGACAGGGATCGGCGGAAAGAAAGCTGAAGTTACGGAGGGGAGGATGTCCAAGAGATACGAAATTGCAGTGATCCCGGGGGACGGCACCGGACCGGAAGTCGTCGTCGAGGGCCTGAAAGTCCTGGAAGCGGTCGGGAGGGCATGCGACCTGAGCTTCCGACTTGAGGAATACGCACTCGGTGCGGAGAGGTACCTAAAGGACGGCACACTACTCGAAGACGACACGGCGACTAGACTCGGTGCAAAGGACGCGATTTATCTCGGCGCCATTGGCCATCCCGATGTGAAACCGGGCATCCTGGAGAAAGGAATCCTGCTTCAGCTTCGTTTTGATCTGGACTTATATATAAATCTCAGACCAGTTGAGCTGCTACCCGGCGTTGAAACGCCTCTAAGAGATAAAGGGCCGGAGGACATCGATTTTGTCGTGGTCCGCGAGAACTCGGAAGGTCTTTATGCGGGTGGAGGCGCGTTCTTCAAGAAAGGGACTCCTGACGAGGTTGCCATTCAGGAATCGATCAATACACGAAAGGGAGTGGAGCGCTGTATCCGATATGCCTTCGAATATTGCAGATCGCGAGATAAGAAGAAACTCCTTACTCTTTGTGGCAAGAGTAATGTCCTGACCTTTGAATTCGATCTCTGGGATCGAGTGTTCGATGAGGTTCACGCCTCCTACACGGACATTGATGCTGAGTACCAGAACGTCGATGCCCTATGCATGTGGATGATCAAAGACCCCGAGCATTTTGACGTCATCGTCACCGACAACATGTTCGGAGACATCATCACTGATATTGGGGCTATCATCCAAGGGGGCCTGGGCATCGCCGCAGGGGCCAATATCAACCCGAACGGGACGGGGATGTTCGAGCCCATGGGCGGATCGGCGCCGAAATATGCCGGCCGGAACGTGATCAACCCACTGGCCGCCATCGCGGCAGCCCAGATGATGCTCGAATTCCTTGGGGAAGAGTCGGCGGCGAAGCGTATCCACCAGGCCATAAGGCAAGTCGTGAAGAACGATTTGAAGGGGCTCGACGCGGGCAAGATGGGGCATACCACCAGTGAGGTTGGTGATTTGGTGGTCGGCTACCTTTGAGGATTGACGAAAGGCGCCGGTGCCAAGGCGAAAGGGGCGTGGAGTCCGGGGTGGACACTATTTTCTTGCCCACATATTCTGGTGAGGAGAAAAAAAAGTTGACAAAGCGTGTATGCCCTGGAATATTATTTTATGGTTGATATTCTTTGACCTGATTGATGCGTGAAATGAACCGTATATCAAATCGAAATATCGGCGTTGACAGGAGATTGGGGCTTGTACTTCCTCTGTTGCTCCTCCTTGTGGTCGTAGGGCTTAGACCACCGGGCCTGATGATGCGATACTGACGACCAAAGATCTTCAAAATCCGTTATCAGGCCAACCTGATAACGGATTTTTTTTTAGTACGGATAGGAAAATGACAACAAGAACGTACAGCAAGGAGAAAGACGCCACAGACCCCTCCTGCGGGTGGGGCCTGTGGGGGATCCTTACCGGGGCGGCTTTCTAGAATTCTCTATTGTGGCTATTCAGTTTCACTAAGAGGAGGTCTTACCATGAAGGATCACGTCATTATCTTTGACACCACGCTGCGGGATGGGGAGCAGTCTCCCGGGGCGAGTATGAACGTTGCCGAGAAGCTTCGGCTGGCGACCCAGCTTGAGAAGTTGGGCGTCGATGTGATCGAGGCCGGATTTCCCGCGGCCTCACCCGGCGATTTCGAGGCCGTACAGGCCGTAAGCGCCAAGATCAGGAAGGCCCAGGTGGCCGGGCTTGCCCGGGCGGCCAAGGGGGACATAGAGAAGGCTTGGGGGGCTGTGCGGGAAGCGGCCCGCCCTAGGATTCATACCTTTATCGCCACCTCGGATATCCATCTCGAACACAAGCTCAAGATGACGCGCGATCAGGTCGTTCAGACCACGATCGAGGCTGTCCGTTACGCCAAGAGCCTAACGGAGGACGTTGAGTTCTCGGCCGAAGATGCCTCGCGCAGTGATCGGGACTATCTCTGCCAAGTCTTCGAGGCGGCCATCGAGGCCGGTGCTACAACCGTGAATATCCCCGACACCGTCGGATATGCCATACCGGATGAGTTCGGAGAGCTGGTACGGTATATTCGTGAGCACACGCCGAATATTCACAAAGCGGTCATAAGCGTCCATTGCCACAACGACTTGGGTCTGGCAACGGCGAATACGCTTGCCGGCGTGCGTGCCGGCGTGCGCCAGGCCGAGGTCACCATCAACGGCATCGGCGAGCGGGCCGGAAACACCTCGTTGGAGGAGCTGGTGATGAGTCTCCGCACGCGACGGAGTCTCCTAGGTCTCGCCACGCGTATCAACACTACGGAGCTCTATCCGGCGAGCCGGTTGGTGTCTATGATTACGGGAATCATGGTGCAGCCCAACAAGGCGATAGTGGGGGCCAATGCCTTTGCTCATGAGGCCGGCATTCACCAGGATGGGGTCCTTAAGAATAGGATGACCTACGAAATCCTGGAACCGGCGACCATCGGACTTGAGACCAATCGCCTGATCCTCGGAAAGCACTCCGGCAGACACGCCTTTCGCCAGCGGCTAGCCGACCTGGGGTATGATCTGAACAAGGAGGAGCTCGATCGGCTATTCTCAAGGTTCAAAGAACTGGCCGACAAACGAAAGGAGCTCCAAGACGAAGATATCGAGGCTCTTGTGGCCGAAGAGATTCTGCGTATACCGGACATCTATCGACTTTCCTATTTGAATGTGGTGAGTGGTACCGTGGCCGTACCGACCGCAACCGTGAAGATGACGATTGAGGGACGAGAGGATCAAGGAGCCGGATTCGGGGTCGGCCCGATCGATGCGACCTTTAACACCATCGCTAAGATGACCGGTACCCGTTCGGAGATGCTCCGTTTTACTGTAAGTGCCATTACTGGTGGGATGGATGCGCAGGGGGAGGTCACCGTGCGACTCAAGGAAAACGGTTTGGTGGCACTGGGCAAGGGGACCGACACGGACATTATTACGGCCAGCGCCAAGGCGTACATCAACGGCCTCAACCGCCTCCATTATCTGCGTGCGAACCAGACCATGACGGCGCAAGAACGAAGCCTGTGAGGTTTACTGAGTCTGTCAATTCTCAGCAATGAGCAGAAAAGCTCCTCGGCCTCCCCGGAGGACAACCTCTTACGACCGGCAACCACTTTCCTCGGCGCTTCGTGGAACGGCGCCAAATGGTCACAGGATTTTTCAGGTGGAGTCGTGCTGGTAGGTTTCGTTTGAAATAGCCGTATGCGCCTGTTCGGGGAAGGCTAGCAGTCCCAGTGGAGGCAGAACCATTGGTAAGCAGGACGGTTGCGCGCTTTGAGGAGATCATCCTCCGGGAAGGCACAGAGGGAACTCATGCGGGGACGAAGGGGCCTGCATGAGGTCACCAAAGAAGACGCTGCGGTACTGATAGGTTGCGCGATCAACAGGAGGTCGAGATTCATGGGAATGACGATTACGGAAAAGATCCTGGCAGCCCATGCGGATGTGGAACGCGTCAGTCCGGGTGATTTGATTCAGGCCAAGGTGGATCTTGCCCTAGCCAATGACATTACCGCACCCTTGGCGATCAAGGTGTTTGAAGAGATCGGCCTGATGAGCGTGTTCGATCGGGAACGGATCGCCTTGGTCCAGGACCATTTCGTCCCCAACAAGGATATTCCCTCGGCGCAGCAGGCCAAAATCATGCGGGAGTTCGCACGTAAGCACGATATCAAACACTACTTCGAAGTGGGAGAGGCGGGAATCGAACACGTCATCCTGCCCGAAGAGGGTCTTGTGATTTCAGGTGATCTTGTCATCGGTGCCGACAGCCATACGTGTACTTATGGCGCCTTGGGGGCATTCGCCACCGGCGTCGGGAGTACCGATCTGGGCGCCGTGATGGCCACCGGCCGGATTTGGTTAAAGGTCCCGTCTACAATCAAGGTTTGTTTCGAGGGAGAGCTTTTGCCGTGGGTCGGCGGAAAGGACTTGATTCTCTACCTGTTGGGCAGACTGGGTGTTGAGGGTGCCACCTACCGGGCGCTCGAGTTTACAGGCGCGGTGATCGGTGGGCTTCCGATGGATCACCGTCTCACGATGTCCAATATGGCGGTTGAAGGGGGTGCCAAGAACGGCATCATTGCGCCGGATGAGATTACCCGCCGGTACGTGGAACAAAGGTCATCACGCTCACCCACAACCTGGCAGAGCGATTCCGACGCCGAGTACGAAGAGGTCATAACCATAGATGCAAAGGAGATTCAACCGCAAGTGGCCTTTCCTCATTCTCCCGGTAATGCCAGGGCAGTCTCGGATGCCGGGGACATCCAGCTCGATCAGGTCTTCATCGGGTCATGCACTAATGGCCGGCTCGAAGATATCCGTCAGGCGGCCAAGATTCTGGATGGCCGCAAGGTCGCTGAGGGCACCCGCCTGATCGTTATTCCGGGCTCACCCGCTATCTATAAGGGGGCCCTAAAGGAGGGGATTCTGGAGATCCTGCTGGATGCCGGTGCCGTGATCGGGGCCCCAACGTGTGGCCCTTGTCTTGGTGGTTACATGGGAATCCTGGCGGAGGGCGAAAGATGCCTATCGACGAGCAATCGGAATTTTGTGGGACGAATGGGGCATCCGGACAGTGAGCTCTATCTAGCAAACCCGGTAATTGCCGCGGCGTCGGCGGTGCTGGGGCGCATCGGGTCTCCGGATGACCTGTAAAGGGGAGGCATGATGACATGAAGGCTGAAGGTAGGGCGTGGAAATTTGGTGACAACGTGGATACAGATCTGATAATCCCGGCCCGGTATCTCAATGTTTCGGACAAGGCTTTGCTGGCCGAGAAATGCTTTGTGGATCTGCGGCCGGGCTTCAAGGAAGAGGTGAAGGCGGGGGACATTGTGGTCGGAGGAAGCAATTTCGGTTGCGGATCCTCACGCGAACACGCAGCGTTAGCCATTAAGACCCTTGGCATCGGTGCCGTGATCGCGAAGAGCTTTGCCAGGATATTCTACCGCAACGCCTTTAACATCGGACTGCCGATCTTGGAGTCGGAAGAGGCCGTCGACGGAATCGAGGAAGGCGAGACGATCGGCGTGGACTTCACGAGCGGTGAGATCGTCAATCAGGCGAAGGGAACCCGGTATTTCGCCAAGCCGATTCCGGAGTTCATGCGTGAGATCATTAAGGCCGACGGCCTGGTCGCGTATATTAAGAAGAGCCAAACGTGAGGGCTTTCCAAAGGGGGTGTTGATCATCAAACTGAATGGCGCACAGATACTTTTAAGGGTCCTGCAAGAGGAAGGCGTGGATATTATCTTCGGCTTTCCCGGTGCAGCCATCGTCGATGTATATGATGAATTGGTCAAGACCGACCTCAAACACATCCTGGTCCGACACGAGCAAGGGGCCGTGCACGCCGCTGACGGCTATGCCCGGGCTTCAGGTCGCGTCGGGGTGTGTTTGGTCACATCGGGGCCGGGGGCCACCAACACGGTCAGCGGGATTTCATCCGCCTTCATGGATTCGGTTCCCTTGGTCGTCTTTACGGGGCAGGTGCCGACACACCTGATCGGGAACGACGCCTTCCAGGAGGTCGATATCGTCGGGATCACACGGCCCTGCACCAAACACAACTACCTTGTGAAGAATGTGGAAGATCTTGCCAGGACCGTCAAGGAGGCCTTTTACATCGCGCGCTCCGGCCGGCCCGGTCCGGTATTGGTCGACCTCCCCAAAGATGTCATTCAAAATACGACTCAATATCGGCCGATCAAGGAGATCAAGCTTAGATCGTACAACCCGACCTACGAGCCCAATGTCAAACAACTACCGAAGGCCATCACGCTTATGAAGGAGGCAAAGCGGCCGGTCGTTTTCGTGGGGGGCGGCGTCATCCTTTCCAAGGCCGCAAATGAGGTCAAAAAGCTCGCTAAAAAAATCCAGGCCCCGGTAACCTCCACCCTGATGGGGCTGGGGGCCTTTCCGGCCAGTGATCCCCTGTGGCTCGGGATGATCGGGATGCACGGCACGTACCAGGCCAATATGGCATCGGGAGATTGTGATCTCTTGATTGGGATCGGCGTCCGTTTCGACGATCGCGTCACAGGAAGGACGGATGCCTTCGCACCCAAGGCGAAGATCATCCATATCGACATCGATCCGACATCGATTCGGAAGAACATCCCGGTAACCATTCCGATCGTCGGAGATTGCCGGATCACCCTTCAGAAAATCAACAAGCTACTTGAAAAGGAGAAGCCGGGCGATCTGAAACGGGGTCGCAGCCCGTGGCTGCGAAAGATCGAGCAATGGAAGGCCACCAAACCGTTGGCCTACGAACAGGGAGATGTGATCAAGCCTCAGTTTGTGATCGAGAAACTCTGGGAACTCACCAAGGGAAGAGCCATCATAACGACGGAGGTGGGTCAAAATCAGATGTGGGCCGCGCAGTATTACCATTTTGATGAGCCGAACCATTTCATTTCATCGGGCGGGCTCGGATGCATGGGATTTGGCTTCCCGGCGGCGATCGGAGCTCAATTCGCTTGCCCGGACACGACGGTTGTCGATATCGCCGGGGATGCCAGTATTCAGATGAACATCCAGGAGATGGCCACGGCGGTGCAATACGGGCTGCCCGTCAAGATCGTGATCCTCGACAACCAGTATCTTGGGATGGTCCGGCAATGGCAAGAGCTTTACTATGATCGGTGCTATGCCTGCACAGAGATGGAAGTTGCGCCCGATTTCGTGAAACTTGCCGAAGCGTACGGTGCGGTCGGTCTACGTACCGCTAAACCGGACGAGGTATCGGCGATCCTCAAAGAGGGGCTCAGCATTCTAAAGCCGGTGATCATGCAGTTTATCGTAGAGCGCGAGGAATGTGTCTATCCCATGGTGCCGGCGGGGGCTCCGAATACGGACATGCTTCTCGTTTGAGGGGCCTATCGGAATCGGTTCGCCTGATGTGTTGATGGAGCCTTGATTTATATATGAATTACAAATGGATAAACTATTTCGTTGTTGTTGCACATCATATTTGGAGATGAGGCCCTGAGTCCCTCTCGGCAAAGCAGGATGGCTTTATCCTCACTCCAGCATCCATGGTCTTGAGAGCGAGCGATGTCTGTTACCGATGAAAAGAGGACGACCCTTTCCATACTGGTTGATAACGAGCCTGGCGTGCTCTCACGCATCGCTGGCCTGTTTAGCAGCCGTAACTTCAATATTGAGAGTCTTTGCGTTGCCGAAACGACTGATCCGCTTGCTTCGCGCATCACCCTGGTGACGAAGGGCGATCAATCCATCCTTGAACAGATCAAGAAGCAGCTCAATAAGCTGATCAATGTGATCAAGGTATCGGATTTTACCGGTAAGCCTCACGTCGAGCGGGAGATGACCCTGATCAAGATCCGGGCCAAGCCGGAAAACCGGGCCGAGATCCTCCGCATGGTGGACATCTTCCGTTCGCGGATTGTCGACGTGAGCCCTGACTACTACATTGTGGAGGTCACAGGAGATGCGGGAAAGATTCAGGCCTTCCTGACCCTCCTCAAGCCCATGGGGATCAAGGAGATTGCGAGAACAGGGGCGATCGCACTGGCGCGTGAAAAGAAATAGGTTGTCTCCCGAACGCCATGCGAATAGAGTCTTGATGCCTTGTTGCGGTGAATCTCGGAAACGTCATTGAAAGGATTGCTTTCGTTTTTTGGATTTGTTTTGCCCGGATGATGCTTGGCTGTATCACAAGCGCTGAGAAGCGACACAGGAGTTATGTGAAAGTATTACTTTAAGTTTTCTGGGGTGAATCAACGCGCGGTGCGATCGTGAGCCTCAGAGCGATGGACTGCTGCAAACGACTTAGAAACGGGAGGAGATGACATGGCGACAATAGATTTCGGCGGCGTTAAGGAAACCGTGGTTACGGATGAGGAATTCCCTCTTGAGAAGGCCAGGGAGGTCTTGAAGGATGAGACCGTGGCCGTGATCGGCTATGGAGTTCAGGGCCCGGGGCAGGGTATGAATCTTAGGGATAACGGTATCAAGGTCATCGTGGGTCAGTCCAAGCGATTTGAAGAGGATTGGAACCGTGCGGTGGAAGACGGATGGACCCCCGGCAAGGACTTGTTCGATTTTGGGGAGGCGGCCCAACGTGGAACGATTGTGTTGATGCTGGTGTCCGACGCGGGGCAGCGGGCGATCTGGCCCGATATCAAGAAGAACCTGAATCCCGGCGACGCCCTGTACTTTTCGCACGGCTTTTCGATCGTCTTTAGCGACAAGACCGGCGTCGTTCCGCCCGATAACGTGGATGTCATTATGGTTGCCCCCAAGGGATCGGGGACGAGTGTGCGTGCGAATTACCTGGAAGGAAGCGGGATCAACTCCGGCTACGCCGTGTATCAGGATTACACCGGCCGTGCCGAGGAACGAACGGTTGCAATGGGGATTGCCATCGGGTCAGGCTTCCTTTTTCCGACGACCTTTGAAAACGAGGTCCATAGCGATTTGGTGGGTGAAAGGGGGGTATTGATGGGATGTTTGGCCGGAGTGATGGAGGCCCAGTATAACATCCTGCGGAAGAATGGACACAGCCCCAGTGAGGCCTTCAATGAGACCGTCGAGGAACTAACCCAGAGCCTGATTCGCCTCGTGGCCGAAAAAGGCATGGACTGGATGTACGCCAACTGCAGCACGACGGCTCAGCGGGGGGCGCTCGACTGGCGTCACCGCTTCCGGGATGCGGTGACCCCTGTTTTCGAAGAGCTGTATAAGAGCGTTGTGTCGGGTAAGGAGACCCAGATCGTGCTCGACGCGAACAGTGCGCCGGACTACCGCGAACGCCTTCGGGCAGAACTCGCCGAGATCCGTAATTCCGAGATGTGGCGGGCCGGAGCCGCAGTGCGTCAGCTAAGGCCTGAGAATCGGAAGCGGCCGACATAGGAGTGAGGATTAGGGTTAATAGGCATTCTTTCCTCGAGCGATCGGATAACGGCGGCCGTAGCCGAAGGCCTTAGACGTAATCTTCAACCCGGGCGGCGCCTGGCGCCGCTTATATTCGTTGAAGACCAGCCGCCGGAGCACATCGCTGACGATCTCCGGGTCATACCCAAGGCCAACGATGTCATCATAGCTCAGGTTCTTCTCCACGGCCGCCTCCAGAATCCGATCGAGTACCTCGTAGGGGGGTAACGTGTCCTGGTCCGTCTGATCGGGACGCAGCTCGGCCGAAGGAGGTCGTGTAAGGACTCGTTCCGGAATAAGCTCTTTGTCCTTGTTGAGACACCTTGCCAGGCGATAGCAGAGCGTCTTGGGGATATCCGATATCACCGCCAGGCCTCCGTTCATGTCACCGTAAAGCGTACAGTAGCCCATCGCGATTTCGGATTTGTTGCCTGTGCTCAGGAGGAGGGCGTTGAACTTGTTCGAGAGGGCCATCAGGAGATTGCCGCGAATACGGGCCTGCAGGTTCTCCTCGGTTTCGTCCTCTTTCAGGCCTTTGAATGCAGGGGCCAGGGATCGTTTGAAGCTCTCGAAGGTATCATCGATCGGTATTTCCATGAAATGAATCCCCAGATTATCCGCCAGCCGTCTGGCGTCCTCTTTGCTCATCTCGGATGTGTACCGGGAGGGCATGCTGACCCCGGTCACGTTTTGCGAGCCCAGGGCCTGCTGCGCGATGGCGGCCACCAAGGAGGAGTCAATACCACCGCTCAAACCGACAAGTGCCTCTCTAAAGCCGCACTTAGAGGTATAATCGCGTGTTCCCATCACTAACCCTTTCAGGATTGAGGCTTCCTGTTCAGGCCACGGGTTCGTGATCGGAGCATACTGCGCCTCGCTATCCCACACGATCAGGTCGGGTTCGAATTCCTTACCCAGGCGGACCAGTTTTCCCTCCTGATCAAGGACCATGCTGGAGCCATCAAAGAGGAGGTCGTCGTTCCCGCCGACTTGATTACAGTACAGGGTCGGTATTTGATAATCTATGGCGAGGTTTTTGAGCATGGTCAGGCGCAACGATCGCTTGCCCAGGGTGTACGGGCTGGCTGATATGCTGAGCAGGATATCGATGCCGCGATGGTTCAGATCGGCCACCGGGTCCGTCGCATACCTGGGAAGGCCTTTGATCTCCACCACATTCCAAATATCCTCGCAAATCGTCACACCAAGCCTTTTTCCCTCCATTTCAAAGAGCAGGCTGTCGGAGGCGGGTTCGAAGTAGCGCGTTTCGTCAAAGACGTCGTAGCTCGGCAACAGCTTCTTACCGCCTTTTGCAACGACCCGCCCGCCGCTCATCAGGGCAACGGCGTTCAAGAGCGGTTTCCCCTTTTCGCTCGGGTTTCTTTCAACGTATCCAGAGACGACGCTGATACCGTCAAATTGGGATGCAACGTGATTCAGTCGACGCAGATTCTCGGCAACAAATGCGGGCTTCTCAAGCAGATCTTTGGGCGGGTAGCCCAGCAGAGACATTTCAGGAAAGATTGCCAGGGAACACCCCTGTCCCCTAGCCTGCTCGACGGCCGTCTTCATGATAGCCGTGTTGTAGTCAAAATCGCCGATGACGGGATTGATCTGACAGATCGCTATCTTCATGGCTAAAGTTTCATCTGAGATCCAGGGAGCGGCGCACGGAAATTTTATTCCCTAGAGGGCACGGGCGGCCTTTTCAGCAGCCTTCAGGATCACGGGAATCTGGTCTTCCATTTCAATGTTGATCGGTATGGTCAAGGCCCGCGAGAGCAATTCTGCCGTCCTGGGCAGGATTGACGATGGAAAGCTGCACCTCGGTTGGCCGTCCGCATGCCGGAAGGGATAACCGGTCGGAAGGGCACTCTTCCCGTTTAACAGATGCTCCCATCTTTCGTAGAAGTGCCATGTATTCTCATACCAATAGATGACGTTGGCTCCGTCGGAGGCCATGTCTTCTTTGAACTGTCTGGCTTGCTCGGCCGTGGGGAGAAAAAAGACGAGGAACGTGGCTGTGTCGCCGGTGGGGTCGGGAATGTTGCGAAAGGTGATCTCTTCATATTGCGAAAGGGCCTCTTTGATTACGCCTTTGTTTTCTCGCTGGCGGCGAAGGATCTTCTCGTCCAGTTTCTCCAATTGAGCTAGGCCCAGGGCGCCCTGAAGCTCCATCATGCGGAAGTTACAGCCGAAAAAACTCCGCTTCTCAAGTCCTCTCGCCACCCGGGGATCGTGATCATGGCCGTGATCATGATACTCTGAGGCCCGTGTATAGAGCCGCTCGTCGTCCGTAATGATCATGCCTCCCTCGCCGGTGGTCATGGTCTTCACTGAATCAAAGGAGAAGGTGCCCATCGCGCCGAAGGAGCCGAGTGCCTTTCCGTCGACCGTCCCGCCACAGGACTGAGCCGTATCTTCAATGACCGGCTGGTGGAATTCAGCGGCCTTAGCCTTGATCCTTTCGATGCGGGCATGAGATCCGCACATATGGACCGGTACGATCGCCTTGGTGCGTGGCGAGATCTTGGCTGCGAGATCATCCGGGTCGAGACATAGGGTATCGTCCACTTCAGCAAATACGGGGATCGCTCCGGCATCCAGGATCGATTCCCAGGTGGCCACGAAGGTGAATCCCTGCGTGACCACCTCGTCACCCGGGCCGATTCCCACCGCCGCGAGAGCCACCCGCAGCGCGGCCGTGCCTGATGAGACGGCAAGGGCATATTTAACGCCGCAGTACGCGGCAAATTTTTCTTCAAACTCAGCGACCTTGTAAATGCCTTCTCGCTGACTGTCGAATTCATAGCGGAAAAGAACCTTTCGTGAAAGCACGTCGAGGATCTCTCTCCGTTCCTCTTCTCCGATCACCTCATAACCGGGCATCTCTCCTCCTCCCCCAATCTCTCACCGCGGATTTCTCGGCGCACGTTTCCCTCCGCTTTCGTTCGCGTTTCCTGAGTCGGTGCGTCGGTCGGTGGATTGTGGATTAACGCAACAGAACGAATATATCAAGGTCGAAATCCGAGTATCTTATAGAACGATGCCCGAGGGTGTCGCTCACGTGGCCCTGGAAAAGCTGATTGGGTGCCAAGAGGCGAAGGGGTCATAAATAGTCAGTCAAAATCACGAAATCTCGCCCCCTTTATCCATGCGTGGCACAAATATAGCATCCCCTCGTATGAAACTCCATAAAATGAGGTCTTTGATACCTTACCGCCCCGCCATGACGAGGCGAATATGCGTCGAAGAATCTCAAAATGTCCAATTCGAGTATTCACTCCATGAAGTTTCCCGTTCGATCAACGTGGCTGCCCCGCGGCAAGAGGCGGGGCAGCCCGTGAACAAAGGCGATGGGTGATCCCTGAAGGTCTGGCGCAATGAGCAAAAAGATCATGGTGGTGGACAACCACCCTCTCATCCTGCAGTTCCTGAGTAACCTGCTCGAGAAGCAAGGACATCACGTCTTAACCGCAAAGGACGGTCTTTCCGCCCTTGAAGCCATGAAGACCTTTGTGCCGGACATCGTCTTTGTGGATCTGATTATGCCCAATATCAGTGGGAAAAGGCTTTGCCGGATCATGCGCAAGCGTCCGCACCTCAAGGACATTTACATCGTCATCCTTTCCGCCATTGCAGCGGAGGAGAAGTTGGATGTCGCCGATTTCGGCGCCAACGCCTGTATCGCAAAGGGCCCGTTCAATAAGATGGCCGAGCACGTCATTCAGGTCATCGGCCAGTTTGATATGAAAGGCCTGGCCTCAAGGCCATCGGGGGAGATCCTTGGTATCGAACACGTTACGGCGCGGGAGATCACCAAGGAGCTACTTTCAAGTAAGCGCCATTTTGAAGTCATTTTGAATGGCATGTCAGAAGGGATCCTTGAGATTTCACCTGAATTGAAGATCGTCTATGCCAATCCTTCGTGCCTTTCCCTCTTGGGTATGCCGGAGGAAAAGCTCTTGACCTCCGACTTTGTCGGGCTCTTCAACGGCAGGGATCGCACTCGGATCGAAAAGTTGCTCGGCACCCTGGGTGACGGCCCACGGGAGATACCCGAAGAGTCACCCGTTAGTCGCAACGGGAGGCACTTTGCACTCAAGGTCTCGCCCCTGGCGTCTCAACCCCATAAGGCCGTCATCATATTTAAGGATGTCAGCGAACGGACTAAGCTGCAGGCTAAGCTTCAAGAGGCGCAGAAAATGCAGGCCATCGGGACCCTGGCAGGTGGAATAGCCCACGACTTCAACAACCTTCTCATGGCTATCCAAGGAAACGTCTCCCTCATGCTTCTCGAGACGGATGCCGCTCATGCGCACTACAAACGATTAAAGGCCGTTCAGGAACACATTCGTTGTGGGTCCCGACTAACCAATCAACTCCTCGGTTACGCCCGCAAAGGGAGGTATGAGGTGCGCCCCTTTAACCTCAATGACCTCGTGACCGAGACGTTAGATAGGCTTGAAGGAGAAAGCGACATGATTACCGTGTCGCGGGGACTTGCTGAGAATTTGGCACTCATCGAGGCCGATCAAAGACAGGTCGAGCAGATTCTCATCAATCTCCATGCGAATGCCTGTGATGCCTTGCCGGATGAGGGCGAAATCGAGGTAACCACGGCCAATGTGACCCATGAAGAGATGAAGGGTAAGGAGTACGACCCGAAGCCGGGGGAGTATGTCCTCTTGATGGTGCGGGATAATGGAATTGGCATGGATCAGAATACGTTGGAGAGAGTGTTTGAGCCGTTTTTCACGACCAAGGAGATGGGTCGCGGCACCGGGCTAGGTCTGGCCTCGGTTTACGGAATCGTGAAGGGCCACGGGGGCTATATCGACGTGGAGTCGGAGACGGGCAAGGGTACCACATTCAGGATCTACCTTCCGGCAATACGTTTCGGCCAGGATCCGAACGACCAAGCCGGGCCAAGTCGGTCATGATAGGAGTCTAGGATCGTGCCATCTGCTCAGGGTCTCCTGAAGAGATTTACCAAGATGAAAACCCTGCCCCAAACGGCGATTCGTTTGTCAAAGCTTGTGGCAGATGAGAACAGCAGCCTGAAGGAGATCGAGAATGTCATCAGGATGGATCCAACCCTGGTTCTTCGCATCTTACGCTTAGCAAACAGTTCCTATTACGGACTGCAGGAGAAGGTCGACAGCGTCGCCCGGGCGCTCGTTTTTATCGGCATCAAGAATCTGCGTAACACCATTGTGATTGAGACCCTGAAAGATGTCTTCAAGAACAGCCAGGAAGGGGAGATCTTTTCAAGGACGACGTTGTGGCTCCATAGTGCGGCGGTCGGCATTTGTAGCCAGATGATCTCCGAGCGGATGTTCAAAGCGAAAGGTGAGGACGCCTTCCTGTGCGGCATTCTGCATGATATCGGGCTCATTGTTGAGGATCAGGTTGCCAAAGACCTATTTCTCGAGACCTGCCAAGCCTACGAGCCGGGGGAGAAGCAAATCACCGAGTACGAGCGAGAGACCATCGGCACGGATCATTGCGCCGTCGGATACGGGTTGGCGACGGAATGGAAGCTGCCTCCGAAAGTTCAAGAGGGCATAAAGAATCACCATAAAGAGGTGAGCAAGATCTCGCCCTCGGATCTTGCCGGCATGATCCAAGTGGCCGAATATTTCGCCGCTCGACTGGACATGATGCCTCTTAGAGGGATGAAAGGATACATATCCCCGCGCTTAAACGAACATATTCGAGATAACCTCGAGGCGTACAAGGAGTTGGCAAAAGATCTGCCGGTGGAGATCGAGAGGGCAAAAGAGATTTACGAATCGGAATGGACCTGAGAAATCCTCAGGACATAGCGGAGGATCAAGAGGACCTGCTCAGAAGTGAGTGCAAGGTGAGAGGAGCGGATCGAGGTGATGGATTTCAAAAGGATGGCGGAGGGCCTCGGCCTTGGATACGATGAGTTTCTCGAATTGCTGGGTCTTTTTGTCACCACGGGACGACAGGACCTAGAAAAACTGCGGAGGGCCCTTGAGACGAAACACTTCCCCGGTGTTGCCGCCGCCGCACACTCCATAACGGGTGCATCCAGCAATCTGGGTTTTGCGGAGATAGCAGAGGCTGCGAAGGGTGTCGAGTTGAACGCGCGTGAGGAGATGCTGGTTAGTGCAGGAGCGGCGATCAGTCTTATTGACGAAAGGTTGCGAGAGATCGCCGATGATCTCAAGCAGCGGGAGAGGATTGGAGGGGCATGAGAAGCGTAGGAAGAAGTGAAAATGGTGGGGCGGCTACGGAGAGCGGCGGTATCGGACGAGAGAGACGCACGCGCACGACCGTCCTGCTTCTGGTCAGGTTGGCGCTAGCGGTACTCGTTATTCTGATGTGCTCCTGGGCAATGGCCATTGCCTGGGCCGGCGGAGCCCGGGGCGACGCCGATAGCCCGAGATACAGCCTGGAAGCGCCTGTTCAGAGAGTGCCGGAATTCAACTTGGAGACAGGGGAGGCTGGAAGCGCGCATTATCTACAAGAGTGTACGATGGCGCCGTGGTTAAAGACCTAGCGCCGGCGTGCCTCCCGGTCGGAGTTGATCTATGGGCAAGGAAACCGTTCTGATCGTCGATGACGAAGAAAAGAACATCAAACTTCTAAAACTGATGCTCAAGGCCGAAGAGTACCATCTCGTTGGGG
>CAZAGT010000043.1:0-20690 GCA_964484515.1 uncultured Desulfobacteraceae bacterium | reverse complement strand
GCGCTGAGCGATGGGGGACAATCGCTCTATCCGGAGCAGTTTGAGGACCTCTGTCAGCAGGTTCATGTCTTGCGCCGGCAATTGTCCCCCTAGTGGGCCGCCCGCGACAGTAGCCGCTGGGCTTCGGAGCGCAGCGGAGGCCTTTTGGCAGTGCGAGCGTCGCTCAGGGCATGAGCGGTTTTCATCAGCCGCTCGGATCGGCAAAGCAAGCACTTGGATGATCAGGTGCCGTTATTCGTCGATTTCGACTGGAAACCGATTCTCTTCTACAAGAAGGCGGTCGAGCGCTTGCAAAGCGAGGTCCTAGAAATGGAGCTGAACTGAAAACAAGAAACAAAATACAATCACGAAAGCGCCAAAGGACGAAAACACGAAAAGGGATAAGAGGGGTTTGGCACTTTCAGAATAGCGTGTATTCGTGGTGATTTTGTTGTGAGTCGGTAGGGATTTGGCGTCCGGCCATCCCCCTACTGGTTTCTGTTCGCACGGTCGGCCCCTTGAGCTTGCTGAAACATGAAGTCCACATCATTCGAATTCAGAGAGCCGCGCCGTTTTTAATGCTAGAACTTGCCGTTGCCGTTTCTCCAGTTCTCTTTTGTGGGGATCTCTTCAATCGTATCCCAGTGTTCTACGATCCTTCCGTTTTCCACACGGAACAGATCGTAAAAGGCGACGTGCTTTTTCATAAACGTCCCTTCGGACTTCACCAAGACAAAATTGCCCTCCCCCAGAATCCCGTGACATTTGGCATAGGTCATCGGCATACCTGCTTTCGCGAGTCCTTCGAGGGCGGCGCCTAACCCATCCAGGCCGTCGGCCACCCCGGGGTTGTGCTGGTAGTACTTCTCGGTGGAAATATACTCGGTTATCCTTTCCGGATTGTTGCCGAGGAAGACATCATTGACCAAGCCTTCCACCAATTTCTTGTTTTTCTCCGTTCTGTCCCAATCGGCGGCTTCAACGGGACCGCCAACCTGACTTCTACCCGATACCGTTTGAGGAGCTACATCTTGGAGGTTGTCCCAGTGTTCAACGATTTTTCCATCTTCGAAGCGGAAGATGTCAAAGCCCACTTTGGGGCCGAAAAAATCGTAAACCGTATGTGTGAAGACGAAGTCGCCGTCTTCAAAGACGCGGACGACATTAACTTTGAATTCAACATCCGGAATTTCAAATAGGCTCAAGAAGCCCTCTCTACCGTCTCTGGCAGCCAAGTTGTGCTGGGTGTATGTCTCGCCACTAATGTAGTTCAGGGCCGCCGACGTGTCCCTGGTCTCCAAACTTTTGAGGACCGCTGCCGCCTTTTCTTTGTTCGAGTTGAGTTCCATCTTCGCTTCTCCTCTTTGAGTGGATGCAATGCCGGAAATGAGCAATGCTGTCATGATTAAGACACTCACCGTCGTTGTTTTCATTCTGCCCTCCTCGACATTTAGTTTGATATCAAACAATTATCTGAAAAAAAACTAGAGATTGCCGTTTATCTTTTCTAAACCATGGACCATCACCTCCTTTTCTTTTTGTGTGAAGCCCTTATAGACTTTTTGTAACAGGATGTCGGAGATTTCGTCAAAATCGCCTTTCAATGCCCTGCCTGACTTTGTCAGCTTGACAAGCGTGACGCGGCTGTCATTTAGGTCTTGCTCTTTTTGAACGTATCCGAAATCGATAAGTTTCTTGACGAGGGCCGTCACCGTAGATTTGTCTCTTCCAATTCGTTTCGCGATTTCCCTCATTGAGACCGTTTCCGAATGAAAGAGGAGCATGAGAATATCTCCGTGCGAAGGTGCCAACCCGGGAATGTTGCGGGAATTCAGCTCATGGATGATTATTCGGCCTGCTTTATCCCTGATCCTTGAGACAAGTGATATGATGTGATTTGTTTGCATGCACGTAATATAGTTTGACATCAAACTAATGTCAAGGTTTTTTTTGAATTTTTTGTGCGCCGGTTCACGGTACCCTGGGCCGCTTACTATTCCCCCTATGGCTCAGTAGATTGGCTCGGATCCCCCATGATAATGGATAACATAATGAAATATATGCAATTGTCTTATTTGGAAGTAACAGGGTCGCCGGAGGTACCCCCATCAACGGCCGTATAAGAGCTCCAAGGGAAGCGAAAGGGGATCTAATGTGAGCAGTCTCCAGGGAGGTCTTACCGGGCCAATTTACTTGACTTTCTTGTTTTCTTCGCGTTTTATTGATAAAAGAAGTCATGCCAGCCTTTGAACCTCCATTAGGGGTCATTCCTATGGAGACATGCCCCAAGATGGTTTATGTCGGCTCCTAGCCAGGCGTTTTCGACCAGGTTAGGAGATAGAAGAAGCCAGCCATCCCTTTGCGCTTGATTGCGACCGCTGAAGACTGACCGCCGAGAAGCTCATTCACCTTTTGGAAAACCGGCCCTCCGCGCCGATTCAGAGCTATGCGGCCGCGCACTGGCGGCCGTCATCGGTCTTGAGTGATCTGAGAGACGTTCGTTTCGAGATCTCGCCACAGGCGAAGGCGAATTCGTTCATGGGAAGAGGATTTGCAGACTTGTTGCGTTTTGGGAGCGCTCGGGCCGGATAAGCATTCAAGAGGCGAGGAGCAGGAAGCCCCTTGAGGGGGATCGAGTCCGGCGCGAGGATTGTCGCCGTTGGTCATCTTAGGATGAAAGAGAAATTGAAGGGGGAGGATCGCAGGGTGGCTCCGCAGCCAACGCATGAAGCATGGGAACCTGAGAGGGTGCAGGAGTTACAGGAAGCGGATCTCAAGCGCAGGGAGGCCGAGAAGGACCTGCTCGAGAGTGAGAGGCGCTATCGGACGCTTTTCGAGACCTCAAGTGATGCCCTGATGTTATTTGATCGAGAAGAGGGCTTCTTTGATTGCAATGAACAGACCTTGCGGACGTTTGGTCTTTCCGACAAAGATGAATTCATCGCGGTTCACCCGTCCGAATTATCTCCTCCGAAACAGCCAAACGGCGAAGATTCTTTCACGGCAGCAAACAAGAGGATCGAGGCGGCCTTTGAGAAAGGCTCCAACAAGTTTGAGTGGGTACACCGACGAAAGAACGGCCAAAACTTCCCGGCCGAGGTCTGGCTGACGGCGTTTCCGTTGAGGGGTAAAGAGGTCATCCAGGCGACGGTTCGTGATATCACGGAACGTAAGCGGGCGGAACAGGCGTTGCGTGAAAGTGAGCAGCGCTACCGCAGCTTGGTTTCAAACATCCCCGGAACCATTTACCGCTGTGCCTTGGATGAAAACTGGACCATGCATTTCATCAGCGATGCGGTGGAGAAGCTTAGTGGTTATCCGGCCAGCGATTTCATAAATAATCGGGTGCGGGCCTTTGCCGACATTATTGTGCCGGAGGATAACGCAAGGATCACACAGGAGATTCGGGAGGCGATTGAGAAGGAGGCGCCTTACGAGATTGAGTACCGGATCAAAACACGGAGCGGCGAGGTCCGCTGGGTCTTCGAAAGGGGAAGGGGAATTCAGGATGCAAAGAGCGGCGAGGTTCTCTGGCTGGACGGCGCCATCCTGGATATCACCGTACGGAAACACATGGAGGAAGAGCTTGTCCATGCCAGGGAGGCAGCGGAAGCCGCCAACCGCAGCAAGAGTGAATTTCTGGCCAGTATGAGCCACGAGATCCGGACACCCATGAATGCCATTCTCGGAATGGCCAACCTGCTGTCGGAGACCGCCCTCACGCCGGAGCAGCAGGAGTTTGTCCAGATCTTCCAATCATCCGGTCATCACTTGCTCAGCATTATCGACGACATCCTTGATATCTCAAAGGTGGAGGCCGGGCGCCTGAATCTTGAAGAGATCGACTTCGATCTCACCGAAGTGATGGAAAAGACCTGTGAGATCATGGCCCTCCGCGCCCATGAAAAGGCCCTCGAGCTGACCTGCCATGTAAAACATGGTGTACCGACCCTGTTAATGGGTGACCCGGCCCGCTTACGGCAGATCCTTGTCAACCTGATCGGCAATGCCGTCGAGTTCACCGAAAAGGGCGAGGTCCATGTTGAAGTCAAGGAGCGTCAACCCACGCTCGAAGCGGGGCGTGGAGGGGCTGTTGCTTTGGTCTTTTCAGTCGCCGACAGCGGGATCGGCATCCCGCCGGACAAGATAGACGCCGTTTTTGACATCTTTAGCCAGGCCGATTCGTCAACGACCCGTGAGCATGGTGGCACGGGTCTCGGTTTGACCATCTCGAGACGGCTGGTGGAGCTCATGGGTGGTCGCATCTGGGTTGAAAGCGAGGTCGGGGAGGGGAGTAGCTTCTCCTTCACGGCCGACTTCCGGGTCCAGGCCGATCACACAGGATTCAAACGCCGCCTTCCGGACGGGGCGCAGGGATTGCGGATCTTGGTGGTCGACGACAGTGCAACAAACCGGAAGAACCTAGTGGAGATCTTATCCCGCTGGGGTGCCTCGGTGACGGCGGTGGAAACGGGGGCAGACGGTCTTGCTGAACTCAAGCGGGCCGGAACGAACGGAGATCCCTATCGGTTGGTCTTGATCGACAGCCGCATGCCGGTCATGGATGGATTCGAGTTTGCGGCGCGGTTGGGGAGGGTGGAGGACATGACGGCGGCGACCGTGGTGATGCTCACCTCCGACAGACAGACGCGTGATTTGGCCCGGTGCCGGGAATTGGGGATTACGGAGCATGTTGTCAAGCCAGTCAAAAACGCCGAACTGTTCGAGGCGATCGCCGCGGCTATAGGTGGAAGCCGTATTCCAGGGGAGGTGCGGCCGATCCAGAGACCGGCCCCGACGTCAGATCTCCGGCCCCTCCACCTCCTGCTGGTAGAAGACGCACCGGAAAACCGCTTACTCGTCCAGCACTATCTCAGGAATACGCCCTATCGACTGGACACGGCGGAGGACGGTCGGATCGCCTTGGCGAAGTTTCAATCCGAGAAGTACGATCTGGTACTCATGGACATGCAGATGCCGGCCATGGACGGCTACACCGCAACCCGGAAGATCAAGAAGTGGGAACGCGAAGCAGGGGCGAGTGAGACCCCCGTCGTCGTGCTCACCGCGCACGCCAACAGAGATGAGGAGCGCAGGGGCCTCGATGCGGGATGCATTGCCTATCTGACAAAGCCGGTGAGCAAGGTCAGGCTTATTCAGACTATTGAGAAATATGCACGAATTCATCAGGATGCAGCCGTGAAGGGTGGAGAACGCGATGGAAAGGTCGTTGTTCATATAGATGCGGAACTCGAGGATCTTCTGCCTGGGTTTCTCGATAACAGGCGCAAGGACGTCGTTAGATTCCGAGAGGCCCTTGCTAGATGTGATTACGAGTCGATTCAGATCCTGGGTCATACACTCAAGGGCGGAGGCGGTGGATATGGACTCGATACCATTACGCGCATCGGGCGGGATATCGAGAATGCGGCTCTGGAGAAAAAGAAGGCAAACATCAAAAAGTATATCGATGAACTCTCAGATTACCTTGAGCGAGTAGAAGTCGTCTACGACTAACGTCTCGTGGTGTCCACATGGATAAGAGCCTAAAGGTCTTTATCGTTGACGATGACCCCGACTTCATCAACCTCTTACGCAAGTACCTGGAGCTGGAAGCTGCAAGGGTCACCTACAGTACTTCGAGCGTCGACGCGTTACCCAAGATCGTCAAGGAGAAGCCTGACTGCCTCATCCTCGATATCATGATGCCGGAACTCGACGGTCTGGAATTGTGCAAGCTACTGCGGCAGGAACGCTCCCTCGACGCCATGAAGATCGTGATCGTGTCCGGGAAATCGTATCAGTTTGACCGCGAAAGGGCCTTCTCCTTCGGGGCGGACGGCTATATCGTCAAGCCGGTGAACCCGAAGGATATTGGAGCGCAGCTTCGCCAGATTCTCGAGGAGAAGATCGGACTGACCTTTTGGGGCGTGCGAGGGTCTCTACCGGTCCCCGGTGAAAGGGCATTGAAATACGGGGGGAACACATCATGCGTCACGCTTGAGTTTCCCAGAGAGAGCCTATTCATCTTTGATGCCGGCACCGGTATAAAGCTGTTTTCGGACCATCTGATGGCGAAGCAGCAGCGGATTGAGGCTGAAATTTTCATCTCCCACCCCCACTGGGACCACATCAACGCCCTTCCGTTTTTTGCGCCCCTCTATGTAGCCGGCAACGAATTCGAAATCTGCGGTCCCTCCCATGGAGATATCACGATGCGCGAACTCATCTCGGGGCAGATGGAGGGTGTCTATTCTCCGATCAAGATAAAGAAATTTGCCTCCAGGGTCTATTTCCGTGACCTGAAGGAAGAGGAGTTCCATATCCGGCACATAAAGATCCGGACGATGCTGCTGAACCACCCAGGTTACTGTTTGGGATACCGGTTAGAATACAAGGGAAAGTCCGTATGTTATGTGACGGACAATGAACTCTTTCCGCAATCGAGCCGGTTCTACAACAGCGCCTACATGGAGAAGCTATTGAAATTCATCGGGGGAACAGATGCCCTGATCACGGATGTCACCTACACGGATAGTGAGTACCAGGACAGGATCGGCTGGGGTCATTCTCCCGTGGGACTCGTTGTGGATTTAGCTGATCGTGCCGGAGTCAAGACGCTCTATCCCTATCATCATGATCCGGACGAGGCTGACGGAGACATAGACGCCAAATTGCAGGCGGCCCGAGAGCTGCTCGCTCAAAAAAATTCTCCCACCCGGTGCGTGGGTCCGCAAGAAAAGCAGCTCATTAAGATTTAGCCGTACAGATCCTTTGCCACATTTTGGAGTCCCAATTCCAGCAGCTTCTCTTTCTTGGGCTTACCGGTCTCCCAGTCCCACTCGCATACGGTGTAGAATTCCTTGAGCATGAGATCTAAATCCGGCTCTATCCCGGCCGTTGCCCCCTCCCTTAGGGCCTGACGGGCGATTCTCGGCAACCTGTCATCTCCTCGTGTTACGCCGAGTACGTTGTTGATCCCCCTTTTCAGATTCAAGGACCGCTCGCCGAAGGTGAGGAGATCCATCGTGCCGACCTCGTTTCCGGTGATATCAGAGAGGATGGCCGCAATCATGGATGCGGGTATAGGGGAGAACTGACACAACGGGAAACTGTTGTAGAGCTCACAAAAGCACAACACCTTGGCGGACAACGCCCCTTTTTGGATTGGATCATTTTTGTCGGTAAATGTGATTCCCAGGTCCAACCCGACCTCGTTGCCCGGGGTATCAAGGTTATAGAAGCTGCCTTTAAGATGGCAGGCGCCTCTCGGGCCGACCGCGTAGGTAAGCGCACTGCCCTGATAGGCACGCGGATCATGCATCGGGATCTCAAGCCCCTTTACGTGCGCAGCGTCTTCAGGATCAACACCGAGTTCGGCGGCCATCTGTTTGACACCCTTGGATAGGAGTCTGCCAATGCCCTCCTGTCTGATGATCATATCGATGAGCTTGAGGATCGTGGCGGCATCGCCCCATGGAATCTCCATCCCGGCCTTTTCCTTCGTGAGCACTCCCTCTGCATACAGGAACATGGCAAAGGCGATGGATACGCCCACCGAAATGGTATCCATGCCGTGAGCGTTGCAGAGATGGTTTGCCATCACCACGGAGTCGATATCGAAGTTCATGCAAAGCGGCCCAAAGGCGGCGACGGTTTCGTATTCAGGGCCGTCGACGCGTTCCACTTCAGCCGTGAAATTCTTAATGACTCTCCCGCATCCGATAGGACAGCCGCTGCAGGCATAATTGGACATGGCATAGCGGGTGCGGAACGCGGGGCCGTGAAGTCTTGAGGCCGGGAAGATACTCTTGGTGAAATACTTGGTGGGTACGTCCGCCAGGCGCATCGCAAGATCCATGTAGAAATTCGTGCCGTAAAGCCTATAGGCATTCGTGTAGGCATAGTTCTGGATGACATTGCGAGCGTCAGCGATGGTTCCTTTTAAGCGTGTACCCTCTGCAAGGACCGCGCGCTTGTTTCCTGAAACAACGAGGGCCTTGAGATTCTTTGAGCCCATCAAGGCCCCCATCCCACACCTCCCTGCGGCCCGGCCTTCATCGTTCATGATCGTCGCAAACCGGATCCGATTCTCTCCCGCCACTCCGATACAGGCGGTTGAGGCCTCGTCATCGACCTCATTCCTGAGGGCTTTCTGGGTCTCGTAAATGTCGCTCTTACCCCAGAGGCGGGAAGCGTCCCTGATCTCAACCCGATCTTCGTTTATGTACACGTAAACCGGTTCTATGGCCTTGCCGGTGATAAGTACTCCATCGTACCCGGTCCCTTTTAACCGCATCGGAAATTTTCCGCCCGTTGTGGACTCACCCCAAAGGCCGGTTGCTGGCGAGATGCCGCACACAGCCGCCCGGCTGACCATGGGCACAGTCGACCCGGTAAGGGGGCCGGCGGCAAATACGAGGGGGTTTTTCGGAGCGAGGGGATCCATGTCGGGTTCCACAACGTCATAGATGATTCGGGCCGCCATGGTTGATCCCCCCACATATTTCTTCTGATCATCAGTGTCGATGGTAAGATCCTCGAATTGATTCGCTGTGAGGTCGATCTTCAGAAATCTTCCAAAACATCCCCTCATGGAGCTACCTCCATAGCCCTGAGTTCATATCAAGCAAGTCACCTTCATAGGCCCTCAAGAAGATATCTCTGAGTTGCTCTTGGGTCAGGTCGAACCATCCGAAGTAGAAGGCGGGATCGGTCGGTGTTTGCTCTAAAATCAGACCCATTCTGCGATCCAAATCGTCTTTCGAAACACCCGCATCCCTCAGGCTGGTCGGGAGGCTCAGCTCTTTCATAAGAGACCGGATCTTTTCGATCAGGTTTGAGAGACTCTTTTGATCAGATTCTTTGTCCCTGACTTCGAGCGCTTCGCAGAGTCTGAGATGCCGATCCGTTGCCTTGGCATAGACTTGAAGTTCATAGGGAAGAAATAGGAGGACCATGACACCATGATGGATGTGAAACAGTCCTCCAATGGTGTGGCCGAGGGCGTGCGATATGCCGGAGCCGGCATTTGTGAGCGCTATCCCCGCCATCGTGGCCGCCTGCTGCATCTTCATTCTGGGCATGATGTCACTGCCGTCGCGATAGGCCCTGGGTAACCATTCGAATATCATCTCAGTCGCCCGAAGGGCAATCGCCTGGTTTTGCTCGTCCGCCTTCGGGGTCATAAAGCCGTCCACGGCATGAGCCAAGGCGTCCCCTCCGGTCCCGGCCGTCAGCTCCGGTGGCATGCCGACGGTCAGTGTCGGGTCGAGCAAGGCGAAGTCCGGGACGAATTCGGGCAAGGCGCCGCCGACCGGGAGCTTCACACCATCGGGGAATGATATCACGGCCACGCCTGAGACTTCGGATCCGGTGCCACTGGTGGTCGGGATGGCAACGAGCTTGGCCTTGTGTCTCAGGTTCAAGGCGATGAGCGGACTGAGGATCTCGATCTTGACCGCAGGATGTTCGTACAAAAGCCACGCCGCCTTGGCGGTATCCATGGCCGACCCGCCTCCCAGGGCAAAAATAAGATCAGGCCCGAACGTTCGCATGCTTTCGGCGCAGTCCCGTACCGTGTCGATGGGGGCATCAGGCCGAGCCCGGTCCCAGATCTCAAATTGAATATGGTGTCTTTTCTCGTACGGAACCTTTATCTTTGGAGCGAACCGCACGGTATATTCATCGGATACGATAAAGGCCTTTTTTTTCTTACTCTCCCGGGCGACCAGGTCAACCGCATCAGGCAGGAGCTGGGGTTTATCGAGGAACAGATTCAAACCGGAGAATACTCGCGGGACGAAAAAGGGTTTCATGACATCCCGTAAGCACTCTGACTGCATCATCGGACCTCCCCAGGTCCTCAATAGATATTCGTGCGTCCAGTATCCCACGTCACCTCCCTATTTATTGATGGACCTGATTGCAGCGCGAAACCAAGTAAACGAATGCAGCTTACCTTCGATAGCGACCAGGTGGTTCTGAAGGGCGTCCCTAATTCCTTTATCGCCCCTCCGCATGGCATGGAAGGCTGTTTTTGCATCCCTCCAGACCAACGCTGCGTCAAATCGATCCAGAACAGAATCGGTGGCAAATCCGCCGTCTCTGAATATGAACCGTCTTCCCATTTTGTCATCATTGGTCTTGATCACAATGGTACACTCATGCCCCATTTGGAGTTTTTCGAAGTCCGGGTTTTTCCCTGCGGCCTTCTTGAACTTCGACGCGAGGATGGAAAGAAGTAACCAGAATCTCATCGTGCTCCTCTCAAGAAATCGGTTCTTCTACTACTCTTGGATAGGGTCTTCTTCGGGGTGTGGGCGAGGCCCTGCGGGCTCATGGAACGACGAGGAGTGCAATCGCTGGTCTATCCCCATGTGCAGGACCTGGATGGTGTTCTTGCATGTTATTCTGGTCGGGTGTGACGGGAATGTAAATACTATTTCCGCTTGATGACGTCTCGGACCGCTGCAGCGATGTCGTGAGCGGTTAAACCGTACTCGCCCTTGAGCTCCTCGATCGTTCCCGACTGGCCAAAGCGGTCTTTGATGCCGACCCTCTTTAGCGGCACCAACAGGTTTTCTGCAACCACCTCGGCGACGGCGCCTCCGAGCCCCCCCAGGATACTACTGTCTTCAACGGTGACAATAGCCCCCGTCTCTTTAGCCGCCTTGATGATGGACGACTCATCCAGGGGTTTGAGTGTATGCATGTCGAGGAGTCGCACCTTGATACCTTCTCGGGCGAGGATGTCGGCGGCCGCCAAGGAGTCCGAGAGCATGATCCCGGTGGAGATCAGGGTCGCATCGTCCCCATCGACAACGGTGAGCGCGCTTCCCAACTCAAAGGGGAGTTCTTCCTTGTACACCGTGGGGACAGGAGGATTCGCGAGTCTGAGGGCCACCGGGCCGACGTACTCGGCGGCGGCCTTGGTCGCCTTCATGGTTTCGATCGGGTCGGCGGGAGAGACGAGGACAAGATTGGGGACGGCGCGAAGCGCGGCTATCTCTTCCACGATCTGATGGGATCCGCCCATAAAGGACCACAGCATGCCGGAATTACAGAGCACGATCTTGACGTTGAGCCTATCATAGGCGACGTTCTGTCGTATTTGGTTGTAGGCCCGGCCGACGGCGAAGATACCATGGCAATGGGTAAACGGCGTCTTCCCCGCAGCGGCCAACCCGGCGGCCGTCGTGATGAGGTTCGCCTCGGCGATCCCGACATCGTAAATCCGGTCCGGGTGTTCCTTTTGGAAAAACTCCCCTGCGGCACCTCGCGGGAAATCACCATAAAGCAGGACGATATCCCCGTCATCCTTAGCAAGCTCCAACAACGCATTGTTGTGGGCTTCGTACAGGGTCTTCATCTCACCAGGAGACTCCGTTACGTAGTCGCGTTTCATAGCTTCTCCCTTTTGGGTTGATTAGTTGTATCAACGCGTTATTGGACCCTACTTGAGGGCCTCGATGGCCTCCGCATACATCTCATCGGTCAGTTTGCAGAAGTGTAGGTTCTTGTGCTCGAATGCGGGAACGCCTTTGCATTTAACGGTATGGGCAACGATGGCGTGCGGTTTACCCCGGAGCTCGTCGGCCCTTTCGAGGGCACTGAGAATATCGACCATGTTGTGACCGTCGATCTCGGCGACATCCCAGCCAAAGGCCTTCCATTTCTCGGGTAACGGGCTCAGATCGATCCTGTCTTCCACCTTGCCGCATGATTGAAACTTGTTGTGATCGATAAAGACGGTCAGGTTATCGACCTTGTAATGGGCCGCAGCCAAGGCCGCTTCCCAGATCTGCCCTTCATCACTTTCGCCGTCACCGACGATGCAGAAGACCCGGAAACGGGGAATGGCTTTGCCGGATGTGTCCTGCGGGGCACCTATTCGGGCTGCCAAGGCTTCCCCAAAGCCGAAGGACAACCCCTGCCCTAAGGAGCCCCCTGAGTATTCAACCCCGGGTACGGTACGCTCGGTATGGGCCTGCAACGTGGCCCTAAACTTGCCGTAGGTCTTATATTCGCTCTTAGGGAAGTAGCCCGCTTCACCGAGTGCGGCGTAGACTGTTTCACAGCAGTGGGCTTTGGATACGATCAGCCTGTCCCTGTCTTCCCAAGAGGGATTTTGGGGATCATGATTCATATGATGAAAAACAAGCGCCGCAATGATATCCGCCTGAGAAAAGGAGCCCCCCATCCAACCGGAATCCGCCCCCTTCATCATTTCAATCGTATCCCTGCGCAGGGTCTTTGCCTTTTCTTCCAGTTTCGTGATCAATTCCTTCGCATAGGCCATTCTTTATGCCCTCCTATCTCGTGCGTAGGCATTCTACCGAAATTTGTCTTTGAGGCAATGGTTAATTTGCCACCAGAGAGGAAGATGATAACAGCTCAAATCTTGATTGCCATACCCCTGCATTCCCGCTAAGATTCCGACGATTTCAGATTCTTCATTCGAGCACGTTAACTGGGAACCTTGAACCGGTCAACCTAGATAAGGGAGCAGTCGCAAGACCTCTTTCTCTGAGGCTGACGGAAAATGCCCATCCCGTTGTCTTCAACGGGACGAAATCCCGAGGAATGAGGCGCACACGAAAGGCTTGAGGCTTGAGGTAAAGAAAAAGGCCCGCTTATTGTCTTGCCTCACGCCGGGGAATTCGTACGCCGCAGTGACGAGGGATGACGGTAACGCCGCCCTTCGGCTTCGCTCAGGGCCGTGAGCCCGTCGAGCGGCAGATGGGCGGTTTCCGACAGCCTTAGGAGTATGAGGTATCGAAAAGGAGGTCCCGTGGTCGCTTTTGCAGAAAAGGGAATGTCCGTTGTTGTCCTGATGATACTCATTGGAGCGCTTACGTTGTCTCAGCCAACATTCGCCCGGGCGCGTTTCCAAATGGGGCAGACGCGCGCGGTGGTCATGGCTCCTACCGGGATGGTTGCCACGAGCCAGCCCCTGGCCGTTCAGGTGGGCTTGGAGATTTTGCAAAGAGGTGGAAACGCAATCGATGCGGCAGTTGCAGCGAACGCGGCTCTTGGTCTGATGGAACCTCAGAGTTGCGGCATCGGCGGGGACCTGTTTGTGATCTACTGGGATAACGCGACCCGCAAACTGTACGGTTTGAATGCCAGCGGTCGCTCGCCCCGTGGGTTGAGCATTGAAAAATTCAATGAGCTCGGCTATCACGACACCATCCCGGAACAGGACCCACTGGCCTGGTCCGTCCCCGGTTGCGTGGATGGTTGGGATCTGCTGCTCAGGCGTTTTGGCAGCATGGGTTTGGCCGCGGTGCTGGCCCCCGCGATCCGTTATGCGGAGCAGGGGTTTCCGGTCAACAACTGGGCGGCTGATCCAGACGGCGAAATGGCCCGGCGTGCGGGATTCCGCCAAACCTATCTGCCGCACGGCCGGAATCTTCAAAACGGTGAGGTATTCAAGAATCCGGATCTGGCCCGTACCTATAGGCTAATCGCCGAAAATGGCAGGAACGTCTTTTATGAAGGTGAGATCGCGGAGGACATCGCGGCGTATTCCAAGCGGGTCGGTGGCTTTATCACGATGAAAGACCTCCGGGACCACGCATCGGAGTGGGTCGAGCCGCTCTCGACGAATTACCGCGGTTATGATGTCTGGGAATTACCGCCCAACGGCCAGGGCATTGCCGTATTGCAGATGCTTAACATCCTCGAGGGCTTCAACCTCAGGGACATGGGCCACAATTCAGCGCCATACCTGCACCTTCTCATCGAGGCTAAGAAGTTGGCCTTTGCCGACCGGGCCAGGTTTTATGCCGACATGGAGTTTAGCGACGTTCCGGTCGAGGGGTTAATATCGAAGAGATATGCGGCCCAGAGACGAGCATCGATCAGTATGGGGAAGGCCGCAATCGATGATCCATACGGCTCACCGCCGGATCATGGAGAGACCGTGTACCTCACGGTGACAGACAGGGACCGTAATATGGTTTCCCTTATTCAAAGCGTTTACTGGATTTGGGGCTCAGGTTTTGTTCCTGATGGTCTCGGTTTTGTACTGCAGAACCGCGGGGCGCTCTTTTCCCTTGACCAGGAACATCCCAACCGGTTCGAGCCCCACAAGAGGCCCTTTCATACGATCATCCCGGCGTTTGTCACGCGGAACGGTAAACCTTGGTTTTGTTTCGGGGTCATGGGCGGTGCGATGCAGCCCCAGGGACAAGTACAGGTCCTCTGCAATATCATCGACTTCGGAATGAACATCCAAGAGGCCGGAGACGCTCCCCGTTTTCGACATATGGGCTCCTCTCAACCGACCGGAGTCAGGATGGAGGGAGGCGGTCGTGTCGCGCTGGAGTTTGGCATCGATCCGGACGTGCAACGCGAACTGCATCAAAAAGGCCATCAACTGGTATCACCGATCGGCGTGTTCTTCGGAGGATACCAGGGCATTATGTTGGATCCCGAATCAGGCATGCTTCAAGGCGCCTCAGACCCGCGCCGCGACGGATGCGCCTTCGGGTATTGAGCACTGCCACTGGGCCGCACCTCGAATGCCGACGAGACTGTCGAAAGACAGACTCGGGAGAATCCTAGATGCTTTCAAATAAGAGTGCCTATTTCAGCCTCCTACTCGCCGTCCTTTTCCTCTCAAGCGACCTTGCTCTCTCTGCCGAGGAATCCGCAAAACCGGTAACAGAGGCGAAGCCCGTCATTTCCCTTACCGAGGACTTAGGCGAGGCCATGAAGCGGAAAGCCGCCAAGGTCAGAGAGGAATTCGAGACGGACGCCAGGTCTCTATTTCATCGGAAGCCACTCGGCTGGGATCTTGCGACCGTTCGACACCTTTACCGGACCGTCCTGTCTTTGCCCCTGAGGATTCCCGATTTCTCGCGGCAACTCGTCGAACACAGCCGCATGCTGGGCGCGCTGGGTTCGCTGCTGGTGCTTCTATTTGTATTGGTCGTCCTATACTCGCTTCTAGGCCAGGGTCGTCTCCTGAGTTGGGTTGAAGCGAAATTCACGCCCCTGGTCGAACGTATCCCCAAGGCCTACCACGCGCATATTCAGTCCCTTCTCAACGTGCTCGTCTCGGCGATGATTCCCCTGGCTTTGCTTGGACTGTTTTCCTTGATCAACGCGATGACCGGCTATCGAGCATCCTGGTTTCAACTTTGCGGGAGGCTTCTGGGTCTTTGGGCGGTGGGTATCCTGATCCTCCGTCTCCTGGAGGAGGGCCTGACTCGGGACCTCTTCAAGGCCACCGCCAAATACGGCAAGCCGATCCTTCGGTACGCACGCTTTGTCCTCCTTTACCTGTTGATCGGAATTGCGGTTTTCTTCGCAGCCAAAGTTTTCCAGATTCGTCCCGACGTCGTAGCCCTGCTTCGGTTTGTGGTATCTATCTCCACCGTGACCGTTCTCTTCTTCTTCCTTCTCAAGCGGGGGGTCTTTCTGTCGCTCCTGCCGGAACTGACCTATCGTGCCTACCGAACATTCCTGAGCTTCTTGCGTAACTACTATTATCCGCTCCTCAGCGTCTCGTTCCTGGCTGCCGTACTCTGGTGTTTTGGATATGACATGTTGGGCGAGGTCGTGTTGGTCAAGATCTGGGGCTCCATGGGAGCCTTTTTGCTGATCATGCTGATTTTTCACGGCGTGAACGGTTGGCTCAAGAACTGGTCCCAGAAACTCGATTCCGCGGACGAAGCGGCCCAGTTTCTGGTGCGGTCTTTGAGATCTCTTCTGCTTTATGTAGCTGTGCTGGTCTCCATGATGGTCATCCTCAACCTGTTGGGCTTGCTTGACCCGCTGCAGCAGATCATCTCATTTCCCATCTTCCGATTGGGAGAAACCCAGGTGACCCTGTGGATCATCCTCAAGGCCGCCTTGATTATTCTGGCCTTTGTGTTCGGAACCCGTCTTTCACAGGCCTATTTCGACTACAAGATCTATCCCAGTTTGGGTATCGATCCGGGGCTCGGTTACGCCCTCAACACCTTTTTCAAGTATTTGTTCCTCGCCATCGGCTTTCTGATTTCACTGAGGCTGGTAGGCTTGAACCTGCGTTTTCTGCTGGTGTTCGCCGGGGCGGCCGGCATCGGTATCGGTCTGGGGCTACAGAATATGGCCGCCAACATCATCAGTGGCTTCACCATCATCTTTGGCGGAAAGATCCGCAAGGGCGACTGGATCGAGGTAAGTGGAACCCTGGGAACGGTCACCGATATCTTCCTTCGTGCCACCAAGGTCCGCTCGCGCGACAATATCGAATACCTCATCCCCAACGCCGATCTGATCTCCAACACCATCGTCAACTACTCCCTCTCGTCCCCCATGATTCGAATTGGGTTGCCGGTGGGAGTTTCCTACCGGGCCGATCCCCGGGAGGTGGAAAAGATCTTGGTCGAGGCTGCGGAGAGGGAGCCTTTGGTGGCGACGTACAAGAAGCCGGTGGTGCGCTTTGTTGAATACGGTGACAATTCTCTGAATTTCGTGCTGCTCATCTGGATCGATGTGCGTGCCGTGGCCCGCCGCAAAGTCCGCAGCGCCCTTTATTTTGCTATATTTGAGGCGTTCACCAAGGCCGGCATTGAGATCCCTTTCCCGCAGCGGGATATCCACATTCGCAGCAAGATCGATTGAAAAGAGGATCCTCACAAGAATCAATGGGCGCCAAATCTCTTTCCAGCAACGCTGGAGGGAGGACCGTGAATTCTTTTCGAAGTGACTGGTGGGAGGGTGCCGTCTTTTCATGGCGTATCTGTGGGGGAAACCGCAGCCCCGAGCGAAGTCGAGGGGAATGTCGGAGGGGGCAGAACTCCCCCGCAGATAAGTCATAGAAAAGACCAGCCCGGGAGCCCCGGAACCGAAGAAAAGAGATCACGGGCCTCACATCGTACTCGGCAGACATAAGATCGAAGTCCGAAAACCCGCATTTTGTTTGAAGACGTTTGTGCCTTCAAACGATAGGAGACTGTCGAAAAACCTTCTCCTGAGAGGCTGATGGAAAATGCCCAGATGTAAGGTTTCTGAAATCCCGAGGAATGAGGCGTACATAGAAGTACGCCGCAGTGACGAGGGATGAGGGTAACGCAGCAGATGGGCGTTTTCCGACAGCCTCTAGTGCCCTCAGAATCTTCCTATTGACCTACAGATCGTCGTGAGGTGTCTGAAAAGGACAGCCGCACCAATGTCCGATAACTCAAGATTATTCCCTGGCTTGACCTTTGGGTTGACCCTGGCGGTCAGCTTGGTTGCGGTGATTTTGGCCGGCATCTGTTACTCTTGTTCTCATTTCATCACGCCACGGCACTTGAATGCTAGAATGGAGTATCTTACCGACGAATTCACACGGATCCCGGTCTTTCCTCTGTGGAATAACGATCAGGACGTGGTCCGGCGAGTTTCAGAGGCCTTTTTGAAGTCTGAGTATTTGATTGGGATTCGAGTGATCACGGAGTACGGCGACGTTCTGGACGCTCACCTTCCCGAACTCGAAGAACCGGCGCTCGTCAGAGGGGCGATGATCCGGCAGGGTGACCACTATTTCGGACAGGTACGATTGCAGTTTAGCAGACAGACCATCAAGCAAAGACCGCGGGAAACGATTCTCGCCGTTGTCCTCGTGGGCGTTCCAAGCATCGTGATTATCATCGTTGCAGCCCGTTTCTTCTTGAAGTGCTTTCTGGAAAGGAGTGGTGAAGGGCCTTCTTAGCGCACGGGTTGATCGGAAAACAGCCCTGCAGAAGGGGCTTTCGCCGGGCTCTGCGGCCATCCTTGCGATCCCCTTCGTTCGAAAGGCGGCAACGGAAACCGTTGTCAGTTCAATGATCGCCTTATGCGTCCCTGGGGGACGTGCGGGTGAGAAAGATCACGCCATAAACAACCAGCCACATACAGAGGCCGCCCACCACAATCGCCCCGGCATACCGTCCAATCTCAAGGAAGAATTCCTTGATCATCTTTTTTGCGTCTTTCATGGCCTTCCCTCCGGCCCCACGCCGGTTGCCTCTCGAATAACCGGCTCCTTCGGGGACTATTGAGAAATATCCCGATGCAATTTGAGTTCCACGAAATCCCGTGGCACCGCATCTTAAAGATCGGCTGCCCTGGGATTGATCTTGATTTCTTTGACTCGCCCTTTGTTCCGGGTTCAGCCTACAATGGTAAACTCCTGAGTCGTGTTCAGCAGGCTGGTTTAAGAAAATGTGAATTTTCGCTCAGTTACGTTTCAAGGGACAACAAGATCGGGCGGTCCCAGCAGATCCGTCGGGCAGGTACCCGGGTCCGAGGTCATTGGCACGCTTTTGGAATAAGGATAAAGGTACGATTCCTCATTGATGTGCTTGTGAGTATTGGTTTTGGGGGGTGCCCGGGAGATTCTCATTTGAGGTGGCCATATGGCCGAAACGAAATCATACTTTAACGTAGCGCTCGAAGAGACGTACCGTGATGGCGAGATTATCTTCGAGGAAGGCAATTCAGGTGACTGGGTGTACGTGGTCCTCGCCGGGGCGGTCGAAGTCTCAAAAAGGATAAACGGTAACCGATTCGTCCTGAGCATAATCCAGCCGGGTGACGTGTTTGGCGAGCTCGCGTTGATCGGGGCCGTCAAACGGACAGCGACGACCCGGGCCATTGGTCAAACGAAGCTTGGGATCATCGATCGGGAGATGTTGGATAAAGACTTCAATAAACTCTCGGCAGACTTCCGGAATGTTCTCGTCGTCATGGTGGAAAGATTCGTCAAGATGCTCGATAGGAGCCGTGAGTTTGCAGTCCGAAAGGAAGACCGCCTTACAAAGACGATCGCGTTGAAGTTTCAAAATCGTCAAAGCTTTGTGAACGCCTATACGGCGAATATCAGCAGCGGAGGTCTTTTCATCAGAACGGACAACCCGCTTCCCGTAGGTGAGCAATTATCGCTTCAAATCGAGATACCGGACGTTGCGGAAGCCCTGAAACTTCGATGTGAGGTGGTTTGGACGCGGGAGAAAGCGGAGAATAACAAACCGGCAGGCATGGGTGTCAAGTTCTGTGAGAGTCCTGACAAGGATTCTGAGATTCTAAAGCAATACCTCTCAAAAGCATCGTAAATTTGGACTCAATCCCTTTTCCCTGTGGCGAGCGTTGAAGCCCCTCTCACGCCGCCGCAAGCGGCCATTTCTGTTCCAACTGAAAGAGCAGGGTCTTCCTGATTTCCTCGATGTGTGCGTCGTCCTCAATCTTTTGTCCCTCTAAATCCCGCACGTAGAAAACGTCCGCGATTTGATCCCCTTTGGTGGCAATTTTGGCGATGCGAATGTCAAGCCTGAGATTGGTGAGGGTGTGGGTAATCAGGTACAAGAGTCCCATTCGATCGTCAGAGAAGACTTCGATCAGGGTGAAGAAATCCGATGCGGCGTTGTTGACCTTGACCACCGGAGGACGTGAGGGTCTCTTTGTCTTCGTGAGGATGGAAGGCGCCGCCTTTTGTCCCAGGCGGTAGGTCAAAGAGAGACGTCCCCGAGATACGGCCCGGAAATCCTTTTTGAGCCTTTCCGGGACCTCAGCCGTGAAAAAGGGGTCAAGGGGTCTTGTAACCTTGAAGATGTCCACGACCGTTCCGTCACGCCAGGTATATATCTCAGCCGAAAGGACATTAATGTTGTTGAGGGCAAAAACCCCGGCTATGTCCGCAAAAAGCCCCGCCCTATCCTTACCTACGAAGGTGATCTCCCACCAGCCTTCGCTGGCATCCTCTTTGGCCTTTAACAGGAAGGGTGAAGGGTCTCCTAGCCTGTTGAGTCGCAGAGTGAGGCCCACGTGCACCGCGATATCGCTTGGCGGAGTATTGAGTAGGTAGCGGGGTGTCATGACCTCGAAGACCTCTTCTACTTTGGCAGGTTCAATCTCGTCGGAAAGCGCCCGGCGGACCGTTGAGCGGATCCTTTTGACCCTCTGGGAAGTGGTTGGACTCGCAAGTTCGCCGCTTTCAAGGATATGAAGCAGCTTGAAGAAGAGTTCCTGGACCAGGTTCCCGACCCACTCATTCCACGCTCGAGGACCGGTGGCCTTGGAGTCTGCCCAGGTTAGTAAATAGAGCATCTTCAGGCCTTCCACATTCCCGATAATACGGGCACACTGAACAACCGTCTTTTCATCATTCAGGTCCCGGCGCGTCGCTGTTTCCGCCAACAGGAGATGATGACGCACAAGGAAGACGATTTCATCGATGCGCTCTTTGCTGAAGGCGAACCTCTTCAAGATATGGCGGGTGATGGATGCGCCACGGGAAGCATGATCCTCACCACCCTTGCCGATGTCATGAAAGAGGCCAGCCAAATAAAGCGACTCCCTATTCGCAAGATCCGCAATGATCTGCATGAGAAGGATTTCCTTTTGCGTTGCCAGAGACTTGAGGTGTCTCACGGTTTCGATGACGTGTCTCCCGACTGGGAAGACATGGTACATATCGAACTGCACGCGGTCCTTGACTCGGCCGAATTCAGGGATAAAGGCATCCAGGAATCCGGTTTCAGCCATCTGATCCAAGGCCTCTGACCCCCCGGGGCCGTTCAGGGCGTCAAGGAATCTTTGGACCGCATCCGGTGATGTCCTGAAGTCGTCATCGACGAGAAATCGGAACTCCTCAACCAGCCTTCTGGCCTCCAGCGAGAGGGGCAGTCTCTTTCGGGATGACTGCTCGAAAATATCCGCCAGTAGTAAGGGTTTCGTTGGGATCACCTCAGCGG
>CAZAGT010000042.1:0-21062 GCA_964484515.1 uncultured Desulfobacteraceae bacterium | reverse complement strand
ACCGGCATACAATATGGTCCATATGCGCAGCAAAGGAGTTCCCTATCATCCCCAAGGGGTCGGGAACGGCTATGTCATCACGCTGGGGGACAAACGGATTTATGTGGCCGGGGATACGGAGAACACACCGGAGATGAAAGAACTCAAGGGGATTGACATCGCCTTTCTGCCCATGAACCTGCCCTATACCATGACACCCGAAATGGTAGCCGATGCTGCCACGGCCTTCAGCCCGGGAATTCTCTACCCCTATCATTACGGCGAAACAGATACGTCAAGATTAGTCGAGCTTCTGAAGGATCAAAGAGACGTCGAAGTCCGCATCCGCAAGATTTACTGAGCTATCGGGATGGAAACTTGGTCTTCGTTGAGCGTAGCCACAAAAAGAGCCGGAGATAGGGTTCAGGGTTCGGGTAGAGTCGATAGATGATCGCCGATAGCTGATGACTGAATACCTCAAGATTGTATTCTGGCTCAAAAAGGATTAGACCTTCAATTCGGAGACACACATTGCCTGGCAAAACACCTGAAGAATGGAAAGAGGTATACCGGCGCGGCGATGAGGGTCACTATCCGTGGGAATTGGGCAAGCCCAGAGATTTCCTTGTCCAGCTCGTGGAAGACGGCATGATTAAGGGTGATAGGGCCTTGGACGTCTGCTGTGGACTTGGGACAAACGGGCTTTACCTAGCCGAAAAGGGATTCGATGTCACGGGGATGGATATCTCCGAAAAGGCGGTGGACATTGCCAACCAGAAGGCATTCAAGACCAATAAAGGGAGCAACACCCGCTTCGTGGTCCAAAGCTTCATAGACATGGACTTCGAGCCTGCGAGTTTTGATTTCGCCCTGGATATCGGATGCTTCCACCATGTCCTTGAGGATGATCGCCAGAGATTCATCGAAAACGTGCATCGAGTCCTCAGGCGGGGCGGGAGGTATCTTCTCATGTGCTTCAGCGACAGCATGGGGCGGGAGTGGAACCACTTCTCTGACAGGCAGCTGAGAGACCTGTTCTCCGACTATTTTGACATTCTGACTCTTAAAGAGGTCTCATCACTTGAGGCCGACGACGTGATAAGACAATTTCGCGTCTCCCTTATGGAAAGGCGAAGTTCACGGATCGAAGACCCGAATTGAGGTGAATGTATGAAAAAGCTGATGAACAAGGCCGAGGATGTTGTCAGGGAAAGTATCGAAGGGATGTCGATTGCTCACAAGGACCTACTCAAGGTGAACTTGGATCCGAATTTCATTTACCGTGCTGATGCTCCGGTGCGCAATAAGGTCGCCCTGGTCTCAGGCGGAGGGAGCGGCCACGAACCCCTGCATGGCGGCTTCGTTGGGAAGGGAATGCTTGATGCGGCATGTCCGGGTGAAGTGTTCACTTCGCCGACACCGGATCAGATGCTGGCGGCTGCGAAAAGGGTCCATGGTGGCGAGGGCGTCCTCTACATCGTGAAGAACTATAGCGGCGACGTCATGAACTTCGAGATGGCTGCCGAGCTCGCGTACAGTGCAGGTATCCGTGTCGCCAACATCCTGATCGATGACGATGTAGCCGTCACGGACAGTCTCTACACGCAGGGTAGACGCGGTGTGGGCACTACCGTGTTGGCGGAAAAGATTTGTGGTGCGGCTGCAGAAGAGGGGTATGAACTCAGGGATCTGGCGGATCTGTGCCGCCGCGTAAACAGCAATGGCAGAAGCATGGGTATGGCTCTGAGCTCGTGCACCGTACCCGCGAGGGGCACGCCCACCTTTGATCTTGGCGTCGACGAGATTGAATTCGGTATCGGGATTCATGGCGAGCCGGGACGTGAACGCAGGCCTCTCGCGACAGCGGATGAGATCGCGGAGATGCTCGTCCTCTCTATCATCGAGGACCCGCCCTATTCCCGCACCGTCCGGGAATGGGACGAAAAACAGGGTAACTGGGTCGAATCGCAGATCACTGACGTTCCCCTTTCCACTGGAGATCAGGTTCTTGTCTTTTTGAACAGTATGGGAGGTACACCCCTTGCCGAGTTGTACATCGTGTACCGTAAGGTCGCAGAGATCTGTGAGAAGAAGGGGCTCAGAATCGTGCGGAATCTGATTGGCGGCTACATTACGTCCCTCGAGATGCAGGGCTGCTCTCTCACCCTACTCAGACTGGATGAAGAACAGATGCGGCTATGGGACGCACCGGTCATGACACCGGCACTGCGATGGGGGATCTGAAATGATAACGGTCGCACAGATCGTCCGTTGGCTCCAGAAGATGGCGACGCTCATGGAGGAGAACAAGGATTTTCTCACCCAGCTCGATGCCGACATCGGGGACGGTGACCACGGTATAAACATGGCTCGAGGATTCAAAAAGGTATCTAGCGGATTGAATGCCTCTCAGGACAAAGACATTGGGGGTATAATCCAGGAGACGGGTATGACCCTGGTCTCCTCCGTGGGGGGAGCAAGCGGTCCGTTATATGGCACCTTCTTCATCAGGGCAGCCGCCGTCGCCGCCGGCAAGAAACATCTGAACCTCGAAGAATTGATGTCGTTTTTCAAAGCCGGTGTGTCGGGAGTCATGGATCGTGGAAGGGCAAAGCGGGGTGATAAGACCATGGTGGATGCGCTCGCACCGGCTGTCGATGCACTTCAGATGGCTGTACAGAAGAACCAAGAAATAAAAGAGGCTTTGGCGGAGGCCGTTATCGCGGCAGAGGAAGGAATGAAAGGTACGATCCCCATGATCGCCCAGAAAGGACGGGCAAGCTACTTGGGGGAGCGAAGCGTCGGCCATCAGGACCCGGGAGCAACCTCCTCATATCTCCTCATCAAAGCGCTCCACGATTCCGTGGAATAGAGGGCGCTAAACCGACTGGAGCTGAAACCGCAACCTGATGCGGGCTTTCGATCGCAACCAAGTTCTCTTTACGGGCCCCCAGAGGATGATCTCTCACGAGCGGCAACCACGTCAGTAACGCTTCGTGGAACGCCGTCAAGTAGTCATAGGACTCATCCGGTCGTAGCTGGCCCGGAGCCTTCACTGAAAACATCCTTGTGAGCCTGTTTAGAGGAGAAAATCCATTCCGGGGGATCCATGACCCTTAGAATACAGCCGGTTGCCCTCTAAACAGAGGCCTTCCTCCAGGGTCCTAGAGACACCTCCGCACGTTGCGGAGATCTTGCCAATCAAAAATCCGAAGGGGAAACATATGGTCGGGGTGGTTATTGTCGCCCATAGTTCCGCGCTTGCTGAGGCTGTTTTGGCGCTTGCGGATCAGATTGCGCAGGGCGAGATCCCTTTAGTTGCCTGTGGCGGAATCGACGATCCACAAAACCCCTTTGGTACCGATGCGATGCAGGTCAAGGACGCGATCGAATCGGTGTACGAGGAAGACGGCGTCGTGGTTCTTATGGATATGGGCAGTAGCTTGCTGAGTGCGGAGATGGCACTCGAATTTCTTCCTGAGGATAAGCGCGGGGCCGTGCGGCTCTGTGGTGCGCCTCTAGTGGAGGGGGCTATTGCCGCGGCCGTTTGCTCCAAGGGAGGCGGTTCGCTCGATGAGGTGTTGAGTGAGGCCAGAGACGCGCTTGCCGGCAAGGCCGCACACCTGAGGAGCGGAACATCGGCACTCGGCCCTCAAGAACTCGGGGTGGGACGGGAATCTGTTCACGTGACCCCAGAAGCCGAGATTGACATGCCGCGGCCACCAACAGCGCCGGTCAAAGCGATCGAACTCTTGGTCAACAATCGCCTCGGGATACACGTCCGCCCTGCAGCACGGTTGGTAACCACGGCGGCACGCTTCAGATCCGTAATCACGGTGCGTAACGTCACAAAAGGGACCGAACCTGTCAGCGCTAAGAGTGTAAACCGGATCGCTACCCTCGACGTGCGTCGGGGTCACCGGATCGAGGTTACCGCCGAAGGCCCCGACGCCGAAGAGGCAGTGACCGCCATGGCTGATCTCGTAGAGAGCAATTTTCACGAGCCTGAGAGCGGGATAACAACCCCTGACCCAGGATCACCGGCAGGTGCGGGAGCCGAAGGGAGTTGGGGAGGGGATACGCTGGCGGGGATTCCGGCTTCTCCGGGTATCGCCATCGCCCCCGCCCTTCAATTCAGGCCATCCGTTACAGAGATCCCCGCAAGGGAAGCAGACGATCCTCAAACTGAGTGGTCACGATTGAATGGGGCGATTGAAGCCGTGAAGAAGCGCATACGTCGAATGGGAGTACGTATTGCCCAGCACGCCGATGATTACCAAGTGACCCTGTTCGATGCCCATCGTCTCTCGCTAGAGGATCCGGCCCTGCTTGAAGTCGCACGGACGAATATCTTTGAGGGAACACTCAGTGCCGAGAAGGCTTGGCAGCTTGCGTTGGATGATATGATCCACGTTTACCAAAATGCGGACTCGACATATATTCAACAACGAGCAGCCGACCTTAGTGACCTGAAATCACAGGTACTGCAAATGCTCCTTGGCGCGCCGTCGCGATCGTTCGCCCTGGAACGGAAATCCATCCTTCTGGCAGCAGACTTCGCACCCTCGGATCTTGCCCGCCTGGAGTTGGATCTGGTCGCAGGCTTGTGCACCGTATCGGGGAGTCCGACTTCGCATAGCGCCATCCTTGCAAGATCGCTCGATATCCCGATGGCCGCCGGCCTCGGCCCTGGCCTCTATGGAGTCCCGGATGGGGCTACGGTTGTGCTCGACGGGACGGTAGGCACGCTGCGCGTGAATCCCGGACACATCGAGTCATTCAGGGAACGACAGAACTCCTGGCTCGCCTCTCAGCAAAAGGCCCGGCAGGCAAGCCAACAACCGGCGGTTACTCTCGACGGAAAACGGATAACCCTCCTGGCGAACATTAATTATGTCGCCGAAGTCGCGCCTGCACTCAGAAAAGGGGCCGAAGGGATCGGGGTGTTTCGCACTGAATTCCTGTTTATGGAAAGACTCAGCGCTCCTTCCGAAGAAGAACAGCTTGCGGTCTACCGATCAATTGCAGACACCCTCGGGACGCGGCCCTTCATCGTCAGAACACTGGATGCGGGGGGAGACAAGCCTATCCCGTACATCGACATGCCTGCTGAAGACAACCCGTTTCTCGGGGAAAGAGGAATCAGGATCCTTTTGAGCAACAAAGATCTCTTCATGCCTCAGCTGCGCGCCATCCTAAGGGCCACGCCCGGTCACCCCGTAAAGATCCTCCTTCCAATGATCTCGTCCGTAGATGAGGTGCGCCTTAGCAAAGAATTGATTGCTGAAGCGCAGGTCGAACTCGCCAATGAAAAACTGGGCTTCGAAGAGACTGTTGAGGTCGGCATCATGGTAGAGGTCCCATCCGCTGTCGCTGTGGCGGACCGGCTGGCAAGGGAAGTAGATTTCTTCAGTATCGGCTCCAATGACCTTGGCCAGTATATCATGGCCGCAGACCGGACAAACCTCCGGGTGGCATCACTGGGACATGCGCTCCACCCGGCGGTCCTTCGAATGATCCGCCAAACGGTTAACGCCGGCCGGGGGGCCGGCATTCCAGTGGCGCTCTGCGGTGAGGTTGGTGCTGAAAGGGAGGCCGTCCCGATCTTGCTTGGTCTGGGAATCGACGAGTTGAGCATGGGCGGCTCGGGGATCCCAACGGTTAAAAGCGTCATCGCAAAACTCAGCCTGCCTCAATGTGAAGGCCTGGCAAAAGAGGCCTTGGAGTTGGACACCTCGCAAGAGGTGCGACAGCTCGTCAAGGAGAGATTGGGAGAAGCTGTTGAGGTATGAACCGCGATTCTCCCTGAAGGACCCTCCCCTCCGAAGGAGCTAGTTTCCATCCAGAAATGGCCCTTTTCCGCAATCTCGGCGTCAATCTGCTGGGCCAGTTGTGCGATGTACTAGACGTACGTCTCCGCCCAACCCATTGATTTGACTCGGGCCATCCATGGCCCTCGGCCCTTACGGGCCGCCTGAAGGCGGTCCAATTCCGCTATCCTGCGGAATTGTCCTTGACCTTGCGAAAAATCCCTCATTTCTGAATTGGAAACCCGCAAGTGTCTCGTTTTCATTCATGGATGGACACGAGCTAGTTCCCCGGCAGGCTCCTACCCCACACCTATTTCCGCACACTGCCTATTCGTCCTTCGCCATCCTTGGTATCGGCTGGAGACGGCTTTTTCGCCCCAAGATTCTTGTGAGGAGCCTTATTTGTAAAGAATTGTGAAAATGAGGTCGATCACTCCATTAAGCCAGAAAAGCCCCAAAAACGATACCTGTCTCTGCTGGGACTATCCTCAGTCATAAGGTGTTTCCTTACGACAGGAGCTTGGCCATGATTAGAAGAGTATTGGCGGCGTCTATCATTGTTGGGTTGATCCTTTCATATCCCACGACGGTATCCGCTAAGGGCAGATTTGAGTACTACCTATTTGGCGTGAATGTCAGAACATTTGAAAACAGCAACTGGCTAAAAGTGGCAGCAGGCGCAGCAGCCTCGATTATGGTCCATGAGCTGGGCCACGCTATGTACCTTGAGCTCGCCGATAAGGAATCGGAGTTTAGAGGGTCTTACTCTGGTTTGGCAATTGTCACCCCGGATCACCTTACGGCCGGCGAATCCCGTGGATTTGGAATGGCGGGTTTTGCGCTTCAGTCGGCCGTGGCAACCATGCTGACAAGCTTTGAGAAGACCCGAACCTCCGATTTTACTAAAGGATGGGTAGGAGCCGGCACGTTTCAGCTCTTCGCATACACAAACAGACCACATGTTGACGGTAACGATTTTCAAATGATCGAAAGGGCGGGAGGGGATGCGGAACGGATTCATGGTGTTTTCGCCATGCTCAGCGGCTATAATTTCAGAAGGCTTCAGTCTGATTTTCCGAAAGACCCGCTATCAAATTCTAGTAGCACTCAGAACACGCGGTTCTATAATGGTTACCACCTAGATACCTTTGATGCCGATCCGGAGGCGAGATTCCACGCGCTTGAGATTGCATCCTTTCCGGATACCGATCCGAAAGACGATATTATTTCACAGCTTCACGAGACCAAGGTAGAAACCATCAGCGCCTCAGTGCCTTTTCTCGTAAGTAGGGCGAACACACCAGAAAGGCCCTCGAACGGCCGCGATTCCTCAGCGCTCATCTACAAGCCCTATGGGGCCGCATCCGAGAAGGGTAAGTTGTGCGGAAGTGGATTCGAATAGCCCAGCTAACCCCCTCTTGAAGTGAGGCGCCGTAGAGGACTACTCGGTGGAATAAAGAGGCGCTTGGTACCCCTCCGGTATGGAAACATACAGACCTTCGCTAATCGACACCTCTAGAGTTTGACCGTCTTCGAGGTCCAATTCTTGCCGGGTTCCACCCGCATAGTCGCCGGGGAAGGCGGTAAAGTTCAAAGATCCGTCGCGCACATGAGGTCTTCCCGTATCGACTAGCACGGAAACTCCGTATTTCCCTTCCCGCAAGCCCCCAAACTCGAACGAAACCTTGTGGTCCTTTAACCTGTTAATCTGAAACTCTTTCACCTCCTTGCTCGGAGCCTCCCAGGGTAAGACCTCCTTGTCTCCTTTTGAAGTATAATCCACCAGGTAGACATAGAGTTTCGCCTCCTTTGGTGCTGCTGACAATTCGATCTCCTCAGGTACCGGCACAAATCCCCTGATCATTCCACTCGACCTCGAATCGGAACAAGAAATCGCTGCAACCCAAAGCAGGGCAAGGGCTATACTTTGCAGAAGAGGCCCTATCTTGGTTTTCATAGCGTTCTCCACCATCATAATGCGATACTACGGACCTCTAGTTCGAGGACCGAGGTTTACCCGCCTCTGGCGGTGTTCGAGGAAAAGTCCGCTGAGTATTTGCGTTCCATGAGGGTTCTGATTATCATAATCGCTGAATGAGATAGAGAAAGGTCGGCAGCCGACTCAGGGATTTGACCTCATAGAAACGTCTCACCAACTCCCTTCTCTCAGCGTGATCTTTCGGTCTTTCCTGAATAAGCGGAGAGAGATAGATGGCGCCTTTCGCGTAGTAGCGGTCCAACGAGTTCCCAATCAACTCGACTAGCGCCGGCACATGGCCTGGGGGTAGCTTACCGCCGAACAGGAAATTCGCTGTGATCTCAATCCCTTCATACTTCCTGTTTACGGCCAGCATTCTGGCAAAGGCCTCTCTTACGGACTTAACCGTGATTGGCTTATCGAGTGCCGCCAGGGTATCCGGATCCGCGGACTCAAGGCCGACATTAATATGCGTGGAAAAAGGGAGGCGGTTAATCGACGCAAAGAGGGATTCTTTTCCGTGAATCAGGGACTCGACACTGCTGAACAAGAAAAGCTGGGCGCCCCTGAGGTGAGAATAAGGCAGTTCGAGCGTGTCGTAGGCCCTCTGCGCCGCGAAGCCGATGAGTCCAAGACCGGCTCCCAGGGCGTCGTGCTCGCCCAGAAAAAGGGCATTATAATTGCCCAGGTCACTGGCATAAAAGTCCTTGAGGCATTCGATCTGACCCAGGATGTCTTCTTGAGTGCGGGGAGAGAAATCTCGTCCCGACTTGACACGACAAAAGCTGCAATTGTGAAGGCAACCATCAGCCACGACGATGGGAATAACCTCATAGTCCACATGCCGCGTGTCTGGGGGAAGAACCGTCATGTGACCGCCGATCGTCCTATGTAAGCACTGGGATCTCGCCTTGAGCGCAGTTTCGTCACGCTCGGCAACACGTCCCAGAAAATCCCTTATCGCAGGATCAATCCCTTCAACCGGAAGCCCCCTGATCTTGACGATTAATTCCTGCCAGGCCTGACGGGCTCGCTGGACTGCATTCTCGTCGAAGGGGTTATACAGGGAAATCGTGTTGCTGGAGTATGAGGGAAGAGGGAGGTAATACTCCCCCAAAAGGTCGTGTACGCCGCTATAGCCGCCGGTGGAGTAATAGATCCAATCGTTTGCCGCCGTCCGTTTTAACCATTCTGCCGGATGGGGCCAATCCTGATTTCGCCCTTGAACGTACTTTATTTCCCCATTCAGATTGAATTGAAAGATATAGTCGGAGGTTACGATCTCCGCAAACCGTCCGTAGCGGATGGGATAACTGGCTTTGGCAAACTCAGGAGATCCTCTCTTGTCAATACTGATGCTCAGTCCATCAAGCCGATAGGGTCTCATGCCTTAGCTTATCCGCAAGAAAATGCTCGCACGACAGTGTAAATTCCGCGCCATCATTCGCCCTCTTCCCTCTTCGGAACGATCACGATTTCAATGCGCCGATTCTTGGCCCGGCCCTGAGCCGTTTTGTTGGAGGCGATTGGGCGGTATTCCCCATACCCGGTGGCAGATAGCAGGCTTGGATTTACCCCTACCTTATCCTGAAGGTACCTGGCGACATTCGTGGCCCGGGCTACCGACAACTCCCAGTTGGTAGGATATCTCTTAGCCAGGCCGGCCCCGATGGGGACGTTGTCCGTGTGGCCCTCAATGCTTATGGTCCTATCCTTGACCTTCAATAGGATGCTGCCAACCCGTTTCAAAATCTTGACGCCTTCTGCCTTTATGGTGGTCTTTCCCGAATCAAAGAGGATTTCATCCACCATGTTCACTTTGAGTTTCCCCTTCAGTTGCGTGATTGTGACGTTGCCCCTCTCTACTTCCGACTTCATATCTTCAAGCAGATCATTATACGTGTTCGTCATGGTCAGAACTTCTTCTTTTTTCTGTACCTCCAAGTCCAGGGCCTCTGCTCGAAGGGATTCGTTTTCCTCCAAAAGGCGGCTGTGTTCCTTTTCAAGCTCCGTGATACCCTGCTCAAGCTCTTCGACCTGCTTCATCAACGTATTCGACCTTGCCTCTGAGACTTCCGCGAGATTGGTGCTATCCCTTTTCAGACGAGCGATCTCCTCTTTCAGAGACAGGACTTCCAGCTTTAGTTCTTTCTTGTCTCCCTCGAGTTGCTCTTTCTCTCTCTGCAGCTTTGCATTCTTAGATCTCGCCTCCAACAACTCCGATGACAGGTCTTCACTTTCCTGTACTTTCATCAGGTACTCATCTTTACTGACGCAACTCGACAAGATGAACAGCAGTAGAGCAGTTAAGAGGAAACGGGCTGTTATTGTTCTTGATTGCATTGGCTACTCCTAATAGATTTATGGGACGGCAGGCTTTTACCTCAGCGATTTCCAAAGGTAAAGATGCGGTTACTTTTTGCTTGGTTCTCCCAGCCAACGACCATCACAGTATCCTACATCCGTTTATTACTAGCGTCAATTCGGGGAGGAAGATGGTGACACCGGCACGAGCGTGTCATCTTGTAGCGCGTATTGCTGAACTATTTTGAGGGATGGTTGCGGCATGGGATCGTCGGCGTCGTGGATGAGCATCGCGGCTTCAATCCTCCCCGACCGAATCGAAAGCGATTCTACCCTGATCCTGTCTCCCAGGAAGAAAACCGCGATGTGTTCGGGTGTTCCATGGCGATTGAGCACAGCAGCCAAATGACGGAACGTCCCGCTGCCACCGGCGCTGGTGACCAGCACGACCGCTCCGTCTTCGAAACCGTCGCCGTTCAGGTCGCCGATGGCCACTTTGCCCAGTGAGACGATCAACTCCGCAGCTGCCCCGGGGACGATCTTTTGTCTGTGAATGCCATCCACTAGACGAATGGTGCCCTCTTGAGAGAACTCCGACCGGTATACGGCATTCTTGAGCATCGACACCGTCATATTCTTCGGATCCCGGTCTATGTCTTTGGGGAGGTTTGCCCACCCTTCCCTCGCACATCCCACATAGGTATGCCCGTCCAGACTGACCTTGGCAGAAAAACCGGAATGCTCCCCCGACATCCTATCGATGCATCGCTCTTCTTTGATGAAGATCTGGATCCAGTGCTGGTTGGGTCCTCGGCACTTTGAGGAATACACTCTTTGACCTTCGGAGACCTTTGCCGGGGTATAAGGAAATGCACGCTGGGGCTCCCCCAGGACGGAAAAGATGATTCCCTCCTCGGATATGACCGTATTCCAAAAAGGCTCGTTGCCATAAACCCTGAATTCAAAGTTTCGCGGATCCTCCGCACAGCCCCTTGTCTCCACTGCCGCACGTCGTAAAGAGGTTACGGTTAACAGCCGATCATAGTCGACCCCGAACCCAGTCGCGGGCCGAGGCCCGAGCACACCCTGGACTTCAACATAGAGCGGCTCATAGGGGCTGGGAATCAAGGCGCGGTAGACATCCCAAAGTTCATCCCCGCTACGATCAACCACCCAATACTCGACCTCTTTGCCGCAGGGTTGAAACGACCTGACCTCATGGCCGAATCTGAGGTGTCCACGGAAGATGACGCCGTGCAGGGTCGTGACCTGAGAGGGTATGGCTGAAGGAGACGGACGAGCGTCTCCGGACAAAGCGTGGGATGGGCGTGCGGTCGCGAGGACGATTAAGAAGAACGCAGTGAAAAATAGGACGGGCGAGCAGGTTTTAGAGGTCAGCCCCGCCGCTTGCCGCGGGAGCGCCCAGATGGATCGGCCGATAGACTTCATAAAACTGATGCCCGAGTTTGGCATTTTCAGATATTTCAACATATGTTCGCCCGGCCATAAGGTATCACAGACCTCATTTCATAAAGTTTCATACGAGGTTCCCCATCATCTATTCAGCTTAACCCCTGAACCTCTCTTGAATGCGAGAATACTGCACTAGGGCGCTGAGGGCGCGGGCGGCCCGCTCAGGTCCCGTGAAGACGGGTACACCCCGTTTTAGGAGGCCCTGGATGAGATCTTCGTGTTGGCCCTGGTAGGTGAAACCCACGATGGGTTTGCCCTTCGAATGGAGTAATCCGGCGACCGACGTTGCCTGCTTCTCCATCAACCCCTTGCTCTGTTCTTTGGCCTGGGCCTCCGTATATCCCATATGTGCAAGGGCCTTCCTGACCATGTGCCGCGGGATGAGGATATAGAGGAGCAGCATATGAGCGTGTTCATCCTCAAGGAGTGCCTTGGGGATCGCGGAGAAGTAATCCAACGGATTCTTGATATATGTAAAATCCACCGGGTTATTCACACTACCCGTGTGCGGCATGTATTCAGCGAGTTTGGCCACGGTCTCTTGGGAGGGACTCGGTAGCTCGATTCCTGCCCGGCCGCAAGCGTCGGCTGCCGCCGCCCCCGGACCGCCTGAATGGGTTTGGATAAGGAGTCCGTTTCCCGCCGGCTTGGGTAGATACCCCAGCACCCAACAGAAATCGAATAACTCGGTTACGGAGTGCGCCCGTATGACCCCGCTTTGCTCAAACACCCCGTCATAGAGCGGGTCCGGTCCGGCCATCGCGCCGGTGTGGGATAGCCCGGCCCGCTTGCCTGTCTCGGTTCCGCCTACATAGAGCGCCACGATCGGTTTGTGTGGTACGACCCGTCTGGCCGTCTCCACAAACGCCCTTCCCCTCCTGATCCCTTCGATGTAGAGGGCTATGACCTTGGTGTTAGGACAGGCTCCCAGGTATTCGAGGCCGTCGACGATGTCGATGCTCGCCTCGTTGCCGACGCTAAAGGCGGCGCTGAACCCGAGCCGATGGCGATCGAGGTAACCAAACATCTGGGTGACAAAGCTCCCGCTCTGAGAAGCCATGCCCACAAAACCCGGCTCGCCCTCATAGGGCAAAAAGGTCGTATTGAGCTGATGGTGCGGGTTGGTCACCCCGATGCAGTTCGGACCGAGGAAGCGGATGCCGTATTTCTTGGAGATTTCTTTAATCTCCTTTTCGAGGGCGGCACCCTCTTCGCCCGTCTCCTTGAAACCGCCGGACACCACGATGGCGTGCCGAACGCCTTTCTTGCCACAATCCTCCATGATTTGAGGCACGATCCTGTTCGGCACCACGATCACGGCCAGATCAGGGACCTCCGGCAGATCAAGGATGCTGGGAAAGGCCTTTAGCCCGAGTACGTTCTCCTCCTTGGGGTGCACGGGGTAGACCGCCCCTTGAAACCGGAGGGCCTGAAGGGAGCTGAGGAGGCTGGTTCCCATGGACAGGATGTTATTGGAGGCCCCAAAAAAGGCGATACTCCTTGGGTTGGCAATCCGGAATAAGGGGCTTTGTTCGATTGACTCAAGCATCATTTTGTCTTGGATAAAAAGGAGTACGGCTCAAACCATTGGAAACAACCGTTGAGAATATCCACCTCCGAGTTGAGCCTTCCTATACACCGGTTGCGGTTCAGGCCGACGTGGCGGGGACATTAACAGATATTCGAGCAGAAGGTCAATGTCACTGCTGAGGCTGTCGCAAAACGCCCATCTGCCGTTCGACATGCTCACGGCCCTCAATCCTGATCCTTCCTTCCACTTCGGATGTGTAAAACCTTGTCAAATCTTGCTACGTCTTTTCCCTTCCAGCTTTCCTCCGAATCAGCCTTCAATAATTATAACATATTGATAAAATTAATGATTCAATGGATGGCCGGCGCTGGCACCCTGTTTGCGAATAGGTGCCATCTATTCTTCGAGGGGAATCGAGGAAGACATAGGCAATCGAGCTGGAATAATCTGATATGTCTCGGCTTTTCTTTGTGGTCCATCATGCGTTCGCAAACATTACTCTTCAAACTAAACATCTGCATCCTTGGCCTCATCCTGCTGGTGTTGCTGATCAATATCAGGACACCTGCCCAGGATGAGCAAGTTCCCCCCTCTGTCCGGGCTTCCCTCCCCCAGGACGTCCCGCTACCGAAATCCGTGACACTCTGTGGCGAAAAGATACCGATCGAAGACCGTCATATTATGGAAATGTTCGATCGCGAGCTCACCATATCCGCCTTGAACCGTGCCCAGGTTTTCATGTGGCTCAAACGGGCCGGAAGGTATTTCCCACCCATCGAACAGGCCCTTGCTGAAGCCGACCTGCCCGATGATCTCAAGTACCTTGCCGTGGCGGAGAGCAATCTCATCGATTATATCCAATCCTCCAAGGGCGCTGTTGGGACCTGGCAATTTATGCCGAGCACGGCTCAACGCTACGGGCTTCGTAAGAGCCGTATGCTGGATGAGCGGCGCGACGTCGATAGAGCTACCGAGGCGGCCGTCCTTTACCTCAAGGAATTGAAAGAGATGTTTGGTACGTGGTTGTTGGCGCTGGCAGCCTATAACTGCGGGGAAGACCTGATTGAAAGGGAGATTGAAGAACAACAGGTGAAGGATTACTTTCACCTGAACCTTCCCGTAGAGACGGAGCGCTTCGTCTTTAGGATTTTAGCTATCAAGATCATCCTGGAAAATCCAGGGCGTTATGGTTACAGGCTCTCCCCGGGGCAAATTTACGATCCCATCAGTTACGACACCGTCAAAGTAAACATCGGAACCCCTCTGCACGTCACCCAGGTGGCCCAAGCCGTTGACACCGACTTCAAGACCATCAAAGAGCTGAACTTGCACATCCTTGGGCACTATCTCCCCACGGGCAAATACAGCCTCAACGTGCCATCCGGCCGGGGACCCGAGATGAACGACATCCTGAAACAGCTCACCCTCGAGGCTCAACTCAAAAAAAAGAAACGCTCTCCCCGTTATACCGTTGTCAAGCGGGGCGACACCTTGCACCTCATTTCGCGGCGCACAGGCGTTCCTGTAGCAACACTCCGCAAGCTCAATAAGATCGAAGGCTCTCTCATCATTGCCGGCCAGCGGCTTCGACTGACCCCCTAGAGGAATACCCACGCCACCCCGACAACCGCACTACAACAACGACTGTCCGCTTTTCCTACCGTCGCGAGTTTCCTCCGCTCGCCTTCGCCAGGTTTACCCGCCTTGGGCGGGATGCCCCGTGCGATGGCGCGGGGTGCTTCAATGGCCTTCGCCACGATCACCCGGGCAAAAGTACGGGCCTCTCAAGGGCCGGTCAGGGTGCGAACAGCCCTTTCAATCCTCTCCAACCCCTCTTGAAGTATCTTTCGCGGACAGGCGATGTTTATCCTCTCAAATCCAGCGCCCTCGGCCTCTCCGAAGATGTAGCCCTCGTCGAGGGCCACCTTGGCCTGCTTCTGCATGAGCTTCTCGAGGGCGTCTTTATCCAATCCCAGTTCGCGAAAATCAAGCCACACCAGGTATGTTGCCTCCGGCTCGATCACATTGACATCCGGTATCCGTTCGCAGATGAACTCCTTTAGGAACTGGAGATTCCCTGCGAGGTAGTCCAGAAGTTGATCCAGCCATTCCTCTCCGTACCTGTAGGCGGCTTCGAGCGCCACGGCCCCAAATGCGTTGGGACCGGAGATCCCGTTGCTCAAGAGTTGTATCTCAAACTCCCGACGCTTCTTCAGATCGGCAATAATCACGTTGGACGTGTGCAGACCCGCCAGGTTAAAGGTCTTGCTGGGTGCCGAGAGGGTAATCGATTGGTTAAGAAAATCGACCGAGAGGGAGCCAAAGGGGGTGTGCCTGAATCCACTTAGAATAAGGTCGGAATGAACTTCATCGGCTATGACCAGCAACCCGTTTTCAATACAGATCTCGCCAAGACGAAAGAGCTCATCCGCCGTCCATACCCGTCCAACAGGATTGTGCGGGCTGCATAAAATCAAGATCCTGGCCCGCTTGTCTTTCGCCTTTTTTACCAGGTCCTCAAAGTCGATACGATATTTGCCTTGTTCCAGTCTCAGAGGGCTATTTAGCACATGCAGGCCGTTGTTCTCGACCGCCCGCATGAAGGGATAGTAGGCCGGAAACTGTATGATGACCTTGTCACCAGGCCGTGCAAAAGTCCGCACCAGCATGCTCACCGCCGGCACGAGGCCGGGACAAAAAACGATCCACTCCCTCTTAATCTCCCAGCCGTGACGCCGTTTGATCCACTCCATGCTCGCATCAAAGTAAGCGGGCATACAGCGACTGTACCCATAAATGCCGTGCTGCGCCCGTCCTGCGAGGGCCTCGACCACCGGCCGTGGAGACTCAAAATCCATGTCAGCCACCCACATGGGCAGGAGGTCTTTTTCCCCGTAGAGCTCATCCACAAAATCCCATTTGACGGAGCCTGTTTGGCGACGGTCAACGACCCGGTCAAAATCATATTTCATGCTCTCGTACCTCTGACAAAAAGGGGCAAGGGATCAGGGGTTGGAGGTCAGGGATCGGATGATGACCAATTTGAACCCGATCGTGCCAACACATCACGAATCCCTATTTGTATCTTGACTCGACTGCGAAGAGAAAAAGAAACTCAGGCGGCGGCTCCACGTAAATCCGCGTTCCCGGCAACACCTTCGGAGATCGCGTCCGATTGCAGGTTGATGCCGATTCGCAAGGCCTTGAGCCCCTGTACCCCAGGAAGGCTTTCCAGGTCCAAATTCTCGGGATTCCCGACCAGAAAACCTTCGGAGCGCAGGAAATCGATATGCTGGAGCATTTCGCGCATTTCATCAGGTTGAGAGTAGACCACCGCGATCTTGCCGGGTTGGGTGAGGCGTTCGCGCTTCCCTTTGATGACCGCCTTGTCGATGCGCGATTTTATGATTTCATGACGGACATCATAGGCGCCATCCACGTCAAAGCATTTCTCATCGAACCGGAAACGGATGGAGAGGGGCGTATCCTGCAGCAGGATAAGGTGAGCCGTTTCCAGAGGGACCTTGAGTGCGGGTTTGAGCTTTTCGGTGTGCCAAGCCATACCGCAGGCGACCTTGAGTTGCCACAGGCGCATGTTTTTAATGTACAGCTCATTGAATTGCCCGTTCTCTTGAAGCGAGGCGCCGACATAGATGAGGTAGTCTACCCCGTCGGTTCGGTGCCTTTCATAGTAGTGGGGGTATAGGGTTTGGACCTCGGCCTCCTCCTGATCCAGATAGGAAGCGAGCCGATCATTGAGGAGGGCCACGGTTTGCTCGTAATCCCTACGCAGCCGGTAGATCCCACCCACGGTCGGATCCATCGCAGACTCATAGCTCTCGATGGCCCTCAGAACCTTGGGGCCAAACGTCTTGAGGTGCGGAAAAACCGATTCCACCTCGCTACGCAAGAAGCGGACGACCGCGAACTCATCGCTTGCGGCAAGGGCGTTCTGAATACGTTCAAGATAGATCTCGATCCGACGCGCCAATTCCCGAAAAATGGCCATGGGCTTGGCTTCGCCGGCGTAGTTGACGACTCGCAAGGCCAGATTCAAGTGGTCTTCAAGATCCTTCTGGATGGCCCGGTTGCGCTCGCGCGTGGATCCCCGGATATCGGAGATACCGTAGATGGGGTAGACATCGCGGAAGACGATCGGCTCCATCTCCGACGCCTTACCCCGCTGGATGTCTTCGAGTTGGTGCAGAGCGGCATGGCGAAAGCGCCATTCGACCGTGGGATGGATCGCAGTACACTCCCGCTTGATGATTCGCTGGATCTGATTATCCAGGTCGTTTAGGGCCCTTCGAACGGCCATGGCGAAGAGGGGTTGGACCTGCTTCAACATCATGGTTTCCATTGGACCCAGGTCGTCGGGCTTGGGTGCCCCGAGATCCAGAGTGCCTATGAATCGATCCTGGTAGATCAAGGGCGCGATCAGGAGCGACCTGACCCCCGATTCGATGACCTCCTGGGCGGTATGCTTCGGCCACTGCTCTTCGAGGACATCGGGCACGCGCAGGATATCGGTACCGTGCGAAGCACGCTCATACACCGTCCCCTTGAATTCAGCGATGGGGACGTGGCGGGAGTCGGCAAAAATGCAGTTCTCGGTCATCTCGCAGCCCGTGTTGATCAGGAGGACCTGATCGCCATGAACGGCGGCAAGCCCGGCGACCAGGTCCGGCCGGCCGAAGAGGGTCCGCAGTCGCTGCTGGAGCCGCAAAAACCCCTCACGGGAGACGATCGATTCCTTGTCGATCAGATCCCTTTCAAGGGCCATGAGCAGTTCCGAACGGGTGATGTCCACCGCCTGCACCACGACAAAGCCGTGCAATTCGTAATCCTGCGGCGGCAGGATGGTCCGTAGCACCTCCGGCTCCATCACGTGCTTGCGGATCTTGACGCGGTCTTCACGACTGAGGACCTTCGGCTCTCCCTTGGCCCGCGCCTCCACAAAACGGAAGTCCAGGTTCAACTTGAAATGCCGGTCCAAACCGGTCTCCGGATCCGGAACGACACGGACAATGGGGTAGTCGAAGTCCTCCTTGATGTCGAAGACCTGCTGTAAGATGAAGAGGTAGGCCCGGATGACGCGGCCCTTGTCAAAGCGATGCGCATTCAATCGATCGGTGACGGATCCATCTCTATTCAGGAAAAGACGCTGACCAAGGGGTGAAATGAAAACCGGCTCCGCCGTAAACGGAACTACGGCGGCAACGGCCTCCGTATCCCAAAACAGGGGAGAGAAGACGTAACTCATCAGCCGTTGAATCAATTCGCGGTGACGTCCCGAGCGTTTGATTTCCTTGAGTGAGATGTCACCGGCGGTCGCTTCCCGCAGGAGGTCTTGAAGATCATTATTCGGGATAGGTCGTGGTTCATCGGCACAACCTTGGCGTTGACTCAAATATTTTATTAGGGGCTCAAAGCTGAATTCGGTATGAAAGGGATACGCCTTCCTGAGTTCGGCAGGGGCACCGATGATCTTATTGGACATGATCGGACTCCTTTGGACGATACGTTTATTATACGCATTCCTGGAGGAAAATCCAGATCCGTACCCGTCACGCACCTTTGCCTGTGGGCCTCCACCAAGACAACGCCCGCTAGCCCGTACGTCAAACCCGTTTGCACTTTGACATCAGATTCGAAAAACCATAGGGTTGCTGGGAGGAGAGCAAAACATCCCCGCCCATAAGGGCTGGCTTACTGTTTCAAATTGACAGAAAGGAAGGGGCGGATTTGCTGATACATGTTTGACGACCTGAGGCTTACCGATCTACCGCGACGACAAACATCGGTCCTGAGGGAGCCGACCAGCACCAGACCTGCCATCCGGCTACTTGTCGAGGGAAACCGGCGGGCTATCGTCAAGGACTACAGCGTCAACAAGTTCTTTTTTAGAAACGTGGTGGGACGCTTTCTGGTGTGGCGAGAGGCCAAGGCCTACCGACGGCTCAAGGACATAAACGGGGTTCCCGCCCTATATCGGGTTATCGGCGGAATTGCCCTGATCTTTGAGGCGATTCCCGGAAAAGATCTGGAGACCCTTCAGGGACAGAAGAAGCTCGATCAAGCCTTCTTTCATGCCCTGAAAGACCTTGTGGACCGTTGTCATCACCGGGGTGTGGTCCACTGTGACCTCAAGAGGGCCCCCAATACGATCCTCGGGGATGATGGACAACCCTACATCGTCGATTGGAGCGCATCCATTTGCGCCAGCGAGTTTCGATTGTTCCCGCTCACGCGCATCTATGAGCGCTTTCTGCGTGATGATTACCTGGCTATCATCAAATTGCGTTTGAACTACTCGCCGGAATCAGTCACGGCCGAAGAAAGAGAGGCATACTACCAACGCAGCCGGGCCGAAAAGGCCGTCCGCAAAGCCAGAGACCGACTGCGGGAGGTTTTGCAGAAGATAGCTTAACAATGGGGGTATTTAGGTAGAAGACTGAAGGCTGAAGGTTTCGACCATCTCCCAACGCCCGAATCAAACAATTCAGTTCCTCTCTTGAACCTTCCACCCACCGACCTTGCCCCCTCTAATCTATTCACCCGAGTACTCCCAACTAAATACTGGGGATTTTCACCGATCAAATATGACGACAGAAATCGAAGCATGTCCAATTCGGAAATGTGTCATCTTTCTTCTGAGCAAGGGTGCACAAGGATTTTCACCGAGGCGTAAGAATCCCGGGTTGAGGTTTGAGGCAAAGACAAAGAGCTTTTGAAAATTCTTTGCTTTCAGCTTCTACCTACATCCCTAGCACCTGCTCCCAGATAGAAGGTTCCACCGGCACTCCCTTCTCCAGGTTTTCCTGCCGGGTTCGCTGGGCGCGCTCACCGGGATAAAGCACTTCTTCGTGCCCGGTATCGACGTCGGCCGAATGTATATCTTTGATGATCGTCTCGACAACCTGAGCGACGGCTTCAGGGCCCATCACCTTAGACACGTCAAACGCAATGAATACCTGGGAGATATCCATTTCTTCGGCTCGTTGCCCGATCTGGTAGGAGGCCTGCCCGCCCGTTATAATGGCCGCCACCATGTCCAGGAGCAGTGCGAGCCCCGCCCCCTTCCAGTACCCCACGGGCAAGACCCGCTCGGTTTCCAGGATTGCCGCCGGGTCCTTGCTCAAGCGACCTTCCGTATCAAATCCACCGAAAAAAGGGAGTGTCTTTTGCTGCCGCCGGTAGGTCTCCAGTTTCCCGTACGAGAACTGGGACATGGCCATGTCTAAGACCACCGGGCCGCCCTCGCGCGGCACGGCGATGACCAGGGGGTTGTTTCCCAGGCGAACCTCACTGGCACCCCACGGGGGCATATTCGGCACGGTGTTCGTCCAGCAGATAAAGATGAAACCCGCTTCCGCTGCCTTCCAGGCGTATGTCCCGGCCCGCATCCAGTGAGTGGTGTTCCGGAGCGCAACACAACCGAGGCCATGCTCCTGCGCCAGTTCGATAGCACGCTCGGTGCAGCGAAGGGCGTTGTTCGGTCCCGGCCCCGTGTGCCCGTCCCACTGCTCCAAGGCCCCATAGGCCGCTGCCCGTTCGGGCTCGGCGTCAACTACGATGGATCCACCCTTGATCCTTTCAACGAACTCAGGGAATCGGTTCAGGCCGTGTGAGGCAACACCTACGAGACTGTTTTCCGCAAAGACGCCGCCGCACAGTGAGGCCCGCGTCTGTGAAAAACCGATCCCCATCAATACCCGCTCAAACTCTTGCCGCATTTCCTCGAATGGGACGCGTTCTGTCATGCGATTCTCCTCTCCGTCTTCCAAGAGCTGCTTGATCGTCCGTGGCTAATCGATACGGTAGCCACAAGCAGGCGAGAGGTCAAGCACGCTCATGATCGTCAAAACACCTCGACATCGCGAAGTTCACGCAATATCATTTCCCTACGAGACTATCGAAAAACCGGCTACAGAGAGGCTGATGGAAAATGTCCAGATGCAAGGCTTCCGAAACCGGGGACCCGCCC
>CAZAGT010000041.1:10675-21564 GCA_964484515.1 uncultured Desulfobacteraceae bacterium | reverse complement strand
CCATACGCGTTGCTCCCTGTCTTTTTCTCCCTCCGGTACGCAATAGGTGCGGTGTCGCCGGCCCTGAGTGCCTCGATAAGCCCTCTTTCATCCTTGATGATCTGGCGAAACCGGGTGGCAAAGATACCCACCTCAGATACCTCATGAGCATCGCTCCCGCCCGTGGCCGGCAGATTAAGCCCTGAAGCCACCTTCGCTGCAAAGTCATTCTCTTTGGCTGTGCTCTTGCTGTTCAATACTTCAACGGCATCGACAGATTGGAAGAGCGGCCGCGCCATGGCCTTTTCCGGTGTCAACCCCAGTTGCCCGATCCCAAAAGTCAGAAAACCCCTGAATGGGTGGGCTACGATCATAAACCCGCCAACTCTTGAGACCTCGACCCTGAGTTTCTCCAGTTTGATGATGCCGTTGATATCCTTGTCAAAACCAAAGACGATCATATCTCCCTGGTCTGTTGTAATCTCGTTCCCTCTTAGGACAAGGAATCCGTGTCTTTGCTGCAGGTCTTCCACCTGCTTCCGGCCCCAGGTGTAATTATGATCCGTAAGGCAAATGCCATCAAGACCAATCCTTTTGGCCTCCTCGATGATCGCGTCGACCGGTGCGGAACTGCACGGAGACGCATCGGACGTGTGGACGTGGAGATCGATGGTCATTGCTCCCGAAATCTTCGCTTGAGTATCCCGGCGAACGACTCTCTCGGGCTGCACCGGCTGCACTTTAGTCGATAAGGAAGGGGTTGAGAATTCATCGAAGCCTAGCTCCGGCCTGCTTGCTTTCTCCTCCTCCCATTTGAGGATCATGGCTGTCTCTTTGGCGGCCTGACAGCATTCCAGGAGGAGATTGGCAAAGTGCCGGCAGGCCTTGCGGCCAACGGACTTCTTGACCTTCTCGGAAAAGCCCTCAGCGACCCTGAGTCCGACGGCTTCCTGCAACAGGGGGAGGGCGCGGTGACAGTCCGGCGTTGTCCAGCGATTCCATTTACCGTCCAGGCTCATGATTTCCAGATTGGATATTCTAAGGACTAGATCGATCTCCACACCGTAAATGTCATCGTCGAGGATACCGTGGACGAACAATGTATCCACATCTTTTCTCTCGACGCTGACGAGCTTATTACGAGCGAATTTCAGCATTTCTCTTCGTACCATTATTGCTGGTCTCGCAAAAAGTCAAAAATGGATTCTTTCCGTCATTCCGGCGAAAGCCGGAATCCAGTACTCTCACACACTCAAAAACTCCTGGACCCCGTTTTTCAATGGGGTGACACTTCTTACGAGATCATCATTGTTCAGATGGGTCAATGCCCTCAACCAGAGAGCTCCCAGGCGCATAGGCAGCACAGCGGTTGTACAACCTGGGATTCTCCCGGACCATCTTAGCGTAGAATTGTCGCTGCTCCGTTTCGTCCTCAGGACGCTTGCGCAGGACATCCTTGGTGAATGACAGAATCACTCCGCTACAGCATTCCTCTACCATAAACGCCAATTGCCTACGGATACCGCTTTCGCCCATCACCCCTTTGATGATCTTCTTCACGCCGGGGCCGACGCGAATGCCGACAACGTTCTGGAGAGCCTCTTTCACATCGATCTCTTCTTTGCGCAACGACCGTGCAATGCGACCCGTGACGTGGGTCACCTCAAGATCCGGAAGTTTCACTTGGACCTCAACCGAGGCATCGATGAGCGTGTCCTGGAGACGACAAGTGCTTCTAATCGTCTGCTCGTCGATCTGCTCAACAGTTGTACATCTATTCCTTGAAAAAGATCGCATTGTACTCTCCTGATGGTGCACACTTAAGGGGTAGGGGTCAGCCTAAGCGCTCGCAGAGGCCCTAAGAGCGAGAGTTGCATATATTCGAGCAGGACGATGCCTTCTTGGCAAAAGTTGGAGCGATGCCCTCTAGGTCGGCACCTTGCCGCAGCAGCTCCCGGGGCCGGCACATCCGGCTTGCATGGGTGATGCTCCGCAGCAGGCGGTGTCGCCGGGACCGGGCATCTTATGGGCGGAGGCTCCGGATAGTGTCGAAGGGGCCGAAAGCAATTTCTTAAGGTTGGGGCTGCCACAATGAGAGCACTGAGGCTCAACGGCCGAAGAGGTGACGAGAATCTCGCTGAGTTTTTTGCAGTCGAGGCAAAGATAATCATATAAAGGCATGGGTGTTCTCCTTATCTCTTTCTTGACAAACGCTGTTCAAGCGGCTTTGGGGGTCCGTTGCGGTGCCACCTTTCTATGCTCGGTGCGTATCTTCACTTCATGTGTGCTTTAGCTTGACGAAGGTCCTTCCGCACAATGACTGCCGGCGTCGTGTCCGGCACAGGTGTGATCCAAGGTGAACATCGGTAAGGATCCCGATTGAATCAAATCGAGATTCTCATTCACGGTTCCCTCCACGGCCCGATAGGTCTTGATATTCAGAGCGTTCAGTTTGAGAAGCGCTCCGGCGCCGATCCCGCCGACCACGACGGCGTCAACCGGTTTTCCTCCTAATGCTTTCAGGGGTTGGCACTGGCCGTGTTGGTGCTCCCGGTCCGGGTTGCCAACCGCTTCGAAAGATCCGGTGGCGCTATCCACAATGATGAACCGGGGAGCCGAACCGAAATGGCCGAACACGACACTGTCCATCCCTTTGTTGTCCTGGGTTGGAAATGCGATCTTCATTATCGTTTTCTCTGGCCCCCTTTGAGAAAGAATTCTAAACGTCCTGACAGTTTCATTTCCAGAACCTCAACAAGGCATGATCCTCGTTTCGTTATTTCATAGCGGAAAAAGATACTAGCAAACTACATACCGGATACCCGCCCTAGCCAGGTCGCGGCTTGGATCAAAGATTCTTCTTTCCGTCCCCGAGAAGGACAATAAGCAAATGATGTCGAAGCGTCAAGGGTCAAACTCGAGGATTTTCATTCAGTTTCTTCTCGGGCAACAAGGTGATAAGTCCGGTTGTCAGCAACGGTATAAATGCCAAGCAAGTGAGGATGGGTCGGATCGAAAAGGCATCTGCGAGCTTGCCCGTGAGCGGTGTCATCATTCCTCCTGTTCCGAAAGCCAAACCCATCATCAGGCTCGAGACCATTGACTTCCCCTTGGGGGCCAGCTCTTGGGCCATGGCCACGCCTAGGGGCAACGTTGCCAAGACAAAAAATCCGGCCCAAAAGGCGCTGAAGTAGACCCAGTCGCCCTTTAGAGAAAGTAATAGGAAAAGGCTGAGTGTCGCCAGGCTGTGGCTGACAAAGAAGATCGGTTTATATCCAACCCTATCTGATAGGTGGCCGGCAAGGAGTCCGCTGAGTGCACCCGCCACGGTAAAGAGAGATACGATGATTCCGATAGACACCAGGGAATACCCCTCACTCGCATACAACACGGGAATGAAGGTCATGAAAGACTGACCCGCATAGGAACGGAAGACCATCACCAACCAGATCAGCACAATCGATTTCCAGACTGCGCCGAAGGCTTCCTTGAGAGAACCGAGAAAGCCCAGATGACCAAGCCCCTCCGCTGCCGGAAGCGGTACCGCACGACAGAGGAAGATGATCAGAGCCAGGCCGAGGATCATTGTAAGAGGTGACGCCTCCAGGCCAAAGAACTGCACGAAATTGGTAATGAAGAGAGGACCGACCCCAAAGGCCACGGTCCCGCCGAGGATAAAGACGGACATCGACAGTGCAAAGTGGCGACCCGAGTACGTGGAGACCATGCCGGCGCAGGGCGGGTGATACATGGCCTGCCCGACGGCGCCCAAGGATGTGAAACAGATTAGAACCAAGAAACGGGGAGCTACTCCGACGAAGGGGATAAAGATGACGGCCAGAAGAAGGCCACCCAGAACGAACAGGCGCGTGCGGTATCGATCGGCAACATACCCGACGGAGGGCTGAACCACAAAGGCCAAAAGACGACTGACGCCGGTGATCAAACCGACCTGGGTTAGAGTTAATGAGAATTTATCCACGAAGACGGGAAGCAGTGGACTCACAAATGAGGCGTAGAAATCGCCTGTAAAATGTACGAGCGTCAAAGCAAAGATCACCTTTGCATTAGCGCCGGAATCTTCTTTCATCGTAATCCCTGTGAGCAACGATAGTCTATGTCATGGTAACTGGTACCCTAATGGACTGAAAAACCTCGATGTCCGTCGTCCGTGGCCCTTCGTCCGTTGTAGATGACAGGGCGCCGCGCCCTAGGACTATATTCCGTCCTAGATAGAGTTAAGGTCCTCCTCATGTATCCCTGAGCTCGTATGAAACTTCATGAAGGGAGATCTTTGATACCTCATCGCCAGGCAGCAAGAGGCGGCGCTGACAGCTGAGAGTCGCTCGTTAAGAGCTCCCTCATTGACGCTTCGCTCAATTAGGTTGGTGGTCAGCATTGAAATCTGCCACGGCCTTGAAGGGAAGACAAGCCTCTTCTGACTCAGAATTCTTACCTGCTCCTCAATCCCTAAATCATCGCACCTCGGGAGTTCGGGGACCATCTTGGCTTCTCTGAATCGAAACAGCCACATCCGGCGCCACTTCTCTGAACTTCCTGTGTAAGCTCCCTCGTGACATTCCCCTTTACCCGAATGGTGATCGTGATTATAAGGGGACCCAACCGGGCGCCGCGAAGTACCCTGTTCGCATCTCATTTCATCATCTGAAATCTCGTTATCGGAATTCGGAGGTCTTTTACGTGAGTCGATCGAAAGCTGTTTCGGCAAAGGATTCGGATCAGACGGCCAGATGGCCATTGCCGTTCCTGTCTTCAGGGGAGCTTGACGAATCGGAGATCAGGCAACGACTTGAAAAGCAAATCGAAGAGACCCACCAGAGCAAGATGAATTGCGCGGAGCGAACCCTGGCACCCATCTATAGGGCATTTGACCTGGAGAAGCACACCGGATTGCCGGAGGACGTCATCCGGTTGGCCTCGGGATTTGGTGGGGGCGGTGGGGCCTCATCCTACGGTCTGTGTGGCGCTGCCAGTGGGGGTCTGATGGCCTTGGGACTCTTCTGGGGGCGTGTCGATCCGATGGACTATTACGACGCGGTGGGACTCCACACCCTGGAAGAAATAAATAGGAATCCGGAGCGATCAAACGAATTCTATCGAATCTTTAGCTGCTTCTTGAGCCGATTCGAGAAGGAATTCGATTCCGTCGTCTGTCGCGATCTGATTTGGGGTTTCCTCGTCCCTAACGGCTCGTTTACTACCGATGCCGACCTGAAAAAGCAACAGGGTGCCCTCTGTAAGAAGCTGACAAGATGGGCCTGCGCTCAGGTTACGGCTCTGATCCTGGAGGGCCGCTCCAAAGGAACCCATCATCTGGAAATGGGGCAAAACCTGTTCGACCTGAAATGACCAGGAGGGTCCTGGGTAACCAATCAGGTGTTTAGGTTAGGGGCCGATGTTCTGGATGATCACGCATTGAAAACGACTTTACATTTAACCTGAATATGTTCCTCCCACTCACCATTTAAGAAATCGTGAGCTTGTGCCGATAATCATAGTCTACAGAGGTCTATTCACAGCCCAAAGGAGCTCTCATGACTGTCCATCCCGGCGGAACCGGTGTCTCATTGATGGCCGCCCAGGCCACGGCACTTAAAGAATCACAAGTTCAGAGCGAAGCGAATATCACGCTCCTAGCCGATGCCCTGGAACTCCAGGAAGAACTGATGACGGGACTGCTTCAGTCTTTGGGGATCGGACAAAACATCGATATCGTGGTCTGAGTTCGATTACCCAACTGCTCTTCGACCGCCCATATACGGTAACGCTTCCCCCTTTTTCATTCTTCAGGTTTCCTTTTGTAGCGCTTAGGTCGTCATATGAAGATAGCCCATTCAAATGTCCTTTTAGCCAGCACGCGTAACTTCATCGAAAAGGATGAAGAGCAGGAGAACCTCCGGCTCTGGGTTGATTCAAGGGATCCCGGCTTACAGAGTGACAGGATAACCATTTCTGAAAAGGCGAAATCCTACGTGGTTGAAGCGAAAGATCGTGCCAACAAAAAAAAAGTGGAATTAAAGCATTCGCACGAAATCACGCTTGAAGCCCTGTTGGTAGAGATCATGTCCGGCAGAGACGTCGAGATCTTGGATGCGTCAACCTTTCTAAAAGACGCGGATCCGCCAAATGATCCCCAGCCACCGACCCAAACACACAATCATGATCCGGAAACAAGAGAAGGTTGGGGCGTCGCCTACAACCACGATGCCTCTCATTTCGAAAGCGAAAACGTGTCTCTTACAGGGGCCGGCATTATTCAGACTGCCGCCGGCAAGGATATCGAGTTTTCACTTCGGCTTGAGATGAACAGGGAATTCGTCTCCCATCATCACCTAGATCTAAGGGTCGGAGATGCCGCCCTAATGGACCCGATCGTATTGAACTTCGACGGCAAGGCCTCCGAACTAAGCGACCTGAAGTTCTCGTTTGATCTGGATTCGGACGGAGTCGCGGAGGATGTTCCCATGATCAGGCCGGGCAGTGGATTTCTTGCCCTTGATCTGAATAATGATGGGATCATCAACGACGGAAAGGAACTCTTCGGCCCTCGGACGGGTGAAGGATTCAACGAGCTTTCCTCCTATGATGAAGATGCCAACGACTGGATTGATGAGAACGACCCGGTCTATGATCAACTCTCTGTGTGGAGCGTGGATGAAGAAGGGAATTCGACTTTGCAGAGCTTGAAGGATAAGGACATTGGAGCCCTTTATCTTGGAAATCTCCCCTCCCGATTCGCCCTGAAAGGGACCAGGAACGAACTCCAGGGTCAAATTAAGAAGACAGGGGTTTTCCTATATGAAAACGGAGTCCCTGGGATCATCCAGGAGTTGGATGTGGTGGTATAGAAAGCTCCAGCATCTCCCAACAACGAAATGGACCGAACCGATCTTTGGCAACAAAGAAGATTCTTGGGTTATTTGACGATCGTTTTGTCACCGTATTTCTGCGCCACTCTTGTCAATATGTCCCACTCCTCGAATTCAGTCGAAACGATGCCTCTTAGCCGACCAACCCATCGCCAATCATAAAACCAGCCATCATGCTGCCTGAGCACTCGCAGCCGTAGTGTTGTCAGAGAGGTGAAGCCGGTGAGTAAAAGATGGGATTGAGCGTCGGCTGATGTTCGGTTTGACGCCAGCAAGGCAGTTGGCTACAATCGATCATCATCGCAGCATGAGGCCCTGAACTACCTATTCCTCTTGAGCGAAGTAAGAAAGAGGTCCGCTCTGAGGGTGCCGATCCCCTCAAGAGCGGGCCGGGCTTGGTGGTGTGGAGACGACCTGAGTGGCGGTGGAGAGGTCGATCTTTAGCTAGAGGTCGTGTTTCGGCACCCTTCCAATTCGGAGATAGAAACAGAGATTTAGGGATGCCCCCACCGCTTTGTTGGAGATCCTCATGGCTAAGCGACGCCTGCGGCTCTTCATTCTTTGCGTGATGCTCATCGGAGTCGGCACGCTCGTCTATTGGGGACAACGTGAGCAGCGCTCCGCAGAACTCTTCTATTCAGGCACCATTGAGGCCACCGAGTCAAACCTGTCCTTTCAAGTGAGCGGCCGAGTGGAGCGGGTGTTCGTGGACGAAGGGCAGCACGTCAAGAAAGACCAAATCCTGGCCGAGCTGGACCGCTCCGAGGCCATTGCCCGCAGGGACCAGGCGGAGGCCGATCTGATTCGGGTCCGGGAAGGCCTCGAGCGGCTCAAGGCCCTTTTGGTGGTTCAGCAAAAGACGCTTCCGGCCCAGGTGGTCAGGGCCGAGGCCCTTGTCAGGGCCCTTAAAGCGAGTCTCCACGAGCTGCAATCGGGTTACCGGTCGCAGGAGGTTGAACAGGCCCGTCAAGCCATGGAGGAAGCGCGGGCAAACCGGGAAAAAGCCTTGCGGGACAAGAGCCGGTTCGATGAGCTCTTTGAGAGAAACGTGGTATCCGAGAAGGAGCGGGAGGCTGCGGATCTTACCTACGAGAAGGCGCACAGGGAGTATGAGCGGGCGAAGGAATCTTATCGGCTTTTCAAAGAAGGATACCGCGAGGAGTCAATTGAGGCCGCCCAGGCCAAACTGGCCGAAGGGGAAGCCGCGTTGGAGGAGGCCAGAAGCAACCTGAAGAATATCGAAGCCACGAAGCGCGAGATCAAAGCGGCCGAGGCCCAGGTCAAGGCCGCCGGTGCTACGCTTGATTTGACCGAGATTCAGCTCCGGCAAACCCGGCTTAAGGCGCCCTTCGGGGGTATCATTACCAGCCGCAACGTGGAGCCCGGAGAGGTGGTCACCCCCGGCCGAGAAGCCATCTCCCTGGCCGACCTCTCCAACGTGGATCTGAAAATCTTTGTTGATGAAACGCACATCGGAAACGTGAAGCCCGGCCAGGAGGTGGAGATCAGGATCGACACCTTCCCCGACCGCCCCTACCGCGGCCGTGTCTCCTACATCTCGCCCGAGGCTGAATTTACCCCGAAGATCATCCAAACCCATAAGGAGCGGGTCAAACTGGTGTATCTGGTCAAGGTCTCCATCCCCAACCCGGGCCTGGAGCTCAAGACCGGTATGCCGGCCGATGCCTGGCTCAGGTGAACCTCTCCCACCCATCCCCATGAGCATGATTCAGGTTGAAAACGTCACCAAGCATTTTGGCGCTCTTCAGGCCGTCTCCGGGATCTCCATCCAGGTGCCGGCCGGGAGCATTTTCGGTCTGGTAGGCTCGGACGGCGCGGGAAAGACGACGATCTTGAGGATGATCGCCACCATGATCCGACCGTCCAGCGGACACATCCACGTAGGCGGTTACGACGTGGTATCAGACAGGACGCTGGCAAAGGAATTGATGGGGTACATGCCGCAGCGCTTTGGCCTTTACCCTGACTTGACGGTGCAGGAGAACCTGGATTTCTTCCTGGACATTTACGAGATCGCGGGTCCCGAACGCGAACGCCGCAGGGAAAAATATCTAGGATTCTCGAATCTGAGCCCTTTCGCAACCAGACGGGCAGGGGACCTCTCCGGTGGCATGAAGCAGAAACTGGGCCTTGCATGCGTATTGGTCCATCAACCGAAAGTCCTCATCCTGGATGAACCCACCAACGGCGTGGATCCGATCTCGCGCCGAGAATTTTGGGACATCCTTCGCGAGATGAAGAATGACGGGATGACCATCCTCGTTTCGACCTCCTACCTGGACGAAGGGGAAAAGTGTGACCGGCTCGCCCTGCTTCACCGTTCCAAGATGCTGGGGGAGGCCACCCCTGATGATATGCGGGCGACGTTTTCATCGCTGGAGCAGGCTATGATGGCCCGGATCCAGGAAGTCGATGAGACCCTGGTTCACGATGATTTTGGGAAGTAAATGCCATGGGGTCCCGGGTTGAAGTTGAGGTCAAGGATCTCCAAAAACGATTCGGCGCCTTCACGGCCGTGGATCGCATCTCCTTCACCGTTAAGAAGGGCGAGATTTTTGGTTTTTTGGGTCCCAACGGCGCGGGCAAATCCACCACCATTCGTATGCTCTGCGGGCTCATCACACCCACCTCCGGCTCCGGCCGCGTGGGAGGACACGATATCCTGACCGGTACGGAGCGGATCAAGCAAACGATCGGCTACATGTCACAGAAATTCTCGCTCTACCTCGACCTTACCCCATACGAAAACGTTCGCTTCTACCTGGGCATCTATGCCGTACCGAAGTCCTTATGGAGAGAGCGAATGGAATGGGTCTTCAAGACGACGCGCCTTGAGGACACGCAGGACCGCCTCACCCGTGACCTGCCTCCGGGCTGGCGGCAGAGGCTGGCGTTGGGGTGTGCGCTGCTTCACCGGCCCCGGATCCTTTTCCTGGACGAACCCACCTCAGGGGTTGACCCCATCACCCGACGCCACTTCTGGAATTTCATCACGTATCTCACCCAGCAGCAAGTCACCGTGTTTGTGACTACGCACTACATGGACGAAGCCCTCAACTGCGACCGGATCGTGATGATCAATGAGGGTCGGATCGTGGCGAGCGGTACGCCTGCCGGAATCGTGCGGCAGGCCTTTCCCGAGAGGAACGACGCCGACCTGAATGACGCCTTCATCCATCTGATGACCCAGGGCAAGCGGTGAACCTCAGAAAGAGCCGGGCCATTGCCCGCAAGGAATTCTACCATCTCATCAGGGACCTCCGCAGTGTTTACCTGGCCTTCCTGATCCCGTTGCTGCTCATCCTTCTTTTCGGTTACGCCCTCAGCCTGGACGTCGAGGATGTCAGGACTGTTGTGGTGGACCACGACCGAACAGCGCTGAGCCGTGATCTGATCCAAAGGCTGGATGCATCGCCCTATTTTGACGTCGTTGCCTACCCGCTGGACACCCGCGCCCTGAGCCGATACCTCGATCAAGGCTGGGCCATCATGGGCATCGTCATCCCGCCTGACTGGACCGAAGTCATCAGGGCCGACCGCGAAAGCCCCATTCAAGTCCTGCTGGATGGAAGCGACCCTAATTATGCGGGTATCTCGCGGGCATATATCACGGCCTTCATCGAACAATACAACCAGAGGCAACTGGTGGCATTCTTGAACCGCAAGGGCAGGGAGCCGATTCATCCGCCGGTGGAGGGGCGCATCCGCGTCTGGTTCAACGAGGACCTCCAAAGCCGCAACTTCATCATCCCGGGAATCATTGCCATTATCATCATGATCGTCGGCGCTATGCTCACCTCGCTGGTCATTGCCAGGGAATACGAGAATGGCACCATGGAGACCCTCCGCGCCCTTCCCGTGGGTGCAGGTGAGCTGCTGCTGGGAAAAGCAACGCCCTACTTTTTCATCGCCTTTATCGACGTGCTTGTCGCCATTCTCATGGGGCAGGTACTCTTCGGCATTGTGATGAAATCCGACTTCTGGCTCATGGTGCTCGCC